>NZ_BPQM01000012.1 GCF_022179245.1 Methylobacterium gregans
TTTTGTTAGAGGCTCTAAGCCCGGGCGACGTCAGCAAACACTTCAACCCCGGGTCCGTTACGCCCGGGTCACCACCCGCAGAGAAGTCGATCCGGCATGACGTCCGGGTCGAAACCAGCAGAGAGAAGGACTCGGTAAGATGAGCAGGCACGTAAGGCAACGCGCTTCCAGCGCGGGGGGCATCGGATCCCCGGGATCCACAGGAGGGGGCGACCGAAATGCGTCGAGCCCGGCGCGGCTGGCCCTCATCCGACGGCTGATGCAGGGCGTCGTGGATGCCGGCGCGTCGGCGGCGGTGACGGTCGACGGTCTCAACCCGACGGACGAGTTCGCCTTGGTTCTGGTGGAGATCACGCGGCCCGACGCCGGAACGACGCTGTTCCCCACGGACGAGGCCGACATGATCGACCGTGCCGTCCATGCCGCGCGTATCCGGTCCGCGGGGACCAAACCGAACGACTGAGCCGAGGCTGGCCGACGCCGCCTCGTAGGCCGGGTCACCACTCCCGACCGGCCTGAGACCCAACCCCCAACCAGGAACGTCGAAGAGGCGCGGCTACCCCCGGTAGCCCGGCCGGACACCCATGCCTCGTGTCGGCCGATCCGCCCCCTCCGAGACCTTTCCGCAGCTTCGAAAGAGGACGTGATGTTGCGTATCCACGACCATGAAGACGGACCGGCCGAAGCCGGGGAGATCGCGCTGTTGCTGCAGGGCGCGCTCACCTTGCAGGAGGTTGCCGAGCGGCTCGGCATCAGCCTGCGACACGTCCAGGGACACGTCGACGACGGCAGCCTCGTAGCCATCGACGTCGGACGGGGCGGCGACCGTCGCAGCCTGCGGGTGCTGACCGACGACCTGGAAGGCTTCGTGAAGCGGCGACGGACCGCGGTGGCCAAGGCGGCACCGTTCCCGAATGCGCTGGCCGGACGACCGAAGCCCCTCCCGGCAAACCCCGACTACGCCCAGCGGCGCGCCGCCCGGCTGGCCCGCAGGAAGCCCTGAGCCATGCCCCGGGATTTCCGGCCGTTCGCCCGGGGGCCTCCAGCCCCCACAGCCAAACCCTCAATTCCCAAAGTCATTCGCGTCAGCAAACCCGAAACCCATCAATCCAGGAAAAGAGAGGACGAAGACATGTCAGAGAGCCATGGCGTCTGGAATCCGCAAAACTCCAAGTTCTACTACTGCTCCTTCACCGTCGCGGGCAACCGCTTCAACGGTTCGACGAAGCTGGCCTCCAAGAAGGAAGCCATCTCATTCGCCCGTCGGTGGAAGGAGAGCGAGGTCGAGAAGATCAAGAAGGCGGCCGCCGACGGTGCAGTGAGCATGACGCTCATCGATGCCGTCACCCGCTTCATGCGGGAGGTCGGGGACAGCTACGTGAAGGCCGAGGACTACGACATCGGCTTCGACTGGCTGATCGACAAGATCGGGCCGCACACCCCGCTGGCCGAGATCGACGACGACATGGTCGCGAGGCTCGTCGCCCTCCGGCTCGGTGAGCACAGGTTCGGCCGCCCCGAGAACGGTTTCATCTCGAAGGCCACCGTCAACCTCCGCGTCGTCAAGCGCCTGAGTGCGCTCCTCGGCCGGGCCAGGAAGAACTGGAAGGTGCCGTTGCCCGCCGAGCCCAGGTGGAAGTCTCACCTGACGCCAGGCCAGCGCCGGGTGAGGACGATGACGGTGGCGGAGGAATTGGCGTTCGAAAAGGTCGCCGGCGACTTCTGGCCGCTCGTCCTGTTCATCCTGCTCTCCGGACTGCGCCGGAGGGACGCGCTCATCCGCTGGAGCCAGGTCGACTACGAGGCCAACGTCATCAGGGTCAAGATGAAGGGCGGCAGGGACCACGAGGTGGTCATCACCGCGGAGATCCGAGCCCTCCTCGACGCCGAGGCGGCAGCGGGCCGACACCGCGAGTTCGTCTGGCAGTACACCCGGCAATGCGGGGAGTTGTCTGGACGGCGTGCACCCATCGGTTACGCGGCCGCCATGCACCGGTTCAGACGCATCTGCCGCGAGGCCGGGATCGAGAACCTGACCCTGCACGACCTGCGCCGTACGGCGGGCGAGCGGATGTACCGGGCGACCGGCGACATCGCGGCGGTGTCGAAGTTCCTCGGCCACACAAGCATCGAGCTGACGCAGCGGTACTACGTCCATGTGATCCCGGATGACGTCGAGCTCCGGATGATCGCAACCGCGTATGCTCGGCAGGTCATGCGCGAACGGGCGCTGGCCCGCGAGACCATCCACTGACACGCCCATACCACGGCGCGACCGCGAGCCGCCTCCGACCCGGGGGCGGCTCTTTCCGTTCCAGACATCGGATGCCGGTGCGGACGACGAGGCCGGGCTCAGTGCGCCATGAGCACCGGGATGCGGGCGTGCTCCACGACGTGGCGGGTGACGCCGCCAAGCAGGAACTCGCGCACGCGGCTATGGGTGTAGGCCCCCAGCGCCAACATCGAGGCGTCCCCCCGCCCGGCCTCGGCCAGTATAGCCGCGCCGACCGAGGGCCCGTCCCCAACGTCGAGGGTAGCCGCCTCCGCCACGATGCCGTGCCAGCGCAGGTAGCCGCATAGGTCCGCCGCCCGCGCCTCCTCGAAGCGCTCAGTCCGCGCGTGGACCACGGTGACCCGGGCGGCCTCGTGCAAGAGCGTGATGGACTGCCCGATCAGGCGCGTCGCCTCCAGGCTGCCGTTCCAGGCGATCATGACGTGGTCCAGCAGGTCGTACGGGACGGTCTCGCCGACCATCATCGTCGGGCGCCCCACCGAGAACAGCGCCGTGTCGAGCGCCCGCCCGGTGAACGGATGTGCCGGGTCGGGCCGGTCGACGATGACGAGGTCGCTGACGCGGCCCGCCAGGGTCAGGAGCGGCTCGACCTCGCCCGACAGTTCGGTCCAGGTCGCGAAGGTGGCGTCCAGCCGCCCGCCCGACATCCCGAATGCCACCCCCTCGCGGGCGCACCACGCGCGCAAGGCCGCCTGAGCCTCGGCCGCGGACTCCCGCACGCCCCGCTCGATGGCCTCGATGGTCGCGCAATCCATCGGCACGAGGCCCGCCATCCCGGCGAGCACGTGCTCCGGGCCCGGCGCCATGAAGCTGACGCCGATATGCGCGTGCAGCGGCCGACCGAGCCTCAGGGCCGCATCGAGCCGTTTGGTCGGGTCGATGCCCGGAGCGGTGGGGACAAGGAGGCAGCGCAGGAACATCGGGGTCTCCTCGCTCAGCGTTCGAGGCTTTTGAGGTAGGCGATCAGGGCCTCGGCCTCGTCCGGGTCAAACCGGAACTCCGGCATGCTGGGGTGGCCCGTGCGGATGCCCTCCGCGAGCGCCTCGCCGAGGTCCTCGACGGGGTAGCGCGTGTGCAACTCGCGGAAGGGCGGCGCTACCCGCAGGGGGCTCGCGCCGGCCCGCCCGACGGCGTGGCAGCGGGCGCAGTTGGTCCTGGCGAGCGTCTCGCCCTGCTTGACCTGCCGGTCCCAGGCCAAGGCGGCATGAGTCGGATGAAGGATGGCGAGCAGCGCCAGGGTGCCCGCCGGAAGGGTGGTTGCCAAGCGCATCAGTGGCTCATCAGGCAGCAGACGGGCGTCGTCGTCAGGACGTCGCGGGTGGCCCCCCCGAAGACCCACTCGCGTAGGCGGCTATGCCCGTAGGCGCCCATCACGATCAGGTCGGCGTCCTCGCGCCGGGCGAACCGAAGGATCTCGTCCGCGGCGCCGATCTCCGGCTTGTGCAGCAGGTGCGTCGTGACGGTGACGCCATGGCCGGAGAGGTAGGCGGTGACGTCCTCGGCGCCCTCGTCGTCGGCCCCGGGGCCCACGACCGCCACGTGGACCTCATCCGCCCGGGTCAGGAACGGTAACGCGTCGTGGACGGCCCGGCGCGCCTCGCGCGTGTCCTTCCAGGCAACGACGACCCGCTTCGCCGCGAGGCTTTCCACGCCCGGCGGCGCGATCAGGACCGGACGCCCGACCTCCATCAGGAGTGCCCCGGCCGGCACGCCCATCGGACCCGGGTCGCCGTCCGCGGGACCGTGCCGTCCGACAATGACGATGTCCGCGGCGCGTGCCTGCGCGGCGAGGTAGGCCAGGGGGCTGGTCGGGGCCGAGCGCCAGTCAGTCCTGTGCGCCGCCCCGGCCTCGCGCTCGAACAGGGCCTTGGCCGCCGCGATCTGCTCGTCCGCCAAGCGCTCCTCGATGGCCCAGACGCGCTCGACCTCGATCATGTCGCCGACCGGCATGGGAGCCAGGACCGGGCGCGCCGCGACGCCGATCAGCGTGGCCTCGCAACGCTCGGCGAGGCTCGCCGCCAGTTGGACGCGGTCCGCCGCCGCGGCCCCGAGGTCGACCGAGACCATGATGTTGGAGATCTTCATGACCGTCTCCCGCCGCCGGAAATCCGGCTCCATTCGGGTAGCGTGGCCCTGGTCCGAGGCGCCGGCCTTGATCCATCTCAAGCAGCGCGACCGGCAGCAGGCCAACCTCAGCAGGCGAGCGTCAGGCGGTCGTCGACGGCCCGGACCCCCGGGGCCGACCACGCGGCCCGCTCGGCGAGTTCGCGCTCGCGCCAGACATCGACGCACCCGTCGAGGGTGACCTTGTCGCCGTCGACGTGCACGCGGATCGTGTCCGGGTCCCGGGCGCTGCGCCGCAGGGCCGCGAGGATCCTGTCCTTCACCTCGGCGGCGCGTGCCGGCGGCTTCACCGCGATGAGGTTGACGATGTCGGTGACGCCGGCCAGCCGCCGCAGCGCCTTATCGACGGCCGCCTTCTGATGGTAGTACGGCACGCATCCCTGCAGCGTGACGCAGCCCTTCTCGACCTTGAGCGTGACCGAGTCCCGGGGGACGCGCGCGTCCCACTCGATGACCCGGGCGCAGCGTTCGGCCAAGGCCTCGTCGCCGACGGCCGGGTCGTCAGGGTAACGGACCGTGATCCGCTCTACCACGCCGCGTACGCCTCGGACCCGGAGCGTGACGCGTTCGGCGATGCCCTTCTCGGCGTAGTTCCGGACATGCCCGGTCAGCGTCACGATGCCGTTCTCGACCGTGACGCCGATCTGCGCCGCGTCGATCATCGGGGCGTACTCCAACTCGTCGAGCACGTGCCGGTGCACGGTGATGTCGTCCATCGCCGGTCTCCTCGCTCCGTCGGGGTTCAGAGGGCGAGCCAAAGCAGCGCCGGCGTCACCGCCGACGCCGCAATGGCCAGGGCCAGGGCCTGCAGGCTTCCGATGCTCCGGTAGCGGTAGCCATCGGTGACGACCCGTCGGCCCGCGTCGTTCAGCGGCGCCAGTCCGACCGGTACCCGCACGCGGCGTACCGTCCGGATTTGGGTGGTTCGAAGCACCAGGGTCATCGTTCGCTCCCGTCTTGCCTGACGGGGGACATCCTGCCGGCCCTCGCCGGGCGCGCTTTGATCCACCTCAACGCCGCCGGTCCGGTCCGCCGGCACGGTCTACGCCGGGATGAACACCCCCGGGAGGCCGGCATGGACGCGACGCACGGAACGAGGGAGCGCCAAGAAGGCGGACATCGAGGCGACCGGCGTGCGCCGACGTTCGTGCCGGGACCGCTCGGACCTGACAGCCTCCGGAGGATCGACGCCTACTGGCGGGCCGCGAACTACCTGTCGGTCGGCCAGATCTACCTCATGGCCAACCCGCTCCTGCGCGAGCCGCTGCAACCCGAGCACGTCAAGCCGCGGCTCCTCGGCCACTGGGGCACGACGCCAGGCCTCAACTTCATCTACGCGCACCTGAACCGGGTCATCAGCCAGCGCGATCTCGACATGATCGCGGTCTGGGGACCGGGTCACGGCGCGCCGGGGCTCGTGGCGAACGCGTACCTAGAGGGCACCTACAGCGAGATCTACCCCGACGTCGCCCGAGACCTCGACGGCTTGGCGCGCCTGTTCCGGCAGTTCTCGTTTCCCGGGGGCATCCCGAGCCACGCCTCGCCGGAGCTGCCGGGCTCCATCCACGAGGGCGGCGAGCTCGGCTATTCCTTGGCTCACGCGTTCGGGGCAGCCCTCGACAATCCCGGCCTCACCGTCGCCTGCGTGGTCGGCGACGGCGAGGCCGAGACCGGGCCGCTCGCCGCCTCCTGGCACTCGAACAAGTTCCTGGACCCGATGACGGACGGCACCGTGCTGCCGATCCTGCACCTCAACGGCTACAAGATCGCCAACCCGACGCTCCTCGCGCGCATGCCCGGGGCCGAGTTGCGCAGCCTCCTCGTCGGCTACGGCTACGAGCCGACCTTCGTCGAGGGCGACGAGCCGGCCCCGATGCACCAAGCCATGGCCACCGCCCTCGATGCGTCCTTCGACGCCATCGCGGAGATCCGCAGGCGCGCCGTCCGCGGCGAGCCAGGGCGTCCGCGGTGGCCCATGATCGTGCTGCGCAGCCCCAAGGGCTGGACGGGGCCGGACCGGGTGGACGGCAAGCCCGTCGAGGGCACCTGGCGCTCGCACCAAGTGCCCGTGGCGGCCGTGCGGGATGACGCGGAGCACCGCGCGATCCTGGAGGCTTGGCTGCGCTCCTACAGGCCGGAGGAGTTGTTCGCCGAGGACGGCTCGCTCGTACCCGACCTCGCGACACTTCCGCCCAAAGGAGCGCGGCGCATATCGGCCAACCCGCACGCCAACGCGCACGGGAGCGCCCCGCTACGCCTACCGGACCTAGGCCGCGTCGCCGTTGCCGTGCCGGAACCCGGCCGCACCAGGGGCGAGGCCACCCGCGCGCTCGGGACCTACCTTCGGGAGGTGATGACGCTGAACGCGCGGAGCCGGAACTTCCGCCTGATGGGGCCGGACGAGACCGCCTCGAACCGCCTCGACGCGGTCTTCGAGGTGACCGGCCGGGCCTGGCAGGAGGAGATCGTCCCCGGCGACGACCACCTCCGGCGCGACGGCCGAGTCATGGAGGTGCTGAGCGAACACCTCTGCGAGGGCTGGCTGGAGGGTTACGTGCTGACCGGGCGGCACGGCCTGTTCGCCACCTACGAGGCCTTCGCCCACGTCGTCGATTCCATGGTGAACCAGCACGCCAAGTGGCTGAAGTCCTCGCGCGACCTGCCCTGGCGCCGGCCGGTCCCGTCCCTGAACATCCTACTCTCGTCCCACGTCTGGCGGCAGGACCACAACGGCTTCAGCCACCAGGACCCGGGCTTCATCGACTTCGTGGCGAACAAGCGCGGGGACACGGCGCGGATCTACCTGCCGCCGGACGCGAACACGCTTCTCTGCGCCATGGACCACTGCCTGCGGACCCACGACCGCATCAACGTCGTCGTGGCCGGTAAGCAGCCCGCCCTGCAGTGGCTGAGCCTGGACGAGGCCGTCCGGCACTGCGCCGCCGGCGTCGGGACCTGGGAATGGGCCTCGAACGAGGGCGAGGCGGAGCCCGACGTGGTGATGGCCTGCGCTGGCGACGTCCCGACCCAGGAGACGCTCGCCGCGGTGGACTGGCTGCGCCGGCACGTCCCGGAGATGCGGGTCCGGGTCGTCAACGTGGTCGACCTGATGACGCTGCCGGCGCCCGGGACGCACCCGCACGGGCTCGACGACCCGACCTTCGACAGCCTGTTCACGCGCGACCGGCCGGTGGTGTTCGCCTACCACGGCTATCCGTGGCTGATCCACAGGCTGACCTACAAGCGTACGAACCACGGAAACTTCCACGTCCACGGCTTCATCGAGGAGGGCACGACGACGACGCCCTTCGACATGTGCGTGCTGAACCGGCTCGACCGGTTCCACCTCGCCCAGGCCGCAATCCGGTCCGTGGCACGACTGGGCGCCCGCGCCGCGCATGCCGAGGAGGCGCTCCGGGACGCGTTGGCCGCCCATCGCGAGCACGTCCGCCGGACAGGCGACGACCTGCCGGAGGTGCGGGACTGGACCTGGTCGGGACGGCACGCGCCCGAGGACCACGACCGCCGGATCGAGGGTGACATCATGCAGTGCGGCCCGACCGACGCGGACGAGCCCGGCCGGTCGGGCACCGTGGACGGTTGGACGGTCGTCACCTGAGAGCGCACGATGATCCTCGTTCTCAACGCCGGATCGTCCAGCCTGCGCTGTGCCCTGTTCCGGCCCGGCGTCGACGCACCGGTCTGGCGCACCCACGTCGCCGGCACCGGGACGCACCCGAAGCTGTCGGTCGATGGCGAGCCGGTGGTCGGCGAACGGCCACCACAGGGTGACCACGCGACCGTCGCCCGCTGGCTGTTCGACCGACTGCCCTACGCGCCGACGGCGGCCGGTCACCGCGTCGTCCATGGCGGCTTGCGCCACGCGGCGCCGGTCCGCCTCGATGCGGACGTCATGGTCACGTTGGAGGGACTGGTGCCGCTGGCACCGGCGCACCAGCCGCAGGCCCTGGCCTGCATCCGGGCGGTCGGGGAGACGTGGCCGCGCCTGCCGCAGGTCGCCTGTTTCGATACGGCCTTCCACAGGACGCAGGATCGGCTCGCCCAACTCTACCCGCTGCCGCGCGCCCTCCTCGATGTGGGGCTCGTGCGCTTCGGCTTCCACGGGCTGTCCTACGCCCATCTCGCCCGAAGTTATCCAACAGGGCGGGTACTGGCCGCCCATCTCGGGCACGGGGCGAGCCTGTGCGCGATCCGGGACGGGCGCAGCGTCGCCACGACGATGGGCTTCACGACGCTCGATGGGGTGATGATGGGCACCCGCAGCGGGGCGGTCGACCCCGGCCTCGTGCTGCACCTGATCCGGGAGCGTGGCCTGTCGCCCGACGCGGTGGCCGAGCTCCTGAACGAGCGGTCGGGCCTTCTCGGCGTCTCCGGTATCAGCGACGACGTGCGGGTCCTGGAGGCGAGCGACGCGCCGGGCGCGCGTGAGGCCCTGGACCTGTTCGCTTACCGGATCGTGCGGGAAGCGGGCTCCCTCATCGCCGCACTCGGCGGGGTCGACGCCGTCGTCTTCACCGGCGGCATCGGCGAGCATGCCGCGCAGGTCCGCGTCGCGGTCTGTCGCGGGCTTGCATTCGCGGGCGTCGCGCTCGACGACGTGGCCAATGCCGGCGGCGAGGCGAGGATCGAGGCGCCCGGCTCGGCGGTCACGATCCGCATCGTGCCCGCGAACGAGGAGCGCGAGATCGCCCTGTCGGTGACCGAAGCGCTCGCCCTGACGTGAGCGCGCCTGTCGCCGGGCAAGCCACTGCGAGACTTCCCGGTCAGGACGTCGGGTGTTCGCCCTTCAGGTAAGCGGGATCGAACTCGGCGACCTCGGCCAGCCCGTCCCAATCCTCGATGGTCATCCACCGGCATCGCCACGAGATTAGCCCGGCCTGGCGAAGCCTCTTCAGGGTGCGGTTCGCGTGGACCGACGTCAGGCCCATGGCGCTGCCGAATTCCGCCTGCGTCAACGGCATGGGAAACCGGGACGCCTCGGCGATGCCGGCGGCCGCCGCCCGCGTGAAGAGTTCGCAAATCAGGTGCGCGAACCCTTCGTACGCCGGGCGGTGGGCTGCGTTCAGGAGCCAGCGGCGGGCGGTGGCCAGCTCGACCGCCGTTTCGAAATGCACCATGCGGCCGATGCCGGAATGCCGCTCCATGAGGTCCCGCAAGGCATCGTGCGGGATGACCACGACGCGACAGGGCGTGAGCGAGGCGACCACGTGATCCACCCGCCGACGGACGAGGCCCTGCAGGTCCAGGAAATCCCCGGGAAGCTGCAGGGCGAGGATCTGGGGCCGGGCGGTCTCCAGGGGGATGTACCGGCAGGTCCAGCCATCCAGGAGGAGCCGGCATTCGGCCGGTTCGTCGTCCTCGCGCACGATCTCCCGGTCGGCCTCGACCGTGACGACCCGTGACACGGACGCGGCGAGGGCATCGGCCTCGTGGGCCGGAACACCGGACCGATCCAGCTTGCGCCTGAGGGTTAAGGTCCAGTCCACGCCTGACGCATGGATCGGACCGCGAACGGTCTTCCCATTGCCCGGTTGCGGCCCTCGCGGCGGCGTCGACGGATACGTCGGGCCGGGAGGTGGCTCGCGCCGGTCGTAGGCATTCGGTTGGTTCGTCCTCGAACGTATCTCCCCGTCGGCCATGGACATGATGCGCCCCCTAGTTCCACGGAACGGAAGACAGGTTGCCGGCTCGATGCGACCCCGCTTTGCGGTGAATCAAAAAATCGGTCCGGACCACCGTCCGCCCTGCCTGGCCCGAACCCGGTCCGGCGGCATTCCCCGCAGGCCGGCCTGACGGTCGGCGGCGGAAGGGCGCCTAAACCGTGTCCGGGCTCCGACCCGGCGCCCGCTCGCGCTCGCCGTCCCCGTGACCGACGTCGAGGCCGAAGAGGCAGTCGCCCATATCGACCGGCTGCGCCCATCGATACAGGAGCCGGTCGACCTCGCCCGCCCAGGCGAGCGGGAGGTCGAGCCAGAAGGTGCGCCACAGCGTCAGCAAGGCATTCTCCGCGAGCTCGAAATCCGAGCGCGGAGGGTGGGACGGAAGGGTCGTCGATGCCTGCCTCATGGCCTAAGCCCCCGCCTCGACGCGGCTGACGTGGGAGACCCTGAAGGTGCGGTAGGTCTCGTCGCCGGCATCGCGGATCGAGACGTACTCGCCCTCGACGAAGGCGTGTGTGCCGAGGTGGTAACCGGGCTCGTCGTCCTCGTTCGTCCAGTCGGCATAGTCGATCAGCCAGGTCGCCCCGCCCTCTCCGCCGGCGCGGTGGACGAGGCGGCCATGGCGGTCGCGCTCGCCGACCCAGAACCGTCGCACCCGGCAGTGGTCCCGGGTCTCGCGCCAGAGCGCCGCGTCGAGGCGCCCGTCCGGTCCGAGCGGAGCAACGATCTGGTAGCCCCGCCCTACGCTGCCATCCGGATGCTCCGGGCAGCGCGCCAGCGTCAGGGTCACGCGGAACATCGCGGCCGGGGCAGCCCCGGTCTCGGGCCGCGGCCCGAGCGGCGGTGCGACTGCATCGGACCCGTGCATCTCTACGGACATGGTGGTCCTCCTCAACTCAGGGCGACGATGCGGTCCTCGACGGCGCGGACGCCCGGCACCGACCAGGCCGCGCGCTCGGCGGCGTCGCGCTCCGTCCAGGCCGACACCGCCCCCTCCAGCGTGACCTTGTCGCCCGTGACGGTGACCTTGATCCCGTCCGCCTCGAACATGACGCTGCGCCGGAACGCCTCCAGGATCTTGTCCTTGACCGCATCCGGGCGGGCCTCGGGCCTGACCTCGATGTGGTTCGTCACCCCGTGCACACCGGTGAGCTTGCGGACCGCCGCCTCGGCGCCCGCCGACTGGTACTGCCAGTGAACCGCGCCGGTGAGGGTGACCCAGCCACCGGCGACCGTCACCTGGATGGCCCGCTTCGGCAGGTGGACGGACCAGTCGATGATGGCCAGCGCCCGCGCGGCGATCTGGTCGTCGGCGACCTTCTTCGCGTCCGCGTATCGGACCTGGATCTCTTGGGCGATGGCGCGCACGCCCCGGACGCGCCGGACGGCGCGCTCGGCCTCGACCTTCTCGGCGTAGCTGCCGACGTGGCCGGTGAGCGTCACGATGCCGTCCGAGACGGCGACGCCGATGTCGCCCGCGTCGAGGCTGGGGTCGAAGTCGAGCTCGTCGAGAACGTCGCGGCGCAGGTCCTTGTCGGTCATGGCGCTTCTCCTCATGGCCTCTCTCCCGTTCATGCCGGATGGCGTGGTGGGCAGCGGCCGGGTGATCCTGCCCGGCCTAGACGGAGGAGCCTTGATCCAGCGCAACACCCACGCGGCGCTCGGCCCTCGCCAGTGCGGCGCAGCGCTCCGTCTCCTTCCGCAGGTGCGGAAGTGTCGCCCCGATGCCCGCGGCCGCCAGGTCCGATTGGAGCCGCGTGATCATCGTCTCGTCGTCGGCCACGACGGCACAATCCGTGAAGGCGGTGACGTACGCTTCGGCCGCCGGCCCGCTCAGGGCCATCCGTTCGCAGGCCCAGCTAGCCAGGAGCCGGTTGCGCCTGTTGCGGGTGTGGAAGCGCGCCTCCTCCTCCAGGACGAAACGTTGCTCGTAGGCCCGCTCGCGCTCGTCGAATGTCGTGGCCATGGTCTCCTCCCCGATACCGGCTTGGGTTGTCTTCAATCCTCGACAACGCGTCGGAGCCGGGCGCGTCGGAGGCTGACCTGACGCCCGCCCGCGCGAAGCAGCGCCCCGTCCTCCTCCAGTTGCGAGAAGGTCCGCGACACGGTCTCGATGGTTAGGCCAAGGTGATCCGCGATGTCGCGTCGGGTCATCGGCAGCGCGAAGGTGCTCGTGCCGCCGAGACGCTCGTCGACCTCCATCAGGAAGGTCGCGACGCGCTCCACCGCCGAACGCCGACCGAGCAGCAGCATGTGGTCCTGGGCGTAGCGAAGGCCGCTCGCCGCCATGGTCCAGAGCTGGCAGGCCACCTCGGCGCTGCGGGCCGCGGCGCGTTCGATCCCGCGACGCTTGAAGATCACCACCTGGGTGTCCGACAGGGCCTCGGCCGTGTGCCGATGCGTCTCGCCCTGCTCCAGGCCGAACAGGTCGCCGGGCAAGTGGAAGCCGGTGATCTGGCGCCGCCCGTCGTTCAGGACCTTGTGGGTGCGCACCGCGCCGCGGACGACCTTGTAGACGAACTCGGCTTCCTCGCCCTCGCCGTAGATCTCTTCCTCGCGGTCATAGGCGAACGGGGTGCCGATGAGCTCGGGGCAGCCCGCGAAAAGGGCGGTACCGGGTTTGCCGCCGACAGTGACTTTCGCGGTCGCGGGCGAAGTCGGGGACAGGGTGATCTCGGCGGCCATCGCATCTCTCCTCGTCCGAAATCGGATGGCGGGAGATTGCCGGGACCGGGCGTCCTGAAAAATTCCGGTCGGTCGCTTAAGCAGGTCCGCGTAAGGGCAATTACGTATGCGTGCTCGGCGATCAGGGGTGCGCGACAGTCACGAGGCCCCATGCGTGTATGGGATCGTGCAGCACGAAGACGCCGTTGCGGCCCGCGGCCAGCGAGCACAGGGCCGTGGCAAGCCCATAGGCGACGACGCCCAGAACCAGCGTCACGGAGTCGGCGAGACGCCTGAGGGCGTGAATGGCGACGCAGCCGGCGGTGAACGACGACGCTACGAGGATCGCCAAGGGGTCGAGAGGCATCGCGCCGCTCCGGAACGCGGTTGGTCCGATGGTCCTGGGAGGGGCCGCGGCCAAGCGATGGGCTTCCGCGGCCCCTCCGGCGATGAAAGATGCCTCAGACCGAACGCGCCAGGGGCGAAACGAAAAGCCGCCAGAGTTCGAACGCGGCGAGGACGGCCACTGCGAGCCCGATGCCCACGTGCAGCCACACCGGGTACCGCAGGTCCGCGAAGCCGAGCGCCCACGGGGCGATGGACACCCAGAGGCCGGCGGCGAGGTTGATGTATTCCTCCCAGTCGTAGGACTTGGCGAGGGCGAGCGCCGCGACGACGGTGATGGCGCCGCCACAGACGAAGGCATTGCGCGCCGCTGCGGTCTCGCTCCCGAGTCCCAGGTACCAGGGCGCCATGAGGAGCGCGACGCCCAGCAGCGCGTTCAGCGCGTTCGGGATCATGTCCTCCATCCGGTTCTCTATGGTCCGCATTGTCGCCTCCTTACGGAACGGGGGCACCGGAGCCGGGGACGCCGAATGCCGGGCCCTTGGCGGCAGACGGCCTGCCACCTTCTGAGGCCGAGCATCCGGCAATGTCGCATCGAAGCTTTGATGTGGCTCAAGGAGCGCGAGGGGCGTCCGTCGTCACACCCCGTAGCCACTCGACCTGCGTGAAGCCGGGGCCTGGACCTCGCCTGCTCATACCGACGGAGAATGGTGCCCATGCGTGCAGCCCGCCGCGGGACTTCGCGGGCGCGGCGGCTTACGCGGAACGGCCCAGGGCCCACGTAGAGGGGACCGCGTGCGCCTTCCCCGTTCCGGCTGGTTCACAGTTTGGCGCAAGAGCCGCGGAGCGACCTTGATCTGACGCAAGCCGACGAGGACCAAAGGCATGAGGATCAGGCCCGAGGCGTGTCAGCAGCCGAATATTGAGGACTGGGTCCCATGCCCGGGTTCTCTCCAGACCCATGCTTGCCGTCCGGACTGCCGTCGGTGTTTCTCTGAAGCTGCCGTTCGTGAGCTCTCCGGCAACTTCGCTCTGGGGTGAAGAGCTGGCGCCAGGCAACTTCCGTAACGTGAGCGGCTCACCTGCTCCACCGCGATCTGATCAGCTCTGTCACAGGACATCGTTCAAGTTCTTGATGTCAAAAATAATGCAGATTATCAATTACCAAGACGATAGTGCCTCGTTCACTTTGGACTCAAAAATCTGCATCCAAGCTGCAATAACTGAACTCGTTGCTCCGGGCGGGTTCAGCCTGAGTTTAATTCGTCGCAAGGCTTCGCCTCCGCTCACCGCCGCAAGGCTTACATTTTTTCTTGCTGAAATGCCCGAAATCGTATCATGCAGCCAGATTTCATAGGCAACCTGCTCGGCAAGCGCCTCAAATTCGTAGACTGTGCCATAATATCCCGTCAGCCATTCCTCAGGCGAAGTCCGCGTGGATACGTGCTTATGCCATTCTTTCTGCACGATTGCTGCCATGATGAAAGATGCTGAATCACGTTCACTTTGATTTTTATGTACCAACTCATGACATAGTGCGCCACCGACCGATCCAATAACATCTGCTGGTGCGGTTCTGGGTCGTTGAAGACTTCCGATTCGAAGCGAAATGCTTTTACTTCCTGCGGATGCCTCGATAGCTTCGAGGTCGTTCAATGGCTTTAATGCGACCGAAACGGCGAGGGGGCACCCCGCGAATATATCGGTGGCTATGCTTGTGTACCGACCGTCGAGGGCAGGTGCGCCATTGGCGATGATGTCGTCAACGATGGCCTGAGCCACTCCTTGTATGAGCGGCAGGTGCGAGGAAGGGGTCCAAATCATTCCTGCTGGTAGCCTATCGATGCCATCGAAGCACTTCGAGAATTGTATAGGATTAGCACGCAGGGGATCTCTACGCCGGGTCGGAGGTATGGGCGGCAACCTCGTCCGCTGTCTCGCGTAGCCCCACCCAAGAGCGGTCGGCGGCAATCCACCCTTCTCGGACGCTTCCGAGTGAGTAGGAGAAGTCTGCTTTGCACCGCTTGAGCGTAGGGCATGGCCGGGCCGTGCTGGTGCTACCACTCAGGCTCGGGGGGCCGAAACATGGGCGGCATCCTCGGCGAGCAAGCCGAGGAGCGCGTCGAAAACCAGCGGCTTATCGACCAGGGGAATGCCCGCCGCCCTTGCCCGAGTCCGGATGCCCGGGTCTGGATGGCCGGTGATCAGCACGACCGGAACATGAGCGTCGAGCTTGCGCAGACGGCCGAACACCTCAAGGCCGTCCATCCCCGCCATGACCTGGTCGAGCAGCACGAAGGCCGGTTGCGGGCCGGGAAAGGCGGCCAGCAGTTCGCTACCGTCGGAGAAGGTCTCGACGCGATGGCCTTCGCACTCGATCAGGAAGCGCGTGGAGTGCAAGACGGCGGGGTCGTCGTCCACGACGTATATGAGGCTCTGAGGGGCCGATGGCATGGCGGTCGCCCTTCGGTGTGGCGCTCGGTCGAAGCCGCCATCATGCGTGGGTGGATCGGGCGCTCGCCTTGACCTGCCTCAAGCCGGCGTCAGGCGAGCCCGCCCAGCACCGACCAGCGCACCAGTTCCTGCAGGCTCTCCGCCCGCGTCTTGGCCATGAGCTTGGCCCGGTAGATCTCGACGGTGCGCGGGCTGATGTCGAGCGTCCGGCCGATCTCCTTGCTGGTGCGGCCGGCGACGAGGTGGTCCAGGACCTGCCGCTCGCGCTCGCTCAAGGTTCCGACGCGTCGCACGAACTCGCGCAGCGTCGGGTCGGCCGCTCCGGCGATCCCGCCACGCTCCAAGGCCGACCTCAGCGCCTGGATGAGCGCCTCGTCGTCGAACGGCTTCTCGATGAAGTCGCAGGCGCCGAGCTTCATCGCCTCCACCGCGAGAGGCACGTCCCCGTGCCCCGTCATCATCACCACCGGCAAGGCGTGCCCCGCAGCCCGCAGGCGGCGCAGCAGTTCCAGCCCGTCGATGCCGGGCATGCGGATGTCGGTCAGGACGCATCCCGCGGCCGGCTTGGTCAGCCCGTCGAGCAGGTCCGCCCCGGCCTCGTAGAGCCGGACCTCGAACCCCTCGGTCCCGAGCAGGAAGCCGAGGGAGTCCCGCATGGCCGGGTCGTCGTCCACGACGTGCACCACGTCAGTCGCCATCGGGCAGGTCCCCCACACGGGCGGCCGGGAGCGTCAGCCGGAAGGTCGCCCCGCCGGTGCCGTTGCGTTCGACGTCGAGGCGCCCGCCATGCGCCTCGACGATGGTGCGGCAAATCGAGAGCCCGACGCCCATGCCGCTCCGCTTCGTGGTGACGAACGGTTGGAACAGCCTGTCGGCGACCTCCGCGGCGATGCCGGGCCCGGTATCCGAAACGGCGATCTCGACCGTCTCCCCGCCGATTGGCCTCGCCTCGACGGTCAGTTCGCGCCTGTCGCCCTGCTGCATGGCCTCGCGGGCGTTGCGCAGGAGGTTCACCAAGACCTGCTGCACCTGCACCCGGTCGGCGAGGACGGAGCCGACCCGCGGGTCGACGACGACGCGCGCGACGATGCCCTGCTCGCGGGCTCCGACCAGCGCCAGCGCGCTGGCCTCTTCGATCAGCCTCGCGACCGGCTCGACCCGCCTTTCGGTTTCGCCGCGGGCGACGAACTCGCGCAGGCGCCGGATGATCTGGCCGGCCCGCAGCGCCTGCTCGGCGGCCTTGCCGAGAACCTCCACCGTCTTGGCGATGGCCTCGGGGCCAGGGCGTGCCAGCAGGCGGCGGCAGCCCTTGGTGTAGTTCGCGATGGCGCCGAGCGGCTGGTTCAGCTCGTGCGCGAGCGCGGAGGCCATCTCGCCCATCGCACTCAGGCGGGAGACGTGGGCGAGCTCGGACTGAAGTTCCTGGAGGCGGGCCTGGGTGCGCTGATGCTCGGTGAGGTCGTTGATGAAGCCGGTGAAGTAGACCTGTTCGCCCGAGCGCATCTCGCCGATGGCGAGCTCCATCGGGAAGGTTGAGCCGTCCCGCCTCCGGCCGGTCACGACCCGGTTGGTGCCGATGATGCGGCGTTCCCGGGTCCGGCGGTAGCGGTCGAGGTAGCCGTCGTGCTCGCCCTGCATCGGCTCAGGCATCAGGATGCGGACGTTCCGCCCGACCGCCTCGTCGGCCGCGTAGCCGAACAGGCGCTCGGCGGCGGCGCTGAACGAGTGGATCAGGCCCGCCTCGTCGATGACGACCATCGCCTCGGGCACGGTGTCGAGGATCGAGCGCAGGTGCGCCTCTCGCGCCCGGATGTCCTCCTCGGCCCGCTTCTGCTCGTCGATGCTAAGCACCACCCCGCGATGGCGCGCCGGCCGACCGTCCGCGTCGAGGCTCACCCTCCCGCGCGAGCGCAGCCAGCAGACGTGGCCGTCGGGGCGCACGACGCGGTAGTCGACCTCGTAGCTTCCGCCATCCCGCAAGGCCCGCTGGATGGCGTCCGCCCGGCCCTGCCGGTCGTCCGGGTGCACGAGGGCCTGTGAGGCGGCGAAGGTGGTCAGCCGCTCGGGCGGCACCCCGAACAGGCGCGCGCAGGTCGGCGAGACGGTGGCGCGTCCGGTGGGGATGTCCAGCGACCAGACGCAGATGCCGACCTCGTCGAGGGTCTGACGAAGTTCGTCGTTCGCCTGCGTGGCGTCACGCCAACGGTCGGCGCTGGGCATGTCGACGGGGTCCGTCATCGAGCGCACCCGGAAAGGTCCTGCGCGCGGCCGTCATGGAACTCGCCTGTGTCCACCCGTAGGGCGTCTGCATCGCGCATCCGGTCATTACTGCGATTCCGCTACGGGGAACAGCCGCCGGTGCGTATTCGCGGCCGACGCCGAGTAGTTCTTTGGTCCGAGCCGTCGCCGATGCCGCGCCGCCCGAGCCGCTTGAGGTGGATCAACGCGGTGCCGCCACGACGGGAGGAACCTTTGGGTCGGCTCAACCCGGAGAACTCCCATGTCCAGACCCAGCCCTTCGCCCCTGGCGGGCATCCGCGACGTCCTCGTCGGGACCGCCGTGGAAGGCGAGCGCGAGGAGGCCTCGTCGGCCATCGGCTACGGCCTGACCTTGGCCAAGGCCGCAGGCGCCCACCTCACCGTCCAGTCGGCCTCGTGGCGCCTCTCGGGCGACGACGCCTGGCTCGGCGAGTTCGACTACGAAGGCGTCTCGGTTATGGACCGCCGGCTCGACGCGTTAGCCCGCTCCGTCGCCGAGCGCTCGGCCGGGGATGCCGCGCAGGCCGGCGTCGTCTGCACGACCGAGGCGCCGAGCCTGCCGTATCCGGAGATCGTGAACCGTCTCGCCGCCCGTGCGCGCCTGCACGACCTGACGGTCCTGGACATCGGTCCGCGCAAGTACGACCTCGACCGTGAGATGATCGAGAAGGCGCTGTTCCACAGCGGCCGGCCGGTCATCGCCGTACCGCCGGGACACGACGCCTTCGCGGCGCGGCGGATCATCGTCGCCTGGGACGGCAGCGCGCAGGCCGCGCGGGCGGCCAATGACGCCATGCCGTTCCTGCGTTCGGCCGATGCGGTCGAGATCGTCTCGGTCGGCACCGAGGCGGAGATCCATGAGGCGGTGCCGGGCGCCGAGTTCGCGCCCCATCTCGCCCGGCATGGGGTCAACGTCAGCGTCAACGACCTGCCGAAGGGAGAGAGCGTCGCCGAAACGTTGCGCGCCCAGGCCGGGTTGTTCCGGGCGGACATGATCGTGATGGGCGCCTACCGGCACGCCCCGATCCGCGAATACTTCTTCGGTGGCGTGACGCGCTCATTCCTCAGGGGCAGCCCGGCACCCCTGTTCCTGTCCCGCTGAAGCCTGGAGGCTGACGATGACCGAGCGAGATCCTCGACGGAGCGTCGCGACCGACCGGGCATTGCGGCCGCGGAAACGCGCTCGCCTGTCCGAGCCGGCTGCGGCGCAGTCGAAGGCCGATGAGGCACCACCCCAGGTGCGGGCGCCGAACAGGATCGAATGGCCGGGCCCGCTGAACGAGGAGGAGCGCGCCGCGTTGGAGGCTGGCTGGGGCTTCGTCGAGTGAGGTGCACGTCGTAATCGAGGCCGCCGCGGACCGCATCCGCGGCGGCCTCGATTATGGGCGCAGTCCATGGCGCAGACCTTCCAGATCGGCCGTTAGGTCGGCGGCATCGGCGGGGGTGAGCCGAAAGTCGGGCATGGCCGGATGCCGGCGGTCCACGCCCTCCACAAGCACATCGGCGAGGTCGCCGACCGGGAAGTGGTCGGCGAGGGTGCGGAAGGACGGCGCCTCGCGCATCGGGCTGGTCCGCCTCGGGCCGACCGCGTGGCAGCGCCCGCAATGCGCCCGGGCGAACGCCAGGCCGCGGTCCGCCGGGGACGCCGAGGCCTGCGGCGCGACGAGGGCCAGGATGATCGGCGCCGATACCCTGAGGATGGCGAGGGACCAGCGCATCAGTGGCACATCAGGCAACAGACCTGCGCGCGTTCGAGGACCTCGCGCGTGACGCCCCCGAAGATCCATTCCCGCAGGCGCGAATGGCCGTAGGCGCCCATGACGATGAGGTCTGCGTCCTGCCGCAGGGCGAAGTCCAGGATCTCGCCGCCGTCGCTGTCGGTCGCCTGTAGGGAGTGGGTCGTCGCGTGCGCGCCGTGCCGCGCGAGATGACCGGCCACGGCCTTCGTCCCTTCGTGCCGCCCGTCGCCTCCGACCGTCACGACCGCGACCTCGTCGGCACCGTGGAGGAAGGGAAGCACCGCCGAAACCGCCCGCCGTGCCTCCGGACCGTCTTTCCAGGCGACGACGATGCGGGCCGCATGCAAGTGCACGAGCCGGGGCGGCACGACGAGGACGGGCCGTCCCGCCTCCATCAGCACCGGCCCGGGCGGCACGCCCAGCGGACCCGGGTCGTCGTCGCCCCGCCCGCGCCGGCCCACGACGACGAGGTCGGCGGCGCGCGCCTGTTCGACGAGATGCGTGATCGGCCCGGCGAGCGCGGCCTGCCACTCCGTGCGGATTTCCTCCCCGGCGCTGCGCTCGAACATGGCGTGGGCCTGTTCGAGGATCTCGCGGACCAGCGCCTCGTTGCGCTCTTCCTGTCTGGCCGCGTCGTAGACGTCGCGCACCAGGATGGGAACCGGAACCTGATGGGCCGCCGCGCCCGTGAGGGTCGCCGCGAAGCGTCGCGCCAACCCTGCGGCCAGGCGCACCCGGTCCGGTGCCGCGTCGCCGAGGTCGGCGGAAACGAGGATGCTCGCGAAGTTCATGGCCACCTCCACCGTGCGCCGGTCCCGGCGCGGGAAGCCTGGCCCGGGGCGGATCGACCGACCTTGATCCAGCGCAAGCCCGCCGGTGCCGCTCCGCGGGCCTTACGGAAGGTCCGGGGCCGTCGATGCGTCGTGCGCGCGCCCGTCACCGGTGCCGCCGAGCGCGCGCATGGCGTTGAGGATCACGGCGACGTCGATGGCTTCCTGAAGGAGCGCTCCCTGCAGAGGTGAGAGGTATCCCAGGGCCGCCGCGACCATGCCGGCCAGCGAGAGGCCGAGACCGACCCACACACTCTGGAGCGCGATGGCGCGGGCCCGTTTGGCGATGCGGATGGCCCGTGGCAGGGGCGCCAGGCTGTCGACCAGCAGGACGATGTCGGCCGCCTCGGCAGCCGCCGCCGCGCCCCGGGCTCCGAGTGCCACGCCGAGATCGGCGGCCGCCAGGGCGGGCGCGTCGTTGACCCCGTCGCCGACCATCATCACCGGTCCGTTCCGTCGCTCGGCTGCGACGGTCTCGGTCTTGGCCACAGGGTCGAGGTCGGCGACGACCGCGTCGACCGGCAGCCCGGCGACGAGCGCCTCCGCGACGGCCTGTCGGTCCCCGGTCGCGAGCACCACACGCTCGATGCCGCACGCGCGCAGTTCCAGGAGCGCGTTGCCGCCGTCCGCCCGCAGCGGATCGGCGAACGCCAACACGGCGGCCGGGGCGCCGTCGATGGCAATCAGCACCGTCGACGTGACCGCTAAGATGCTTCCTGGCTCGGCCGGTGCCGGGAAGCCGATTCCATGCATTTGCATGAGATGCGGCCCCCCGACGGCAACCGAGCGCCCCTCCACCGAGCCGGACACGCCTTCCCCGGGCATTTCCTCGACGCCCTCGGGTTGCGCAAGTGGCAGGCCGCGCCGGGCCGCCTCCTCGATCAGGGCCCCGGCCAGCGGGTGGCCGGAGGCCTGTTCGAGGGACGCCGCGAGCCTCAGGACCTCGCCTTCGTCGCGGGCGCCGAGGATGCGCGCGGAGGTCAACCGGGCGTTCCCGTGGGTGAGCGTGCCGGTCTTGTCGACCACCAGCACGCGGACCTTGGCCAACATCTCAAGGGCGCCGCCACCCTTGATCAGCACGCCGATGCCGGCCGCGCGCGAGAGGCCGGAGACGAGGGCGACAGGGACCGCCAGGATCAGCGGGCATGGGGTGGCGACGACCAGCACGGCCAGCGCCCGCAGCGGGTCGCCGGTGGCGAGCCAGGCGCCCCCGGCCAGCAGCAGCGTGAGCACGAGGAAGGCGAGCCCGTACCGGTCCGCCAAGCGGGCCATCGGCGCCTTCCGGGCCTGCGCCGCCTCGACGAGACGGATGATCCCGGCATACGTGCTCTCGGCCGCGGGCCGATCCGCGACAAGCGTGAACGGCGTGCCCGCGTTCACCGTCCCGCTCAGCACAGGCTCGTTCGCGAGGGCGGTGACGGGCAGCGCCTCGCCGGTCAGGCTCGAACGGTCGAGCACGGCGCGGCCTGCGGCGACCCGCCCGTCGACCGGCACGACGTCGCCGACGCGCACCAGGATGCGGTCCCCCGGGACCAACGCCGCAAGGGGCACCTCCGTCAGAACGCTGCCGTCCTCGCGCATGGTGGTCCGGGGCTGGCGCGCGATCAGCGCCGTCATGGCCCTGCCGGCGCGGCCCGAGGCGTAGGCCTCCAGCGACTGGCCGCCCGCGTACATCAGGGCGATGACGGCGCCGGCCAGCGGCTGCGAAAGGGCGAGCGCACCGCCCATCGAGAGCAGGGCGACGAGGTCGAGGCCGACGTCGCCCTTCGCCAGGCTCGTCACGACCTGGATCATCAGGACACCGAGGACCGCCATCGTCGCGAGGGTCCAGGCCGCCGCGGCGATGTCCGTCCGGCCGGAGGCCTGCGCGGCGACGCCGGCACAGAGACCGGCCAGCGGCAGGACGGCCAACCACCCGCGCAGGCCCGGCAGCCATGCCGCGACCGCCGGTCGTTTCGTCCCGGGCAAGTCCACGGCAGCCGTCGTCATGTCCGTTCCCGTCCGTTCCAACCTCCGAGATGAGGCCGTCACGGCTCGGCGGGCCTTGCGCTGGATCAACACGTCCCGGCGGTTCCTGGGGCCCCGCCCGCCTCCATGGTGCCGGTCTTGACGGGATGGCGGGCCCGACCGCCGAGGCTGCACCGAATCGCGTCGCTACATGATCGGCGAACCCGCGTGCGGCGCTGGGAACCGCGCCACACGCGGCGCGTAAAATCCTCCGCGTCCCGCCCATCATCGGCGAACCGTAGGCGGGAATGCGGAAACCTCAGCACTATGTCGCGGTTGAAGTTCGGGTAGCATGGTGCTACCTCTTGGAGGCTGGATGGCGCCACACAATCCGCTGGAAAAGGTCAGGCGCCTGGCTTGCGAGGAGGAGGGATGCCAGCTCTTCACCCCTGTCCTCGACGAGCTCCGGCGCCGCGACCTGGACTCGGATGATCTCTTCGCGATCATCCAGACCGAGCTCGGGGAGGCCCACTTCACCAAGTCCGAGCAGACCCGGAAGCACCACCCGACCACGGTGTCGGACTACTACTCGATCTGGGTCGATGACTGCTCCGACTGGATGTTCCTGAAGCTGCTCGTCGCCACCGCCAGCGACGGCACCGAGTTCCTGGTCGTCACGTCGTTCAAGAAGGATATCGACCGATGACACTTGAGCCCTGCCAGGCCTGCGAGGAAATCTCGGTCTCGGAGCGCGTCGAGCCGTTCGTCGTCGAGCGGTCCGGGAAGAAGGTCACGTTCGAGGATCGGCGCATGGTGTGCGCCGCCTGCGGCAACGTCAGCTATAGTGGCTCCCAGCTCTCGCAGCACGAGCTCGCGCATGCCGCGGCCGTGCGCGAGTTGGAGGGCCTGCTGTCCGCCGAGGAGCTTTGCGCGATCCGGCTGAAGTACAAGCTCCGCCAGACCGACATGGAGCTGATCCTCTCGACCGGCCCGAAGACCTGGACGCGCTGGGAGCGCGGCAAGGTCCCGCAGAGCAAGGTCGCCGACAGGTTCATCCGCGCGCTGGCGAGCGACCCGTACCTGGCCCGGCGCCAGATGCTCGCCGCCGGGATCAAGAACCCGGAGGCCGAGGAGGTCTTCGCCCAGATCGAGCGCGACGACCGCCGGCGTGCCCATGCCACCTTGCGGGAGAAGCTCTCGCATCGCCCGGACGTGGACCGTGATGGCATCGCCGCGCTTGCCGCGGATGTGGCCTTCGACGCCGTCCACCGGGCCGAGCCTGAGGCCGCCGCCGCATGACTGATGAGCGTCCCACCATGGGCGTGTTGCATCACCTCCCGCCGAGGAAGCCCCTCAGCGGGATGGAGGAGTTCGCACGCGACGTGGGGGAGACCATCGCGGCGCACTTCCGGGAGCAGAACGAGATCCTGCGGGCCGAGCGGCAGGAACAGGACGCCCGGGTCCGGGAACAGGGCGAGCGCCTGCAGCGCCAGGGTGAGATGATCGAGCGCCTCACCAGGGGGGTCGAGCTTCTCGTCACCGAGTTGCACGGGTTGAGGACCGGCAAGGCCGAGGAGGCGTTCGCCCGGGTCGCCGGCAGCGGCGCGTCGCCCGACCTGCCGACCGTCTCGGCCGAGGCGGCGGTGATCTACACCTGCACCGCGGCGAGCATCGGCAGGCAACTCGGGTTCCGCGCCAGCGAGATCGGCGTGCTCCTCGGCGCGAAGGGGCTGCGCTGGGCGGGCGACGGCGCCTACCAGGAACTCGGGCGCGACGTCGGGCCCAACCACACCAAGTTCTGGCACCGGGAGGTGCCGGAAAGGTTGCGCCGCGTGCTGGACGAGAACAACCCGGCCCGGCACGGGATCACCGACAAGTCCGCCCTGGCGGTCTTCCGGAAGTGGAAGGCCCGTCAGGCTCCGAACCTGCTCGACGGCATCGGTCCCGCCCCGGAGCGCGTCTGAGCGTTCTCGCCGGAGGACCGATAGGCGGCGGACCGGGCCCTGGGCCCCCGGGGCGAATGAACAGCATCGCGACGTCAGGACATCGGTCGAGCACGCATCACCAGTGACGTCCGCCGCGTCAGGGTCTCCGCGGGAACCTCGCGGCAGGCGGGGGACCAGGAGGCGGCAGGTTCCTAACCGAGGCCGCTGCCTCAAGCGCGGCTATGGCTTCGGCAAGGGCGCTGCGCAGACGACCGACCATCGTCCGGGCATGTTCGTAGGGAGGGTGGTCGTCCTCCATTCGGAGCAGGAGTTGTTCGACCGCATGACAGGCGCCGCCAGGGGTCTCCGCGAAGCGCGCCGGGATCATGGAAGCGCCGTGGCCTGTGAGATCTTCCGACCTTGATGTCCCGCTCGGACAGGAGGGGCGGCTCGGCATCGTGTCCTGGACTGTGAGGGCAAATGAGATCCATGCCTCGGTGTCGCCCGCGCTGGGGTGTCTTAAGGCGGCATCGGAACCGACCGCTTCGAGGAAGGCCGCCGGGTCGATCAACTCGGACGTCCGGAGCGTCTCGGCGGCCCACACGCGGTGATCCGGATGCTGGCTATCGGACGTATCGACGTTCAGGGCCAGGAATGCGGCATCCGAGACCGCGCCACGTATGATGCCGGTGCGGACGGACAGCGGTGCTTCCTCGCAGGCGTCACACATCACTCTGAGCGCATCACATTCGCATACGTCGACGAGAGCCGCCGCAGCGCCGAATAGCTTGTCCCAGGACGCGCTGACCTGCGCGTCGGCGATTGGCTTGCGCCGGATCTTCTCAACGATGCGATAGGCGGCCTCCGCGGCCGGCAGGATGCGTTCAAGGCACCTGACCTCGGCCAGGGAAGGACCAAGGGAAGCGGTCTCCGCCAGATTTGCGAAGTAAGTCTGGCTCGTGGACATGCGCGTTCAGGCCCCGCTTATCTTCTGCGCGGGATTCTACAGATTCGCGACGGGAAACGGACCTTGGAGCGGTCGCGTGATCACCGAACGGGCCTCCTTGCCTGGGGAGCGGCCGTTTGAGGAGCGGAAGGCGGCCGCGGTCGTCCAGGCAGTCTGTGTCTTGTCATGTCGACGTAGCCGGGAAGACCGATCAGGAGATCGGACCAATATCGAAGTGGCCAGGTCTGTTCGGGGAGGTTGAGCAGGATGACCGAGCGCGGCTTCAGCAGGTCGACCCCGATCAGACGCGGCAGGTCGCTCCGCGAGCAGGTCAAGCCCACCATCGAGTTCCGGTCTGGAAGGAGAAGAGAGAGGAAGGTGGCCAACTCGACCCCGTTCGCCGTGGTGCTCACCCGTGAAAGCGTCCGGCCGGCGGCGCCGCGTCCATTCGTGAAGCGTTCGCGTCCGTCGATGTCCCAGGCAGCGCGGACCACGGGCGACAGCACGCCTCCCCGTTTCCCGGGGCGATGCCAGAACGCGTAGAAGCACCAACTTCCGAAGACGGCCTTCCTTACGGCACCTCTAACGGGATGCTCCTCTTCATGCTGGAGCAGGAGTCCGAATTGTTGTCCGGGGTCCTTCGTGACCTTCCTGTACAGGCTGGCGACGCAAAGACCGCCGGCGCTTTCCGGTTTCGCCTGCACGATGGCGAGCTTGCAGGTCTCGGCGTCCAGGGGAACCACGAAGGCGAAGTCGCCGCCGATTTCCGGCTCTGCTTTCTCTGACGCGAGGTCAGCCCAGAACAAGGCCGTATCCGAAACGTCGTCGGAGCCTGCATCGAGGGCCTGATAGGTCCAGAGCGTGGACGAGAGATGGGCGAAGAGGCCGGCGTTATGCGCAACCTCGAACAGGGATTGCCGTCCCATGGTGACCAAGAGGTCGTTCACGGCCCTGGCCGTGGCACCATGGAAGATTGCACGCGCGCGGCGCGTCTGGTTCGTACCTGTGTACGCCTCGGGTCTTGAAAGGGCTTGCAGCCAAGCCAGGGGGTCAGGTCTCGCGCCGAGCTCGGCGGAGGCCGTATCTGTCAGAAGCCCCGTCGGGAACGTGAGCCGTCGGGCGAGCTCGTCGGTACGCGCCCGCGCGATCCAAGCCGGCAGGCCGCTGTCGGGGTGCCGGGCGACCTCCGCCTCGAACGCCTCCATCAGCTTCAAGAGGTCTTGGCTGAGCGCCGGCGGCTGTTCCTCGACGGTCGACTCGGGGGTCGTCACGGCAAACCCATGCGAAGGTAGGACCGGTCGCCGTTTTCCACAGCGACAGTCTGCGGGGACAAATCGGGGACAAATCGATTTTTCGCGCACGACAACCCGTTGAAAAAACTCGCGTTTTTCGGGTTGTGTGTAGATGGCGGAGACGGAGGGATTCGAACCCTCGATACCCTTTTTAGGGGTATGCTCATTTAGCAAACGAGTGCCTTCAGCCTCTCGGCCACGTCTCCGGCGCTGATGGCTCTACGGGTTCGCTTGCCGTCGGTCAACCCGGGTCTTGCGGTGGGAGAACCGCACCGGCGCGGCGGCGGCGCTCGTAGTGTTTGGCGATGCGCAGATGGCGCGAGATCGCGTAGTTCATCGCCGTCAGAAAGCCGTAGGTGCCGCGCGCGAAATGGCGGCGGCCGAGATAGGCCTTCAGGAAGTTGCCCGGCAGCTCGACGAAGACCCGCCAGGACGGGATCGTCACGCCGCGGGCCTCGAGATCGTCGGCCTGCTGGTCGGAGTAACGGTTGAGCTTGATCAACTGGTCGCCGAGCGAGCGCACCGAGAAGTGGTGGACCCGCTCCCGCAGCAGTCCCGGCTCGATGCCCGGCTTCAGCTCGACCCGGTCGTGGACGGGGGAGGGGGAGTAGCGTCCGGCGTCCAGCCGATAGAGACGCACCGGCGTCAGGGTGTAGGCCCAGCGATGGGGCTTCGTCTCGCCCGGGAAGATCTCCGCGATCGCGAAGCGCCAGGCCGAGCGTGCCGGCTCGCCCCGCGCGAAGAGCGCCCGGATCTCGGCGGCAAGCTCGCGCGGCACCACCTCGTCGGCGTCGAGGTTGAGGAGCCAGGGGTGGCGGCACTGTTCCTCGGCGAAGCGCTTCTGCGGGCCGTAGCCGGGCCAGGGATTGTGGATCACCCGCGCGCCCAGGCTCTCGGCCAAGCCTTGGGTCCCGTCCGTCGAGCCCGAATCCACCACCACGAGGTCGTCCGTCAGGTCGCGCACCGCTCGGATCACCGCGCCGATCCGGTCGGCCTCGTTCTGGGCGATGATGAAGACGGAGATGGGCAGCGGGGCGGATTCGGGCATGCCCTCCGCCCTAGCGGCGCCCCTGCGGACGGGCAAGCGCCGTCGCGGCGGTCCTCAGGCTGCCGCGGCCTCGGGCAGGCGCTTGCGCTGCACCTTGCCGTTCGGGGTGCGGGGGAGGGTGTCGAGGAAGCGGATCTCGCGCGGGCACTTGTAGGCGGCCAGCCGCTCCCGGCACCATTCCAGCAGCGCCTCGGCGTCCGGCGCGGTGCCCGGCTGCAGCACCACGAAGCCGCAGACCACCGAGACGTCGGCCCGCACGCGCAGTTCCGCCACCCCGACCTCGGCGACGCTCGGATGCTCGGCGAGCACGCCCTCGACCTCGTTCGGGGAGACCCGGTAGCCCATCGCGTTCATCAGGTCGTCGGCCCGGCCCTCGAACCAGAGGTAGCCCGCCTCGTCGAGCCGGGCGAGGTCGCCGCCGCAGAACCAGTCGCCGCGAAACACCTGGGCCTCCTCGTCGGGCCGGTTCCAGTAGCCGAGCATCAGTCCCGGCTCGGAGCGGTGGACGGCAAGCAGTCCCGTCTCGCCTGGCGGAAGCGGCTCTGGCGCGCCTTCGCGGGGCAGGATCGCCACCTGCCGTCCCGGCTGGGGCCGTCCCGGCGAGCCCGGCCGCACGGGCGTCGTAGGCCCGCTGGAGATGTAGGTCGAGACCTCGCTCATCCCGAGCGCCTCGTAGAGCGGCTTGCCGGTCGCGGTCTCCCACGCCTCGAGCAGGTCGGTGGGCAGAGCCTCGCCGGCGGTGCAGCCGTGGCGCAGGCGGCCGAGGTCGTGGCCTCGCAGGTCCCCGTATTTCAGGATCTGCCGGTAGAGGCTCGGCACCGCGGCGAAGATCGTCGCGCCGTGTTCGGCGATCAGGCGGGGCCAGACGGCCGGGTCGCGCGGCCCGTTATAGAGCACCGAGGTGGCCCCGACCGCCCAGGGGTCGGTGATGCCGACGCCGAGCGTGTAGGTCCAGTTCATGGTTCCGGCATGCAGCATCACGTCGGTCTCGGAGAGGCCGAGCCAGTGCGCCAGCATCGGCCGGCGGCCCCAGATGGTGCGGTGGGCGTGCAGCACGCCCTTCGGCCGGCTCGTCGTGCCGGAGGTGTAGACGAGGGTGGCCGGATCGTCGGCGGCGGTGTCGGCGTAGTCGGCGAGCGGCGGGTGCTCCTTGAGCCGGGCGATGTCCTCCGGTCCGAGCACCAAGCGGTCGCCGCGATCGGCGGGCTCGATCCGGCAGTCGCCCGCCAGCGCAACTGCGCGGGCGCCGGAATTCTCCATCAGGAAGGCGGCCTCGGCGGGGGTGAGCTGCGGCGAGGAGGGCAGCGCCACCAGCCCGGCGGCGAGCGCGCCGAAATAGACCAGCACGTAGTCGGCCTCGTTTCCCATGCGGATCATCACCCGGTCGCCGGGCGCGAGCCCGAGTTCGAGGAGGCCCGCCGCGATGCCGCGCACCGCCCGGTCGGCCTCGCCGTAGCTGAGGCGGGTGGTCTCACCATTGCCGCCCACCATGACGAGCGCCGTCTTGTCCGGTCGCGCCGCCGCATGTGCGCCCAGGCAGTAGCGGGCGGCATTGAAGCGGGCAGGGGGGTGACGGTCGGACAAGGGGGCGCTCTCCCGGACGCGTGTTTTGTCCGGGTGTCGGACATGGGCGCGGGGGCGTCAACGGGGATGGGTCATCGGCCCGGTTCAGGGACGGCCGAACGGAGTGGGCGCCCCAGGATCTTGAGAGCATGGCGCCGCAGCATCGGCGAAAGGGCGCTCCGCCCATACCGGTCCGTCCGACGCGACGCGTCGGCGATCGGCTGCCCCGCCTTCTCTCGCGCCGAGGGTGCGGACGCTGCGAGATCCGGAAAGACCGATGCGATGTCGAGGTCGATGAGCCCTGGAGGTGGATGAGGCCAAGTCGTCCCGTGCAGGACGACAGGCTCAAGGTCCGAATCTCGCCTCGCCGGAGCTCGACGAGACGCGCTGGATCCGATCGCGTCGGTTATGCGGCAAGGAACTCAAGTCCCCGCAGACCGCGGGCGTCGTTCGGGTTCGCGTCCCCCTCCCGTTCGAAGGTCCGGTTCGATGTGTCAGCCTGTCGAAGTGACGTAGTCCGGTAGTACAGGCAGCGGCAATGCGGCCGGAGAGCAAGCTGAAGCGCGCCACGTTTCAGATGCGACAACCTCAGCGAGTAGTGTGCCGCGCATACGCATTGTTAATCGCCTGTGCTTACAGCGTATGATTGCGTCTTAATTCTGTTGCAACTTTCAGTGAAATGCGTCGTCCATCCTGCCCTGGCGGTATCAAGGCTTTCCGCACAGCTCAAGGCGGCGCCGCGGCGGTTGAGTTCGCGCTCGTCGCCGTGCCCTTCCTGGCGCTCTGCGCCGGCATCATCCAGGTCGCGTTCCTGATCTGGGCGGCTCAGAATTTCGATCGGTCCGTGCAGGTGGGTGTTCGGACGCTCTTCACCGGACAGTTCCAGCTCTCCAGCGGTGGACAGACCGACGCCGCGACCCTCCTCACCGCCCTGCGATCACGGATGTGTGGTCCCGGATCGGGCAATCTCGTCACGGTGTTCGACTGTTCGGCGGTCAAGATCGACGTCAACACCTCCGGTACCTTCGGAGCGTCGGCGCCATCGACACCTGTCGACCCGCAGACCGGGACGTGGAACGCGAATTTCGGCACGAAATACGTCTGCCCCAAGCCGGGGTCCATCGTGGTCGTCACGGCCGCGGTCAAGATGCCGACGCTCCTCGGCCTGCTCGGTGCCAACTTCCGCACCTTCTCGGACGGGTCGCACCTTCTGATGTCGACCGCCGTCTTCCGCACAGAGCCCTATCAGACGACAGGAACCACGGCATGCGCCAGCTGAAGCTGACCGCTGCCCTGTTGTCGGATCCGACACGCCGCTGCTCGGGCAGCGCCATCACCGAGTTCGCGCTGATCCTGCCGGTTCTGCTGCTGATCTTTGCAGGCGTTACGGAATACGCGCACGCGATCGATCACTGGCGCAAGTTGACGCTGCTCGCCCGCACTGTATCGGATCTGACCGCCCAGGGCGACGTGCAGAACCCGATCGGCAGCCCCCTGATGGACGACATTCTCGCCTCCTCGAACGCGGTGCTGCGCCCATTCGACAGTGCGGGAGCCAGGATCGTCGTGAGCGCGCTGGGCGTGGACCTGACGAAGCTCAACCTGATCCCGAAAGTCTGCTCCAGCATCGCGGGCGCCAACGCGACCGCCCGCGGCCTCGGCGCGGCCAACGACCTGACCGTGCCGGTCGGGTTCCAGACGACGGGCGTGCGCTACATCCTGACGGAGGCCAGCATGGATTACCGGCCGGTGCTCGGCAGCGCGCTCGTCAAGCTCCTTGGCAATTCGCAAGGGACCTTCACCTTCAAGGTCAGCATGCCGTGGCCGGCCCGAGGCGGGAAGAAGTACGGCGCCAACCCCTATACCGAAGTGGTCCTTCCGGGAGGCGCGGAATGCAAGTGATGGCGCGCGCGGCGCTCTCGCGCTTCTGCAGGGGCGAGGGCGGCAACGTGGCGATCCTGTTCGCCTTCCTCAGCCTGCCGCTCCTCGGGTTCACCGGGGCGGCGATCGACTACGGGCTCGCCACCCGTCTCGAAGTGAAGCTGCAGGCCGCCACCGACGCGACGGCCCTCGCTCTCTGTCAGACGCCCCTCACGACCACGACGCCCGCGCTGCAGGTGCAGGCCGGCACGATGATGGCGGGCTACATGGGCGCGACGGTGATTGTGGACAGCCTGGCCGTGACGAGCAATCCGCGGCAGATCACCCTGACCACGCACGCGCCCTCGCCGGTCTTCTTCAGCAAGATCACCGGCACCGCGACAATCCGACCGCGCGCGGTCGCGCGCTGCGCGACCCCGTTGCCGAAGACGTTCGAGATCGCGCTCGTCCTCGACAATACCGGCTCGATGAGCGCCTCGGGCGGTGGGCAGACGAAGATGCAGGCCCTGAAAACGGCCGCCGCGAACTTCGTCGACTACGTATACGGCAACGAATCGTTCTCGTCGGGCACCCGGATCTCCGTCGTGCCCTTCGCGTCCTCCGTCGCTATGCCGGCAAGCTACCGGGCCGCGTCCTGGATCGATCTGGCCGGCAACTCGCCCTATCACTGGACCAACGTCCTGTCGCCGGGCGCGTCCGGCTTCACCAACCGCCTCCAGATCTTCGCGAAACTGCAGAGCGCCTATGCGGGCTGGGGCTGGGCCGGCTGCCTCGAGACCTTGCCGTACCCGCTCAACGTGCAGGACATGACGCCCACATCGAGCGATTCCTACTTTGTACCGATGTTCGCTCCCGACGAGCCCGGCGACGGCAGCTCGACCTATGCCTGTGCCGATGGGAATTGCAGCTTCAACAGCTACATCAGCGACAAGACTGGGGCGCCGAGCTGCGATTCGACGAACAACATGAGTTTCGCACAGCTCGAGGGCCGAGCCTGCAAGTATGTCGCACCGAGCGGTGCCGCGCCGACCAGCGCCAACGCCTGGACCGGGGTGCCGAACGGCCCGAACTTCGGTTGCACGACGCAGCCGCTCCAGACGCTGACCAGCGACACTTCGGCCTTGAAGTCCCTGATCGGCACCATGGCGCCCCTGGGCTCCACCAACATCTACGAAGGTTTCATGTGGGGGTGGCGGACGCTCTCTCCTGTGAGCGTCTTCGCCAGCGGTGCGAACCCTCCCGCCGCATATACGTCGAGTGCAGTCAACAAGATCATCATTCTGATGACGGACGGCGCCAACAGCTGGCCGATGAACGGCAATTCGCCCTACAATCAATCCATGTACTTCCCGGCCGGCTACATCAAGAACGCGGACGGCTCCGGGCCGAACGCACGGCTGCCTCCGGGGAATCGGAACATCGCCAGCGGAGCGAGCGCCCGCAACGCCCTGGACGCCTTGACCGCGCAGGCGTGCGGCAACGCCAAGGCCGCGGGTGTCTCGGTCTACACGATCGGCTTCAGCGTGTCCTCGGATCCGATCGACCAGCAGGGGCTCAACCTGCTCAGCGGCTGCGCCACCGCCTCGAACCAGTTCTTCATCGCCAACGATGCGAGCGGCCTGATCAGCGCCTTCAATCAGATCGCGAGCAGCATCGGCACACTGCGTCTCACGCAATAGGTTGGGTCCGGCCCGGTCGCGGGCTCCGTGACACCTCGGCGCCCGCGGGCCTCTGGCAGGGCGCGCGTCACACGTCGACGCGCAGATGCGGGGATCCCGCGCACGGGTGTTTGGCGCCGCCGCCGATCATCACGGCGTCGGGTCGGACAGCGCCGCGACCGAGGCCGATCTCCGATGACGGCTGGCCTCGATCGCCGGAGCCGAGGGATCCCGCCGCGGTCCGCGCCTCTCCTGATCCGTCGCAATCCTCCAGCGCCTCGTCGCGCGGCGACGCGGGCTCGCCGATGCCCCGGTCCGGCGCCCTCGCCGATTGCGACGGCCAAGCCCTGCCGCGGATGCCCGACACGCCTGGCTGATCGCCCTCGGGCAAGACGGCGCGGTCGAATCCTGACGACCGGCCCGCAACCCTCGTCCGATGCACCGCGTGCCAGGAGCGGTGCGAAGATTCTTTGCTCTGGACATAGATCTCGTCAGTCTACGGATTAAGTCTGATTTCAATCAGAAAAACTGAAGTACCGTGACTAAAACTGCAAGTTGTATAGTGTCGAAATAGCGGAGACGTAAGGGAATCTTATTTTTCCTCTGCGCATTCAGGTAAGAACGTAGACGATGCACCTAGGGCGGAGATCCATGCAGTTTGGAATCAAGGCGCGCCTTTACGGCGGGTTTGCCGCCCTTGTGCTTCTGGCCGGCGGCATGGGGGCGTTCTCCTACGTACAACTCGGCCGCCTGGACGAGCAGTTCACCGGGAAGGACCGGATCGAGCGGATCGCGCGCCAGCTCTACACCGTCAACGGTCTGATCGATCAGTTCATCGCGCAGAGCGGCGAGTACCGCGTGAGCGCGCGGGAGGAGGCCGCCGCGGTCATGCGGGTGAGTATCTCCGAGATGCGCGCGCTGGCGGACGGGCTGTACGAGCAGGCGGTGAGTGCTGAGCGCCGGGTGCTCTACGGTCAGATCCGCGCGCACGCCGACGAGCTGGCGGGGCAATTGCCGAAGCTCGTCGAACTCGGCACCCAGATCCGCGAGAACCGGATGAGCGTCTACACGGGGGGTGAGGAACTGACCCGGGCGGCGGCGGCCCTCGCGGCGCAGCTGCGCACGGGGGGCGACGAGGCGGTTCTCGGCCCCGCGGCTGAGGTCGAGCGCACCGTGCTGCTGTTCCGTGTGATGAACTGGCGCTTCCTCGCCACCAGGGATCCGAAGGGCCGGGCGCTCTCCGCCACGGCCTTCACGAACGCGGAGGCCGCTGCGGCCAAGCTCCGGGCCCTGCCCCTGAGCACGGCCCAGCGGCAGGGGGTGAGGGCCGTCGAGGAGGCCCTGGTCACCCTCAATGCGAGCTTCAAGGCGACATCGGCCGCGATGGTGGAGAGCGAGGCGGTCTTCGAGGACAGCATCAAGGTCAAGGCTGCCGCGATCAGCCAGACGGGTCTGGTCGCTCGTGCGAACCTCGAGACATCCCTGGCGGAGATCGTCGCCCGCAGCACCGATACGATGCGGACCGCGCGCAACGTCCAATTCGGGCTGCTCGGCCTGATCCTCGTCCTCGGCGCGGCGCTGGCCGTCCTGATCGCCCGCAGCATCATTCGGCCGATCTCGGGCATGACCGGGGCGATGAGCCGCCTCGCCGCGGGCGAGACCGCTGTGGCGATCCCGTCGCGGGACGCGACTGACGAGATCGGCCGGATGGCGCAGGCCGTGGAGGTGTTCCGGCAGAACGCGATCACCCGTCAGCAGCTTGAGGCCGAGCAGGTGGCCGAGCAGGGCGCCCGGCAGCGCCGCGCCGACCGGGTCGACGAACTCGTGCGGGGCTTCCAGCAACGGGTGGCGGGCTCGCTCGAGATCGTCACCGCGGCCTCCACCGAACTCGATGCCACGGCCCGCGCGATGAACGCGGTCGCGGGCACCACCAACGGCCAGGCGGTCGCCTCGAGTGCGGCCGCGGAGCAGACCTCCGCCAACGTCCAGACCGTCGCGGCGGCCGCGGAGGAGATGGTCTCCTCGCTGCAGGAGATCGAGCGTCAGGTCGTCCACTCGCGGGAGGTCGCCGCCCACGCCGTGCGGGAGGCGGAGGCCACGAACGGCGCCATGGCGAGCCTGGGCGCCGCCGCGAGCCAGATCGGCGCGGCGGTGACGACGATCTCGGCCATCGCCAGCCAGACGAACCTGCTGGCCCTGAACGCCACGATCGAGGCGGCCCGCGCGGGGGAAGCCGGCCGCGGCTTCGCGGTTGTGGCCAGCGAGGTGAAGGAGCTCGCCTCCCAGACCGGGCGCGCGACCGAGGAGATCGGCGGCCAGATCGCCGCGATCCAGACCGGCACCAAGCGTGCGGGCCTCGCCATCCGGCAGATCGGGCAGACGATCGCGAGGATGAACGAGATCAGCGGCATGATCGCCGCCACGGTGGTTGAGCAGACGGCCGCCACCAGCGAGATCTCGCGCAACGCCGCCGAGGCCGCCCGCGGCACGCAGGACGTCTCGGAGAACGTCGCCCGCGTGCTGGCCTCCGCGGACGAGACCGGTGGCGCCGCCGCGCAGGTCCAGACCGCGGCCACGGAACTCGCGCGCCAGTCGCTCGCGGTCAAGCACGAAGTCGACGGCTTCCTCGGCGCGATCCGGGCGGCCTGAAATCTAAAAGCGCGGCGGATCAGCTCCGCCGCATTCCGCGCTCCTGCTCCTCCAGGCCCTTGAGCACCTTGTCGAGGGTCATCGGATAATCGCGGATCCGCAGGCCCGTGGCGTTGTGGATCGCGTTGGCGAGCGCCGCGCCCGCGCCGCAGATGCCGAGCTCGCCGAGCCCCTTGCTCTTCAGCGGGTTCGCCTTGTCGTCGAGCTCGGGCAGGAAGACCGCGTCGATTGCCGGAATGTCGGCGTGGACCGGCACGTGGTACTCGGCGAGATCCCGGTTCATGAAGGTACCGGAGCGCGGATCCATCACCGCGTCCTCCATCAGCGCGGCGCCGACCCCGAAGGTCATGCCGCCGATGGCCTGGGAGCGGGCGGTCTTGGCGTTGAGGATGCGCCCGCCCGTGAATACGCCGAGCATCCGCCGCAGCCGGATCTCGCCGGTGTCGCGGTCGACGCCGACCTCGGCGAAATGCGCGCCGAACGAGTAGTGCGAGAAGGCCTCCTTCAGGCGGCCCGGCTTGATCTCGCCCTTGGCCTCGAGCCCGTCGGGCCCCGCGAGATCGGCCAGCGTCTCGGAGCGGTTGCCCGAGGCGGCGCGGCCCTCGCGGAACGCCGCCCCTTCCGGGTTCATGCCGGCCTTCTGCAGGAGCGCCTGCCGGAGGTTGTCGCAGGCGACGTAGAGCGCCGAGCCCGCCGAGCCCGCACCCCACGATCCGCCCGAGCCCGCGGCCGCCGGGTAGGCCGTGTCGCCGATCTCGACGCGGATCTTCTCGACGGGCAGCCCCATCATCTCGCCCGCGATCTGGGCGAGGATCGTGTAGGTCCCGGTGCCGATATCGGTCATCGCCATGCGGACGGTGAGCGTGCCGTCCGGGTTCAGCCGCACCAGCGCGGACGAGGGCATCAGCGGGTTGAGCCGGGCGGCGGCCGACATGCCGAGCCCGACCATCCAGCGCCCCTCGCGCCGGGTGCCCGCCGCCCGCCGCTTCTCCCAGCCGAACAGGCGCGCGCCCTCGCGCATGCAGGGCACGAGCTGGCGCACCGTGAAGGGCACCTGCTTCTCGGGGTCCTGCTCGGGCTCGTTGCGCACGCGCAGCTCGATCGGATCGAGGTTCAGCCGCTCGGCGAGTTCGTCCATCGCGCACTCGAAGGCGAGCTGGCCCACCGCCTCGCCGGGCGCGCGCATCGCGGAGGTCACCGGCACGTTGAGGTTCGCGATGCGGTGGCGGGTGATACGGTTCGGGGCCGCGTAGAGCGAGCGGGTGACGTTGGCCGAGGTCTCGAAGAACTGGTCGCCGGGCGTCGCGTCCGACCACGATTCGTGCGCGATCGCGGTCAGGCGGCCGGTCTCGTCGGCGCCGAGGCGCACGCGCTGGATCGTGCCGGTGCGGTGGGTGGCGACGTGGAATTCCTGCTGGCGCGTCATCGCCACCTTCACCGGGCGGTTGACCACCCGGGCGGCGAGCGCGGCGAGGATCGCCTCGGGCTGCGGCTGGAGCTTCGAGCCGAAGCCGCCGCCGATGTAGCGGCTCACAAGCCGCACCTTGTCCTCGGGGACCGCCAGCACGGCGGCGATGGACTTCTGGCCGCGGTTCAGCATCTGGTTCGCGGTGTGGAGCACGAGCCGGTCGCCGCGCCACTCGGCGATGGTGGCATGAGGCTCCATCTGAGCGTGGATCTGGGGCGGCGTGGTGTACTCCACGTCGAGCTTCACCGGCGCCGCGGCGAACGCGCCCTCGAAATCGCCGAGTGCGCTGTCGGGGTCGGTCTGGGCGGGCTTGGGCTTGAAGGTCTCGGGGAGCGCGTCGCGCAGCGAGGCCTTCGGGGTCGCGGTGTCGTACTGCACGGTGATCAGCGCCGCCGCGGCGCGGGCCTGCTCGAAGGTCTCGGCCACCACGAAGGCGATCGGCTGGTCGAAATGGCGGATCTCGGTGCCCTGAAGCTGGGGCGAGACCTGCTCCTTCTTCTCACCCTGGGGCGGTACGGTCTCGTGCGTCATCACGTAGAGGACGCCCGGCGCGCGCCGGGCCGCGCCGACCTGCATGGCGCGGATCCGCCCGCTCGCGATGCCCGCGCCCAGGATGAAGCCGTAGGCCGGATCCTTCGGCTCGCGCACCTCGTAGGCGTAGGGCGCCCGGCCCGTGACCTTGAGGCGGCCCTCGTAGCGGTCGATGGGCTTGCCGACGAGCCCGTCGGGGCGTGCGTCGAGCGGCGTGGTGCCGACCGGCTGGTTCATCTCCATGGGGAAGCCTCAGGCCATCTCGGTCAACACGGCGCGCAGCGTCCGGCGCGTCAGCGGGATCTTGAAGTCGTTGGAGCCGTAGCCCCGCGCGCCCTCCAGCACCCGGTCGGCGGAGGCGTCCGCCGAGCCGGTCTCGACGAGCGCGGTCTCGGCCGCCTCGACCCGCCACGGCTTGTGGGCGAGGCCCCCGAAGGCGAGGCGCGCGGCTCTCGGCTTGCCGTCCTCGCCCCGCGCGATGATGGCGGCGACCGACACGGTGGCGAAGGCGTAGGAGGCCCGGTCGCGCACCTTGCGGTAGACGTGGGTCCCGGCGACGGGCTTCGGCAGGCTCACCGCGGTGATGATCTCGCCGGGCTTCAACGCGGTCTCGATCTCGGGGCGGTCGCCGGGCAGCCGGTGGAACTCCGCGATCGGGATGGTTCGCGCCGCGCCCCCCGCATCCAGGGTCTCGACGGTGGCGTCGAGCGCCCGCAGCGCGACGTTCATGTCCGAGGGGTTGGTGGCGATGCAGGATTCGGAGGTGCCCAGCACCGCCATGATCCGGTTGAACCCGCCGATCGCCGAGCAGCCGGAGCCGGGCTCGCGCTTGTTGCAGGGTTTCGTCGTGTCGTAGAAATAGTAGCAGCGCGTGCGCTGAAGCAGGTTGCCTGCGGTGGTGGCCTTGTTGCGCAGCTGGCCCGAGGCGCCCGCCAGCAGGGCCTTGGCCAGCACGCCGTAATCCCGGCGCACCCGCGGATGGGCCGCGAGCTCGGCGTTGCGCACCAGCGCGCCGACGCGCAGGCCCCCGCCCTCCGTCTCCGCGACCTGATCGAGGGGCAGGCGGTTCACGTCGATGAGCGTGCGCGGCGTCTCGATCTGCAGCTTCATCAGGTCGAGGAGGTTGGTGCCGCCCGCGATGAACTTCGCGCCCGGACGCTCGGCCACGAGTTGGGCGGCCTCCTGCACCGTTTTCGGCCGCTCGTACGAAAAGGCTTTCATGGCGCGCCCCTCAGGCTTTGCGGCCGGCGGCGTCCTTGATCGCCGCGACGATGTTCGGATAGGCGCTGCAGCGGCAGAGATTGCCGCTCATCCGCTCGCGGATCTCGTCCTCGGTGAGTTCGGCCGCCGCGGTGATGTCGGCGCTGGCGTGGCTCGGCCAGCCGGCCTTGACCTCGGCGAGCATGCCCGCCGCCGAGCAGATCTGCCCGGGCGTGCAGTAGCCGCACTGGAAGCCGTCATGCTCCAGGAAGGCGGCCTGGAGCGGGTGGAGCGTGTCGCCGTCCGCCAGCCCCTCGATGGTGGTGACGGCATCGCCCTCGTGCATCGCCGCGAGGGTGAGGCAGGCATTGATGCGCGTGCCGTTCACCAGCACCGTGCAGGCGCCGCACTGGCCGTGGTCGCAGCCCTTCTTCGTGCCGGTGAGGTCGAGATGCTCGCGCAGCGCGTCGAGAAGGGTCGTGCGGCTGTCGAGCGTGAGGTCGCGCGCCGTGCCGTTGATCGAGAGGCGCACCGGCAGCATCTGCGGGTCGGGATCGCCCGCCGCCTCCGCCGCCACCGGGCGGCCCGGCCACCCGAAACCCGCCGCGCCGAAGGCCGCCGCGCAGCCCTGCATCGCCGTGCGCCGCGTCAGCCTGGACGCGCCGTGCTCGTTCGTGTCGGTCATGCGACTCATCCCGCGCCGGCCCCGGGGGCCGGTCCCGGCGCGGAGCGTGTGAGGGCCCGCGCGCTGCAATCCGTGCGAGCTGGGAACGCGGGGTTTGCAGGTTGGATCCGCTCCAGACTGCGCCGTATCGGCGCGGGGTCGCGCGCCGATCCTGCTTCCCGTGCGATCAGCGAGAGTATGAAGGGAAACCGCGCGAGCGGGCCCCGCACGCAACCGCGCGGCCGACCGCGCCGTTAACCCGCCCGAAGCCCGGCGGCGCTGAGCCCCGGATGCGGCGGCCACGCGGACGCGGACAGGAGAACGCCATGGGTCTGCTCGACACGGTGATCGGCGGGGTGCTGGGCCAGGTGCTCGGCGGCGGCCGGGGCGGGCCATCCGGCGGGCCGCAGGGCGGCGGCATGGGCTCGGCCATGTCGCCGATCGTGAAGGCGCTCTTGATGCTGCTGCTGGCCAAGGGCGCGAGCGGCGGCTTCGGCGACATCTTTGGGCGCGGCCATCAGGGTGAGCCGGGGCCGGAGGCCGACCGCAGCGGCGGCGCCGGGCCCTACGGCCGGGATGAGGGCGCCGGCGGCTCCGGCGGCTGGGACCAGGAGGGCGGACGCCGCGACGCGCCGCTGCCGCCCGGCGATTTCAGCGACCTCTCCGGCATGCTGGACGGCCCCGGCCAAGGCGCCGAAGGCCTCGGCCGCGATCCCGGCGCCGGCCCCTACGCCCATCTCGACCGCGAGCCCGGTGACAGGCCCGATCTCGGCGGCCTCGACGGCCTGATCGACGGGTTCCGCCGCGGCGGCCTCGGCGACGTGATCGAATCGTGGATCGGCCACGGCCAGAACCGCCCCGTCCAGCCCAACCAGCTCGCCGAAGCGCTCGGCCCCGACACGGTCGGCACCCTGGAGCGCGCCACGGGGATGAGCCGAGACACGCTGCTCACCCAACTCGCCCAGGTCCTCCCGGAGGTGATCAACGGCCTCACGCCTCAGGGGCGGGTGCCGGGGGAGGGGGAGCGGCGGGGGTGGTGATGCTCGTCAATCGATATAGGAACGTTCAAAGAACGCGAGACTGATTGGTATGTGTGCGCAAAGTTAGCAAAAATTTCGTATGTTCTATTTTTGTTCTGATGTTCACCGTCAAAGGGACATTGACAAGTTTCTTGACTGACGTATCCTGCTGCCACTATGAGGTGTGGCTATGGATCCGGTTGATGAGCTTCGAAAACTTGAGGACGCCATAGAGCAACGCCTCAAACTAAACTCAGACTTTGTCGCATTGCAGGCGGTAAAACGAGCTATTCGCGATATCGTCAATGCGGGTATGGTAGCGGACATGCCTTCGAGTCCGTCAACCGCGAGTAATGTTTCTTTCTCTAACGTTCGGGCACGTCTTCGCCAAGCACAGACGCCATCAGGTGGATCGCCTAGCCAAGCCGATGCTGCGTTTGCGATATTAAAAGAAAAAGGCGAAGTACTATCGATTAGTGAGCTTGTTCCTCTGGCGCGTGCGCGAGGAGCAATCGTTGGCGGGAATAACCCGGAACTGAACTTATCTTCTTCTCTTTCAAGAGATGGAAGATTCATTTCTCTAAGGATTGCCGGGCGCCCTATGTGGGGCTTAAAGGACGTCACCTACGCTGACGTAGACCGTCATTCTGAAGATGATTCTCAAGGTTCAGATCTAGAGGATCACAATGAGTTCCCGGCGGATACCAATTGAATGGTTCCGCCGGGTGATATGAGTTGAAAGCGAGGTGACGAAAATGAAACCGCCATGACTCACTTCCGGGTCGTACTCAGGTCCGAACACCTGTTACGATTCGCAGCCCCGTGGGGGGACCGGGCGGGATGGGAAACCATCCCGTCCACCATGTCTTTGACAAAGATTTTGTCAAAGAACTGAGCGACAGGCCAATCAGCATGTCGAACCAGCGAATATCTAACGAAAGTGCGGTTTTACGGCAAGTCCTCAGACAAAAAAGGAAGGGTCTTAGCTCACACGCCGCATCACCAGCGATGCATTCGTCCCACCGAACCCGAACGAGTTCGACAGCGCCACGTCCACTCGTTTGCGCTTGGCCTCGTGCGGCACGAGGTCGATCTGCGTCTCGACGCTCGGGTTGTCGAGATTGAGGGTCGGCGGGAGCACGCCGTCGCGGATGGTGAGGATCGAGAAGATCGCCTCGACCGCGCCCGCGGCGCCGAGCAGGTGGCCGATGGCCGACTTGGTGGAGGACATCGAGGCCTTGGGGGCCGCCTCGCCCAGCAGGCGCTCGACGGCCTTCAGCTCCAGCTCGTCGCCCATCGGCGTCGAGGTGCCGTGGGCGTTGATGTAGTCGATCTGGGCCGGGTCGATGCCGGCCCGCTTCACCGCGGCGGTCATGCAGCGGAAGGCGCCGTCGCCGTCCGGGGAGGGCGAGGTGATGTGGTAGGCGTCGCCCGAGAGGCCGTAGCCGATGATCTCGGCGTAGATCTTGGCGCCGCGCGCACGCGCGTGCTCGTACTCCTCCAGCACCAGCACGCCCGCGCCCTCGCCCATGACGAAGCCGTCGCGGCCGCTGTCGTAGGGGCGGGACGCCTTGGTGGGCTGGTCGTTGTAGCCGGTGGAGAGCGCCCGGCAGGCGGCGAAGCCCGCGAGCGAGAGGCGGTTGACCGGCGATTCGGCACCGCCCGCCACCATCACGTCGGCGTCGCCGAAGGCGATCAGCCGGGCCGCGTCGCCGATGGCGTGCGCGCCCGTGGAGCAGGCGGTGACGACCGCGTGGTTCGGCCCCTTGAGGCCGTGGGCGATCGAGATCTGGCCCGAGGCCAGGTTGATGATGCGCCCCGGGATGAAGAAGGGGGAGACCCGGCGCGGGCCCTTCTCGTGGAGCGTGATCGAGGCGTCGTAGATGCCGCCGATGCCGCCGATGCCGGAGCCGACGAGCACGCCCGTGGCGCACTGGTCCTCGTGGGAGGTCGGGTGCCAGTCGGCGTCGTCGAGCGCCTGATGGGCGGCGGCGATCGCGTAGACGATGAACGGGTCGACCTTCCGCTGCTCCTTCACCTCCATGTAGGCGTCGGGGTTGAAGGTGCCGTCGCTGCCGTCGCCGAGCGGGATCTGGCAGGCGATCTTGCAGGCGAGATCCTCGGTCTCGAAGGAGGTGACCTTGGCCGCCCCGCTGTCGCCCGCGATCAGACGGCTCCAGACGTGCTCGACACCGCTGCCCAGCGGCGTGACCATGCCCAGACCCGTGACGACCACCCGCCGCATCGCACTATCCCGTTTGCCAGTCTCAGAAACGAATAACGGCGCGCGGGGCATTTGGCCCCGTCCGCGCCGCGTTTTTTGGGTCGAGCCCGGCGCCTCAGGCGGCCGAGTTCTTCTCCAGGAACTTCACCGCGTCGCCGACCGTCTGGATGGTCTCGGCGGCGTCGTCCGGGATCTCGACGTTGAACTCTTCCTCGAAGGCCATGACCAGCTCGACGGTGTCGAGGCTGTCGGCGCCGAGGTCGTCGATGAAGTTGGCACCCTCGACCACCTTCTCGGGCTCGACGCCCAGGTGCTCGACGACGATCTTCTTCACGCGCTCAGCGATATCGCTCATCGTTTCCGGTCCTCGTCTTCTTGATCTGATCGTCGTGTTGCTGGTGAAGGCGTTTCGGGCCGTAACCGACCCTACCGAACCGGTCGAGCGTTGCGCCACCGCCCCAAGCCGGTCGCGCGCCGTCCCGTCGCTCACGGGGTCTGTCTTGGACTGTTAACCCGCGGAGCCGTCAACCCCCCATGCCCGGCGGACGGGGTGTTAACACAGCGTTTCCCCCCTGGCGAGGGGCGGTTCAGCAGGCGTTCATCCCCGCAATATCCACAAGGGGTACAAGGCGTTGCGCGGGTGCATCACACCCACCGCGATCCTCCCTCCCCCCTCTGCGGGGGAGGGGGCGCTTCGCTTACACCATCGCCATGCCGCCGTTGACGTGGAGATTGTGCCCCGTGACGTAGGCCGCCTCGTCGGAGGCGAGGTAGACCACCGCCGCGCCGATCTCCTGGCCGGTGCCGAGCCGGCCCGCGGGCACGCGGCCGAGGATGCCCTCGCGCTGCTTGTCGTTGAGCACGTCGGTCATCGGCGAGGTGATGAAGCCGGGGCTGACGCAGTTCACCGTGACGTTGCGGGAGGCCACCTCGGCGGCGAGCGCCTTGGTGAGGCCGACGAGGCCGGCCTTGGCCGCCGCGTAGTTGGCCTGGCCCGGATTGCCCGTGGTGCCGACCACCGAGCCGATGTTGACGATGCGCCCGGCGCGGCGGCGCATCATGCCCTTCAGGGCCGCGCGCGAGAGGCGGAAGGCGGCCGTCAGGTTCACGCTGACGACCTGATCCCACTCCTCGTCCTTCATCCGCATCGAGAGGTTGTCGCGGGTGATGCCGGCATTGTTCACCAGGATGTCGAGCCCGCCGAGCGCGGCTTCCGCCGCCGGCACCAGCGCCTCGACGGAGGCCTGATCCGCGAGGTTCGCCGGGACGATGTGGGCGCGCTCGCCGAGCTCGCCCGCCAGCGCCTCCAGCGCCTCCGCCCGGGTGCCCGAGAGCGCGACGTGCGCTCCTTGCGCGTGGAGCGCCCGCGCGATGGCGTTACCGAGGCCGCCCGTGGCGCCGGTGACGAGAGCCTTGCGGCCGGTGAGATCGAACATGCTCGGGTTCCCTAGAGGCTGAAGGCGGCGACGTCGTCGGGCGTGCCGATGGCGGAGGCCGTAGCCCCCGCCGCGATGCGCTTGACGAGGCCGGAGAGCACCTTGCCGGAGCCGACCTCGTGGAACTGGGTGACGCCGGATGCCGCCATCGCCGCGACGCTCTCGCGCCAGCGCACCGTGCCGGTGACCTGGGCGACGAGATTGCGGCGGATCGCGTCCGGGTCGGATTCGGGCGCGGCCGTCACGTTGGCGTAGAGCGGCACCTTGGGCGCGTCGAGCGCGACCTCGGCCAAAGCCGTCCGCATGGCCTCGGCGGCGGGCGCCATCAGCCGGCAGTGGAAGGGTGCCGAGACGTTGAGCAGCACCGCCCGCTTGATGCCGCGCGATTGCGCCAGAGCCACCGCGCGCTCCACCGCGGCCCGGTGGCCGGAGAGCACCACCTGCCCGCCGCCGTTGTCGTTGGCGACGTCGCAGGCCTCGTCGCCCGCGGCCTCCGCGGCGATGGCCTGGGCTGTCTCCGGATCGGTGCCGATCAGCGCCGCCATGGCGCCCGCGCCCGGGGCGACCGCGCGCTGCATCGCCTCGCCGCGGATGCGCAGGAGGCGGGCGGCGTCCGCGATCGTCAGGCTGCCGGCGGCCGCGAGCGCCGCGTACTCGCCGAGCGAGTGGCCGGCCACGCAGGCGACGTCCCGGGCGAGGTCGAGGTCGCGCTCGGCCTCGAGCACGCGGAAGCCTGCGAGGCTCGCGGCCATCAGGGCGGGCTGGGCGTTGGCGGTCAGCGTCAGTTCGTCGGCCGGGCCCTCGAACATCAGGACGGAGAGCTTCTGCCCCAAGGCGTCGTCGACCTCATCGAAGACCGCGCGGGCCTGCGGAAAGGCGTCGGCCAGCGCCTTGCCCATGCCGACCGCCTGGCTGCCCTGTCCGGGAAAGATGAGTGCGCGCGCCATGGTTGAGATTGCGGCTCCGCTTGTCGAATCAACGCCTTGGGTGGGGCGGCGCAGTCGCACCGCGCCTGCTCCAAGTCAATCGTGCGGTGCGCAAATCGGCGCGACGCCGGAGCCTCTGTCAGGGCCCGGGCGGGAAAACCCGCGCCCGTCAAGCCCCGGCCAAGCCGTTGCGCTTGTTGGCAGAGCGCATCGGGTGTAAGAGGCCCCCCACAATCCGACATCCCGCACGCATATAAAGGAGCCGCCCCGCATGGCTCGCGTCACCGTTGAAGACTGCATCGAGAAGGTCGAGAACCGCTTCGAGCTGGTTCTGCTGGCGAGCCACCGGGCCCGCCTGATCGCCGCCGGCGCCCCGCTGACCATCGACCGCGACCGCGACAAGAACCCGGTCGTCGCGCTGCGCGAGATCGGCGACGAGACGATCACCGCCGACGACCTGAAGGAGCAGCTGATCCACTCGCTGCAGAAATACGTCGAGGTGGACGAGCCCGAGGCCGAGACGGTGCCGCTGCTCTCCAGCTCGCCGGCGGCTGCCGCGGTGGCGCCCCAGTCCTCGTCCGACGACAGCGCCGTGCAGTTCGACCGCATGAGCGAGGACGACCTGCTGCGCGGCCTCGAGAACCTTGCGCCCCCGGTCGAGACCGAGGAAGACACCGGCGAGTGAGCCCCGCGCCACCGCGATGATGCCAGGGCCCGGCGGCGACGCCGGGCTTTTTCTTTGCCGCGACGCCGGAATCATCCCTGCTGCGACGCGGGGTATCTGGCGCGCCGCGCCGCAATGCACGACATTCGCCGGACGGGCAGGGGACGGGATCGGCCGTCCGGGACGCGGGTCGAGGGCTTTCACCGCATTATGATGCGCCAGTACGAACTCGTGGAGCGGGTGAAGCGCTACAACCCGGCCGCGAACGAAGCCCTGCTCAACCGTGCCTACGTCTACGCGATGCGCGCCCACGGCACGCAGAAGCGCGCCTCCGGGGACCCGTTCTTCGCCCACCCGCTGGAGGTGGCGGCGATCCTCACCGACCTGCGGCTCGACGACGCCACCATCGTGGCGGCGGTCCTCCACGACACCGTGGAGGACACGGCGGCCACGCTCGACGAGATCCGCGAGCTGTTCTCGCCGGAGATCGGGGCGCTCGTCGACGGCCTGACCAAGCTGAAGCGGCTCGACCTCGTCTCGAAGCAGGCGGCGCAGGGCGAGAACTTCCGCAAGCTGCTGCTGGCGGTCGCGGCGGACGTGCGGGTGCTCCTCGTGAAGCTCGCCGACCGGCTGCACAACATGCGCACGCTCGGCCACATGCCGGCCGAGAAGCGCGCCCGCATCGCCCAGGAGACCCTGGACATCTACGCGCCGCTCGCCGGCCGCATGGGCATGCAGGAGCTGCGCGACGAGCTGGAAGACCTCTCGCTGCGCAACCTCAAGCCCGACGTCTACGAGACGATCACCCAGCGGCTGACCGCGCTCTCGCAGAAATCCGAGCGGATGGTCGAGACGATCGAGCAGGACCTGACCGCCAAGCTCGCCGCCCAGGGCATCCAAGCCTCGGTCAGCGGACGGCTGAAGAAGCCGTTCTCGATCTGGTCGAAGATGGAGCGCAAATCCGTCGCCTTCGAGCAGCTCTCGGACATCTTCGGCTTCCGGGTGGTCGTGGACACGCTGCCCGAGTGCTACGCCGCGCTCGGCGTGGTGCACACGGCCTGGCCGATGGTGCCGGGGCGCTACAAGGACTACATCTCCACCCCGAAGCAGAACGATTACCGCTCGATCCACACCACGGTGATCGGTCCGCGCTCACAGCGCGTCGAGCTTCAGATCCGCACCCAGGCGATGGACGAGATCGCCGAGTACGGCATCGCCGCGCACGCGCACTACAAGGAGGCGGGCGGGCGGCAGGAGGGCGGGATGCACCCGCGCCTCGCCACCGAGAGCGGCGCCTACCAGTGGCTGCGCCGCACGATCGAGCTGCTCGCGGAAGGTGACTCGCCCGAGGAGTTCCTGGAGCACACTAAGCTCGAGCTGTTCCAGGACCAGGTCTTCTGCTTCACCCCGAAGGGCCGGCTGATCGCCCTGCCGCGCGGCGCCACGCCGATCGATTTCGCCTACGCGGTGCACACCGACGTCGGCAACACGGCCGTGGGGGCCAAGATCAACGGCCGGATCGTGCCGCTCCTGCACGAGCTGACCAACGGCGACGAGGTCGAGATCGCCCGCTCGGACGGGGCGGCGCCGCCGGCCGCCTGGGAATCGCTCGTCGTCACCGGCAAGGCGCGGGCGGCGATCCGCCGGGCGACGCGCTCGGCGGTACGGCGGCAATATGCGGGGCTCGGCCGACAGATCCTCGACCGGGCCTTCGAGCGGGCCGGCAAGAGTTTCTCCGAGGACAAGCTGCGCGGAGCGCTGCCGCGACTCGCCCGCGCCTCGACCGAGGATGTGTTCGCGGCGGTGGGCCGGGGCGAGATGTTCTCGGGCGACGTCGTGCGGGCGGTCTATCCGGACTACAAGGACGAGCGCCGCGCCGCCGCGTCGAGCGCCCCCCAGCTTCCGGTGAACGGGGCGGGCCGGCTCACCCGCTCGAAGGACCAGACCATCCGGCTGACCCTGCCGGAAGGGGGCGGGGCCGCCGATCCGAACGCCATTCCGATCCGCGGCCTCGACGGCGACCTCCCGGTGAGCTTCGCGCCGAACGGCGGCGCGGTGCCGGGCGACCGCATCGTCGGCATCCTGACGCCGGGGCAGGGGGTGACGATCTACCCGATCCAGTCGGCCGCGCTCGCCGCCTTCGACAACGAGCCCGACCGCTGGATCGACGTGCGCTGGGACATCGAGGGCCCGGCGACCGAGCGCTTCCCGGCCCGGATCGCCCTGCAGTCGATCAACGAACCCGGCACCTTCGCGCAGATCGCCCAGGTCATCGCCGACCACGACGGCAACATCGACAACATCTCGATGAAGCGGCGCACGCAGGATTTCACCGACATCACCATCGACCTCTCGGTCTGGGACCTGCAGCACCTCAACGCGATCGTGGCCGAGCTGCGCGGCAAGCGGGCGGTGAGCCGCGTGGAGCGGGTGAACGGGTAGGACACGCGCAATTCTCCCTCCCCCGCCGAGGGAGAGAGGGCGTCGTGACTAAAGAAATCGCTTCCGAAGCGTTGCCGAACGTATCCGCCGGCCCCGGGGAAACGCGCGGTTACAAATTTGCACCCGTCCTCCGGCTTCGATATCCAAAAAACTCCAGGCATAACAGCGGCATGCTCGCCGTCGAACGCCCGACCATGTCCGCAGCCGCCACGCCCCACATCCTCGTTGTCGAGGACGACCGGGAGATCTCCGCCCTCGTGGCGCGCTACCTGCGCGGCAACGAGTGCCGCGTGACGATCGCCGGGGACGGGCGCGAGATGGACCGGGCGCTGGGCGATGCCCGGGTCGACCTGATCGTGCTCGACATCATGCTGCCGGGCGAGGACGGGCTCACCTTGTGCCGACGCCTGCGCGCCACCTCGGCGATCCCGATCCTGATGCTCACCGCCAAGACCGAGGAGATCGACCGCATCATCGGCCTCGAACTCGGCGCCGACGACTACCTCGCCAAGCCCTTCAACCCGAGAGAGCTCCTCGCCCGGATCCGCGCGATCCTGCGGCGCAGTGCGGCGAGCGCGCCGGACGACGACGGCGTGCGCAAGCTCCACTTCGCCGGCTGGACGCTGGACGTCGCGCTCCGGCAGGTGCTGAGCCCCGAGGGCGCGCGCGTCGCCGTGACGGGCGCGGAGTTCGACCTGCTCCACGCCCTCTGCTTGCGCCCCGGCCGCGTCCTCTCCCGCGACCAGCTCCTCGACCTGACGCAGGGGCGCGCCGCCGGGCCGTTCGAGCGCAGCATCGACGTGCTGATCAGCCGGATCCGCCAGAAGATCGAGCGCGACACGCGCAACCCCGAGATCATCCGCACCATCCGCTCGGGGGGCTACCTGTTCACGCCGGAGGTCACCCGGTCATGACGCACGCAGGGAGAGTCTCGGCGCTCCGCAAGCGGCTGCGCCCGCGCAGCATCGCCGGACAGATCGCCCTGCTGATCGTCGCGGCGATCGCGGTGGCGCATGTCGTGGCGACGCTGGCCTTCGTCATCCTGCGCGAGCCCTGGCGGCCGGACGACCGGCCCGGCGTGATGGTGGGGCGCGCCGCCACCGTGGCGCGCCTGCTCGACGCTTCCGAGCCCGCGAGCCGCGACGCCCTCGTCGCTGCCTCGGCCCGGAGCCTGCCCACCCTGGAGATCGCGCCCTGGGACGGACAGGGCGGCCAGGCTGAGCCCGACCACGCGGTGATCCGTCGGCTCCGCGACGGTTTCGGCCGGGCGCTGACCATCACCGATCTCGGCACCGAGACCCGCCGCGGCGAGCCCATGCTGCGCCTCGGCATCGAGACGCCCGCCGGCGCCCGCTTCCAGGTCGTCGTGCCGGACGATCCGCTCGCTCCGCCGCGCCAGGGCGCCATCATCTTCACCTTCGTGTTCCTTGGCCTGACGCTGGCGCTGCTCTCGGTCTGGGCGACGCGGGCGCTCACCGCGCCGCTCGCGCGCCTCGAGGCCGCGGCGGAGGCCTTCGGCACCCGCGACGACCACGCCGCCCTGCCGCAGGCGGGCCCGCGCGAGGTGCTGGCGATGTCGCGGGCGCTGGACCGGATGCGCGCCCGCGTGCGCCGGCTGATCGACGACCGCACCCAGATGCTCGCCGCGATCAGCCACGACCTGCGCACGCCGATCACCCGCCTGCGCCTGCGCGCCGAGTTCATCGAGGACGAGCACGCCCGCGCCGCGACGCTTCGCGACCTCGACCAGATGAACGGCCTCGTGGAGGCGGCGCTCTCCTTCGTGCGCGACGGGCAGGCGCGCGACACCGGCAGCCACACCCTGGTCGACCTCGCCTCCGTGGTGCAGACGGTCTGCGACGGGTTCGCGGATATCGGCGCCCGCGTGGCGGTGGAGCGCAGCCGCCACGTGCTGGTCCAGGGCCGCACCGACGACCTCCAGCGCGCCCTCACCAACCTCGTCGACAACGCCGTGAAGTACGGGGGCGAGGCCCGCGTCCTGATGGAGGCGACGCCCCGCGGGGTGCGGGTGGAGGTGCGCGACTCCGGCCCCGGCATCGCCGAAGCCGAGCGCGAGGCCATGCTGCAGCCCTTCGTGCGCGGCGATCGAGCCCGCAATCTCAACGACGCGACGGGGTTCGGCCTCGGCCTCTCGATCGTGCAGGCGATCGTGGAGGCGCATGCGGGCCGGCTCGTGCTGGAGAACCGGCCGGAGGGCGGACTCGCGGCGGCGATCGAGCTGCCGCTCGCCGGACGGCAGCCGCCCGAGCCCGTGCCGGCACCGGAGCCCATCAGCCGCGCCGCCTGAGCTTTTCCCGCCGTCCCGCGTTGTCGGGGCGTCGAACACACGGAGGACCGCCGCATGGATGTCGGCTTCATCGGGCTCGGGCGCATGGGCCGCGCGATGGTGGGCAGGCTCGTAGCCGCGGGCCACAATGTCCGGGTCTGGAACCGCTCGCCCGGCGCTGCCGAGGGGCTGGACGGAGCGACCCCGGTGACGAGCGCGGCCGAGGCCTTCCGGGGGGACGCCGCGATCACGATGCTCGCCGACGATGCGGCCCTGCGCGCCGTGATCGTGGAGGGCGGCCTGCTCGATGCGCCGGAGCGGCCCGACCTGCATCTCAGCATGAGCACGATCTCGGTGGCCCTGGCCCGGGACCTCGCCGCGATCCACGAGCGGGCGGGCGTGCCCTACATCGCCGCGCCGGTCTTCGGCCGGCCGGACGCGGCCGAGCGGGGCGCGCTCAACATCGTGGCCGCCGGGCCCGAGGCCGAGATCGCGCGCGCCGCGCCGCTCCTCGACGCGATGGGCGCGAAGACCTGGCGCTTCGGCAGCGAGCCGGCACGGGCGAACGCCGTGAAGCTCGCCGGCAACTTCATGCTGATCTCGGCGATCGAGGCGATGGGCGAGGCCTGCGCCTTCACGGAGGCGCACGGCGTCGCGGGCGCGGACCTGCTGGACCTGCTGACCAACACCCTGTTCGCGGCGCCCGCCTACAAGAACTACGGCGCGATGATCGCCGCGCAGCGCTTCGAGCCGGCGGGCTTCGCGCTCAAGCTCGGCGCCAAGGACGTGCGCCTCGCGCTTCAGGCCGCGGAGGCCGCGGGCGTGCCGATGCCCTTCGCGAGCGCCGTCCGCGACGGCCTGATCGAGGCGATCGCCCAGGGCGACGGCGACAAGGACTGGTCGGCGCTCGCGCGGGTCTCTGCCCGGCGCAGCGGGCGCCTGAAGTCCTAGAGAGCCCCCTCGCGCACCGCGCCCGGATCGGCGAGCGCGTGCAGCAGGCGGGCGGCGCTATGGGCGAAGCGCAGGGTCACTGCCTTGCGCCGCGCACCGCTGAGCGCGTGCTCCGGCGCCGCGCGCACGATGCCGGCCCCGAAGGCGTCGGCGACGATGAGGCCGCATTCCTCGGGGATCAGGGCTTCCGGCACGGTGTCAGGGATCGCGAAGAAGAAGCGGTCGCAGAAATCGCGGTAGTCCGGCCATTTTCGGTCGGCCCGGAAATCGGCCACGCTCGACTTGATCTCCACGATCGTGAGCTTGCCCGCCCCGCACAGCGCGATCACGTCGGCCCGGCGGCCGTTGACCAGCGAGAACTCTGGGAGCGTCACGCAGCCCATCTCCGAGAACAGGCGGCGCACGCCGCGCTGGAGACGGAGCGCGGTCGGCGATTGGCGCCCGTCGGCGGGCAGGACGAGGTCGGAGAGAGGGTCGGGATTGCGGGCGGCGAGGGCGGGCATCGGCACTGTTCCGTTTCGGCACACTCTGCCAAGACGGAGCCCGGTCTGTCACCTGCGGCGCGCGGACGCCTCAGCTCCGGAACCACGTCAGCAGCCCCGCGCCCGGCGCGAGCAGCACGAAGGCCCAGATGTAGCCGGAGGTCCAGTTGGCGACCTGGAAGGGCAGGGGGCGCACGCCGAACATCCCGGCGATCAAGGGGACCACCGCGCGGGCCGGGCCGACGAAGCGCCCGAGCGCGACCGAGAGCGCCCCCCAGCGCGCCAGGAAGGCCTCGCCGCGGGCCACCATCTCCGGATGGTTGCGCATCGGCCACATCCGGCGCACGCTCTCGCCGTAGTGGCGGCCGAAGGCGTAGGAGAGCCAGTCGCCGAGCCCCGCGCCCGTGCCGGCCGCCAGCACCACCGGCCAGAGCGGGATGTCGGCCGCACCCACGATCGCCCCGATACCGATGAGGATCACGGTGGCCGGCACGAGCAGCGACAGGAACGCGATCGACTCGCAGAAGGCGCAGACACCGGCGAAGAGCGGCGCCCACGCCTTGTGGGTCTCCACGAAGCCGAGGGCCGTGGTCCGCAGGGCTTCGAGATCCATCGGGCATCCGTTGCGGGGAAGGTGAGCCGCGATCTGGGGCGGACATCGCCGCCGCGCAAGCTCCGCGGTTCGAGCTCGGCGGTTCGAGATCTGCCGCGCGCGGGTGCGGCGCCGGCCCAAAGGCGCTAACAGGCAGGTCCCGTCGCGAGAGAGGTGTGCGGCCCGTGAAGGTCCTGTCGATCCAGTCCCACGTCGCCTACGGCCATGTCGGCAACGCCTCGGCGGTGTTCCCGATGCAGCGCCTCGGCGTCGAGGTCTGGCCGATCCACACCGTGCAGTTCTCCAACCACACCGGCTACGGCGCGTGGCGCGGCCGCGTCTTCGACGGGCCGGCGATCGAGGAGCTGGTGGCGGGCATCGGCGAGCGGGGCGTGCTCGGGACCTGCGACGGGGTGCTCTCGGGCTACATGGGCTCGGCCGATATCGGCACGGCGATCCTGCGCGCGGTCGAGGCGGCGCGGGCCGCCAACCCGGCGGCGCTCTACTGCTGCGACCCGGTGATGGGCGACACCGGCCGGGGCGTCTACGTCCGGCCCGGCATCCCCGAGTTCATGCGCGAGCAGGCCGTTCCTGCCGCCGACATCGTGACGCCGAACCAGTTCGAGCTGGAGGCGCTGACCGGCCTCGCGACGGCCACGCTCGACGGCGCCAAGGCCGCCGTCCGGGCCCTCCAGGCGCAGGGGCCGCGGGTGGTGCTGGTCACCTCGCTGATGACCGAGGCGACCCCGGCCGACGCCATCGACCTGCTGGCCGGCGAGGGTGGGCAGTTCTGGTGCCTGCGCACGCCGCGCCTCACGCTCGACGTCAACGGCGCGGGCGACTGCATCGCCGCGCTGTTCTTCGTGCACTACGCCCGCACCGGCTCGGCGGCCCTCGCCCTCGGCATGGCCGGCGCCTCCGTCTACGGTCTCCTGAAGCGCACGGCGGAAGCGGGCTCCCGCGAGATCCTCACGGTCGCCGCGCAGGAGGAGTTCGTCGCCCCGAGCGAGACGTTTCCCGTGGCGCCCGTCTGAGTCGGTTCGCAGAGCACACCGGCCGCACGTTCTCACCGCCGTCGTTCCGGGGCACCGAAGGCGAGCCCGGTCATCCATGAACACCGCGGCTCATCGCCCTGATCCGTCGGTGGGCTTGGATCCCGGATCCCGCTCCACAACCCCGGGTATGACGGGGGAGAGGTATCGTCGAACAGCGCGTCGGCAGGGCACGGTCCCTGCCTTGCGTCCCGCTATCGACCGCCCCCGCCACACGATCTAAGGATGCCGCCCATGCCGCGCCGCTTCGCCACCCTCGACGTGTTCACCGAGACGCCGCTCGCGGGCAACCCGCTCGCCGTGGTGCTCGACGCGGAGGGGCTCGACACGGCGGCGATGCAGGCGATCGCCCGCGAGTTCAACCTGTCGGAGACGGTCTTCGTCTCACCCCCCGCCGAGCCTCGCCACCGGGCGCGGCTGCGCATCTTCACGCCGGCGCGGGAACTCCCCTTCGCCGGGCATCCGACGGTCGGCACCGCCGTGCTGCTGGCCCTGCGGGACGCCAGGGCCGAGGTCGCCGACGCGGTCGCCTTCGGCCTGGAGGAGGCGATCGGCGTGGTGCCCTGCGTGGTCGAGGCGGGCGCCGGGCGGGGGCGGGCGCGCTTCAAGCTGCCGGTCCTGCCGACCTATCTGGGCGAGCCGGAGGAGGCCGAAGCCCTCGGAGCCTCGCTCGGCCTCGCCGCCAACGAGATCGGCTTCGGCCGGCACCGACCGAGCCGGCACGGCGCGGGGCCGAGCTTCACCTTCCTGCCCGTCGGCTCGGTGGAGCGGCTCGACGCGCTCAGCCCCCTCGGCGTCCCGGCCGGGTTCGCGGAGGGGCTCTACGTCTACGCACCGGACCCCGAGGGCCTGGGCCGGCGCTACCGCGCCCGCATGTTCGCCCCGCGGCTCGGCATGCCGGAGGACCCGGCCACCGGCTCGGCCGCCGCGGCCTTCGCGGGCGTGCTGATGCAGTTCGAGACGCTGGGCGACGGCACGCACGACGTGGCGATCCGGCAGGGCGAGGCGATGGGCCGCCCGAGCGCGATCGACCTGCAGGTGGTGGTCGAGGCCGACGGCCTGCGCTCCGTAGAGATCGGCGGCGGCGCCGTGCTCGTCTCGGAGGGCACGCTGCATGTCTGAGGGCCGCCCCTACGGCTTCGAGGTCGTGCGCCTCGCCCGTATCGAGGCGCGCCTCGTCGCCTACGACTGGGCCTGGGCGCGGGACAACGCCGAGCGGATCGCCGAGAACTGGCGCCGCCGCCTCGCCCTGCAGCCCGGCCTGTTCGACGGTCCCGTGCTGCTCTCCTGCCTGTGCGCGATCGCGGACGGCACCTGCCGGATCGACTTCTTCGAGACAAGCTACGCGGCCTTCATCGCCTACCGCGACGGCGGCTCGCCGGACGGGCACGTCGCCAACGCCTTCGCGGCCGTGGTGCCCTGGAGCGCGGACGGCGCCGTGCTGCTCGGGCAGATGGGCGCGCACACCGCCAATGCCGGGCAGATCTACTTTCCCTGCGGCACGCCGGACCGGGACGACGTGCGCGGCGCGGTCGTCGATCTCGCGGGCAGCGCCGTGCGGGAATTGCGCGAGGAGACCGGCCTCGCCCTGCCGGGCGGGATCGCGGACGCCATGGCCGGCGCGTGGGCGCTGCTGCGGGGCGACGGGCAGCTCGCCTTCCTGTACCCCGCGCGCTTTCCCGAGACGGCCGAGGCCCTCGCCGCCCGGATGGAGCGGCACCGGTTGGCCGAGTCCGAGCCCGAACTGGAGCGCGTCGTCACGGTGCGGGGCGCCCACGAGATCGACGCCGCCCGGATGCCCCCCTTCGTGCGGGCCTATCTGGCAAGCGCCTTCGAGGCGGACGCCGCGGAGGCGGACGTGACGCCCTGAGCCGGCCGTCGCGCGCCCGGCCTTGTCCTCGGGCCCGCGCGGCGACAGGTTGCCCACCGGAGAGGCGCGCCGGTCCGGCCCGCGCGAGACCCGGAGATCCCATGTCGTCCACTGCCTCGCTCAGCGCGAAGACCGCTCTCGTCACCGGCTCGACCAGCGGGATCGGCCTCGCGATCGCCCGCGGCTTCGCGCGCGAGGGCGCGAACGTCGTGATCAACGGATTCGGCAAGCCGGAGGAGATCGAGGCCGCCCGCGCCGGCATCGAATCCGCGTTCGGCGTCCGGGCGCACTATTCCGACGCCGACATGACGAAGCCCGACCAGATCGCCGCGATGGTGCGCGACGCCGAGGAGCGCTTCGGCTCGGTCGACGTGCTCGTGAACAATGCGGGCATCCAGCACGTCTCGGCGATCGAGGAGTTCCCGGGCGAGAAGTGGGAACAGATCATCGCGATCAATCTCTCGTCGGCCTTCTACGCCATGCAGGCCGCGATCCCCGGCATGAAGCGGCGGGAATGGGGCCGCATCATCAACACGGCCTCGGCGCACTCGCTCGTCGCCTCGCCCTACAAGTCGGCCTACGTCGCGGCCAAGCACGGCATTGCGGGGCTGACCAAGACTGCAGCGCTCGAACTCGCGGCCCACAAGGTCACGGTGAACTGCATCTCGCCGGGCTATGTCTGGACGCCGCTCGTCGAATCCCAGATCCCCGACACGATGAAGGCCCGCGGGCTGACGAAGGAGCAGGTGATCGACGACGTGCTCCTGAAGGCGCAGCCGACGAAGGAGTTCGTCACGGTCGATCAGGTCGCCGCGCTCGCGGTGTTCCTGTGCTCGGACGGGGCGAGCCAGATTACGGGTGCGAACCTGACGATGGATGGGGGGTGGACCGCGCAGTAGCGCGTCGAAACGCGTTCGCCCTTCCCCCTCCGCGGGGGACGGTGGCCCGCGGAGCGGGTCGGGAGAGGGGAGACGGGCTGCCGAAGGGTGCTCGGCCTGCATGAAGGCTCCGCCTACGCCTGCACCGTCACTCCGCTCGGCACCCTCCCCCCGCGGAGGGGGGAGGGTGGATCTCGGCTCAGCGGCGGCCGTGGAGCAGCAGCGCGAGGCCGTAGCCCACGGCGCCCGCCAGCACGAGGGCGATCAGCGGGTTCTCCTCGACGCGCGCGCCTACGGCCTCGCGGCCGTCGCGAAGATACGAGCCGCTGCGGTCGTAGGCCTCGCGGGCGTAGCTGCCGGCGTTGTCGGCCACGTCCCGGACGGTGTCCTTGGCCTGGCCGTAGAGGTTCTGCGCGGTGCCCTGGGCCTCGCGGTAGCGGCCCTCGACCGAGTCCCGGTTCGAGCCGACGAAGTCGCCGGCCGCACCCTGCGCGCGGCCCGCGAACTCCTTCGCACCGCCGACGATCCGATCCGTGTCAACCATGGTGGTCTCTCCCATTCGGTTGCGGGGCGCCGCTTGAGTCAGGGGAGACCCGGGCGCCGTCCGTCGAGCACTGAACGTGCGAGATGCGGATTCGCCCCGTCCGGCCGTGACTTTTCACACGCCCGCCCTCGCGGGGCGGGCGCGCCGCGCGAGGAGCCGCGCGATGTCGGCGAGGGCCGCGGCCTGCCGCGGCAGCGCCGCGGCACCGACGCCCGGGCGCCGCGGCCTGCGGGTGCGCGGGACCGGCGGGATGTGGACGAACAGCGCGGGCAGGCCGGTGCCGAGCGCCGCGAAGTAGCTCGCGTTGCAGAGGTAGCGGCCGGCATCGTTCGAGAGCCGGGCGTCGAGGCCGTGCCGGCGCAGGCCGGCGAGTGCCTGGGCGGTGGCCGCCCCGTTCCGTCCGGCCGGCGCGGCGGGGTCGAGCAGGGCCCGGCCGGCGGCCCGCCCGGAGGCGTCCGGGTAGAGACGGCTCGCCCGGTTGCGGGCGCGGATCTCGACGCGGATCCGCCGGGCCCGCGTCGCCACGCCGAGCATCAGCACGGCGGGCGCTTCCGCCAGGGCGGGCAGCAGCGCGTCGGGGATCGCGCCGTAGGCCGTGCGCAGCACGAGGACCCGGGCCGCGCCGCCGGGCGCCCGGCGCAGACGCTGCCCGACCGCCCGCGCCAGCGCGGCGCTCGGGTTCTCCGGGCAGCCCGGAAAGGGACCGAAGCCGGTGACGAGGATCGGGCTCACAGCCCGATCAGCTCGGCGATCCGCGCGGCGCCCGCCGCCGGGGAGTGCTCGCCGCGGGAGACCGCCGCCTCGGCCTCGGCCGTCTGGTGGCGCACCTCGGCGGTGCCGACGAGGCGCTGGTGCAGGCGCTCGTGCACCAGGGCCCACATCCACTTCACGTCCTGCTCGCGGCGCTTCTTCGCGATCTCGCCCGTCGCGGTGAGGCGCTCGCGATGGTCGACCACCTTCTCCCAGAGCGCGTCGAGCCGCAGGTTGTGGAAGCCGGAGATCGTCACTACCGGCGGCGTCCAGGTCGCGGAGGCCGGCGTCAGGATGTGGAGCGCCGCCCGGTACTCGGAGGCCGCAGCGTTCGCCCGGCGCTCGGCCTCGCCCGCGTCCGCCTTGTTGACCGCGATCATGTCGGCGAGTTCGAGGATGCCCTTCTTGATGCCCTGCAGCTCGTCGCCCGCGCCGGGCAGCATCAGCACGAGGAAGAAGTCGGTGAGGTCGGCCACCGCCGTCTCCGACTGGCCGACGCCGACCGTCTCGACCAGGATCACGTCGAAGCCCGCCGCCTCGCAGAGCAGCATGGTCTCGCGGGTCTTGGCCGCGACGCCCCCGAGCGTGCCGGAGGAGGGCGAGGGCCGGATGAAGGCGTTCGGGTCGAGCGCGAGCCGGGCCATGCGGGTCTTGTCGCCGAGGATCGAGCCGCCGGTGCGTGTCGAGGACGGATCGACCGCCAGCACCGCCACCTTGTGGCCGGCTGCCGTGAGGTTGGAGCCGAGCGCGTCGATCGTGGTCGATTTGCCGACGCCCGGCACCCCCGTGATGCCGACCCGGATCGCCCGGCCGGTCTGCGGCAGCACGGCGTCGATCAGGTCGCGCGCCGCCGCCCGGTGGTCGGCCCGCTTCGATTCCGCGAGCGTGATCGCGCGCGCGAGCGCCGCGCGCTCGCCGGCGAGCAGCCGGTCTCGGAGGGCGTCGAGGTCGAGGGCGGGAGCGGCCATGGTTCCTTCATGACCGGAGCGACGGCGTTCGTCGAGGGTCGTCGTCGGTCCGCCTGTGCCCCTCGCACCACAGGCCGCCTCCTGCCCGCAATTCACACGCGGCACGGCCACGCTTGTGCCGCGCCATGGTCACGATCCTCGGCCAGAGGCTAGAGGGTCGGCGGAGGCCCCCGAGCCTCCAGCGTCACGGATGCGACCCTGGATCATGCTGCGCCAGCCCCTCACCCGACGCTCCCTCGTCCGCCTCGGTGGGCTCATGGGCGTCGCCGCGCTTAGCCCCGCGCTGGGCGGCTGCATCACGGACGGGCTCACCACCGGCACCGCGATCCCCGAGAAGCAGTCCGCCCTCGACGTGATGCCGGTTCTGCTGGTGGCGACCACCCGCAAACCCGTCGCGAACGGGCCGCGCGCACCCTATTTCGGCTCCGAGCGCGGCAAGGGCCTGAGCTTCGCCGAGGTGCGGCTCTCGCCTCCCGACCGCTCGCTGATCGGCAAGGTCTCGTCCGTCGTCACGGGCGACTGGACCATCGGCGAGGTGCCGAAGATCGAGTCCGGCGCGGGCGCAGCCGACGCCTTCGCGCAGGCGGCGCTCGGGCGCGACGTGCTGATCTACGTCCACGGCTACCGCGAATCCTTCGAATCGGCCGCGATCAGTGCGGCGCGGCTCTCGGACGGCATCCGCTTCCGCGGCGTCTCGGGCCTGTTTACCTGGCCGTCGGCGGCGGCGACCTTCGACTACGGCTACGACCGCGAGAGCGCGCTCTACTCGCGCGACGCCTTCGAGGACTTGCTGAAGACGCTGGCCTCCTCGCCGAGCGGCGGCCGCATCCACATCGTGGCCCACTCGATGGGCACGCTGCTGACGCTGGAGACCCTGCGCATGCTGCGCGCGGAGGCGGGCGAGGCCGCGATGGCGCGCATCGGCGCCGTGGTGCTCGCCGCGCCCGACATCGACTTCGACCTCTTCGCCAACGGCGTGCGGCGGCTCGGGCCCGACGTGCACAAGATCACGGTGATCTCCTCCACCAACGACCGGGCGCTCGAACTGTCGAGCACCATCGCGGGCGGCGTCGTGCGGGCCGGCGCGGCAGACCGCGCCCGGCTGGAGGAGCTCGGCGTGCGGGTGGCGGATGCCTCCGATTACGGCGGCGGCCTGATCAACCACGACCTGTTCCTGTCGAACCCGGAAGTGCAGGGCGTGGTCAAGCGCTCCATCGCGCGGGCGGGCGGCGGGGTCTGACGGTGGCGTCCGATCGCCGCGCGCCCGTACCGGACGGGATAGGGCCGCCGCACGGGCTTGGCGCGCGGGGCGCGCCCGCCTACTGAGGCGGCGCGGCGGGAGCGTCAAGAATCGCGAAGCGCCCCCGCGACGCACCTGACAGAAGGATGCCGGCCATGTTCACCCTCGAGATCGACGGCACCGCCGTGGCGGTGATCAACGGAGACGAGGAGACCGCGCGCGACCTCTTCACCTGCGACGGCTTCAAGTCCGACATCCGCGAGCTGACCAGCGCCGGCAAGCCGCTCTGGAACGGCACCTCGGAGCTGAAGGTCCGCCCAGCCACCGAGGACGAGATCGAGATGTTCGAGGACGCGCTGGCCGAGGACGACGGCTCGGGCGATTTCGAGCCGGTCGAGGCCCATGCCGATTCCGAGGAGGACGAGGACGAGGCCGACATCGTCTTCCTGGTCGATATCGACGAGGAGGACGAGGAGGACGAGGACGGGCAGAAGCTCGACGCCTGACGGTCCCGCCGGCCCGGGTTCGGCCGTGAACCCGGGCGGCCTTCCGGCCGTTGCCGCTCCGTGTTTTCAACGGAGTTCTCGCCCATGGCCGACAGCAAACGGATCGTCGACGCACTCGTGCGCGCCCGCCGCGGCGGCTTGGCCGCCGGGGCCGCGCTCGGCGGCCTCGCCCTCGTCGGCAGCATCGCCTGGCACGCCCTGCGGGGGGCCACCGCCCCGGAGACGGCGATACCGGATTTCCGGGACGTCGCCGAGGACGAGGCGCGGCTGATGCTGCGCGCGATGGTGGCCGCAACCCTCGCCGACGGCGTGATCGACGCGGGCGAGCGGCAGCGCCTGGATACGGCGGTCGCGGAGGCCGGTATCGACCGGGACGGGCGCGCCTGGCTCGACCGCGAGCTGGAGAATCCCGCCGACATCGACGAGATCGCCGACGCCGTCAACGCCCCCGAGGCCGCCGCCCGGATCTACGCCGCCGCGCGCCTCGCGATCGACCTCGACACGGTACAGGAGCGGCAGTTCCTGAAGATGCTGGGCGAGGCGCTCGACGTGCCCCCTGAGGCGGCCGCGCGCATCGAGCGGGAATTGGCGGGCTGATCGACGCGGGTGCGGCGGAGGCGCGCGGGCCGGCTCAACCCGGCCTGCGCGCCTCCAGGAAGCCTCGCACCCGCTCCAGCGCCCGCCGGATGTTCTCCGCCGAGTTGGCGTAGGACAGGCGGATGTAGCCCTCGCCGTGCACGCCGAAATCCGGGCCGCCGATCGTCGCGACGCCGGCCTCCTCCAGGAGTGCCGAGGCCAGCGCCTTGGCCCGCCAGCCCGTGCCCGAGATGTTCGGGAAGGCGTAGAACGCGCCCTTCGGCGTGACGCAGCTCACCCCCGGCAGCTCGTTCAGCCCCGAGACCACGATCGCGCGCCGCCGGTCGAACTCGGCCAGCATCTCGGCCACGCAATTCTGCGGCCCGTCGAGCGCCGCGATGCCGGCATATTGCGTCGCCGCGTTCACGCAGGAATGCGAGTTGACCGCGAGCTTGCGCGCCGCGTCGTAGAGCGGCTGCGGCCAGACCGACCAGCCGAGGCGCCAGCCGGTCATCGCGTAGGTCTTCGAGGCGCCGTCGAGGTAGATCAGGCGGTCGCGGATCTCCGGATAGGCCAAGAGCGAGGTGTGCGTCTCCCCGTCATACGTCATCGTGCCGTAGATCTCGTCCGACAGCACGGCGACGTTCGGGTGCGCGGCGAGCCCGGCCACCAGCGCGTCGATCTCCGCCTTGGGGGTCACGCCGCCCGTGGGGTTGGCGGGCGAGTTCAGGATGAGGAGCCGCGTCCGGTCGGTCACGAGGTCGAGCACCTCGGCGGCCGAGAAGGCGAAACCGTTCCGTTCGCGGATCGGCACCGGCACGGGCGTGGCGCCGGTGAACTCGATCATCGAGCGGTAGATCGGAAAGCCCGGATCCGGATAGAGAATCTCGGCGCCCGGCTCCCCGAACATCAGGATTGCCATGAACATGGTGACCTTGCCGCCCGGCACGATCAGCACGGAGTCGGGCGAGACCTCAACCCTGTGGCGGCGGTGGATGTCGCGGGCCACCGCCTCGCGCAGACCCGGGATGCCGACGGCCGGCGTGTAGCCGTGATGGCCGTCGCGCAGTGCCCGGATGCCCGCCTCCACGATGTGGGGCGGCGTCGGCATGTCGGGCTGGCCGATGCCGAGATTGACGATGTCGCGCCCCTGCGCGGCGAGCGCGCCCGCACGGGCGAGGACCGAGAAGGCGTTCTCCTCCCCGATACGGCCGAAGGCCGGAACGATCTGGAGCACGGCGCCCTCCCGCTTGCGTGGCGGCGCGGGGATCGCGCGCCGCGTGCTCTGTCTCAGGCCTTGGTGCGCTCGGCGAGGCGGCTCGCGCCGACGGAGAGCGCGACCGCGACGAGGCCGAGGATCACGAAGGTCTTGACGCTCGCCCAGACCAGGGCCGGCTCGATGCCGGTATCGGTGTAGAGCACGAGGCTGATCGCGGCGATCGGCAGGCTGATGAGGATGAAGAGCGGGACCAGCGGGTTCATGTCGGCACTCGCGTCGGGCGGAGAATGGAAACGGACGTCGGGCAAGGCCCCTACGCCGGAAGAGCGCCCGTGCATAGCACCGGCTTGGCCGCATGGGGAGAGCGTCTGCACAATGGTTCCTGCGGCTTCTCGGTTCTCGCGGCCGCCGCGACCGTCCCGGCTGCGGGGCGGGAGCGGGGCGCCGTCAGGCCGGCACCCGCACGGTCGCCCGCAGGCCGCCCAGCGGGCTATCGTGGAGCGAGACGTCGCCGCCATGCGCCCGGGCGATGTCGCGCGCGATCGCGAGGCCGAGCCCCGAGCCGCCCGCGTCCTGCCGCGCGTCGTCGAGCCGCACGAAGGGCTTGAACACCTCCTCGCGACTCTCGGGCGGGATGCCCGGCCCGTCGTCGTCGATGGAGACGAGGAAGCTGCGTCCCTCGCGCTTGCCGGAGATCGCCACCGTCTCGCCGTAGCGGGCGGCGTTGGCCGCGAGGTTGAACAGGCAGCGCCGGAAGGCGTCGGGCCGCACCGTCACGGTCGGTGGGCCGTCGAGGTCCACCACATCGACGTGGGCACCCAGCCGCTCCACGTCGGTGCGCAGATCCTCCAGCATCGCCCGCATGTCGGTCGGCGCCGCGGCCTCCGCCGAATCACCCCGAGCGAAGGCGAGATAACCCTCGAGCATCCGGCTCATCTCGTCGACGTCGCGCTGCAGGTCCTCGATCTCGGGCGTCTGCTCGATCAGCGCCAGGGAGAGGCGGAAGCGCGTGATGATGGTGCGCAGGTCGTGGCTCACCCCGTTGAGCATCGTGGTGCGCTGCTCCATCGCCCGCTCGATGCGCCGCTTCATCTCGATGAAGGCGTGGCCGGCCTGCCGGACCTCGCGGGCGCCGCGCGGCCGGAACTCGATCTCGCGGCCCTTGCCGAAGCCCTCCGCCACCGCGGCGAGCCGGAGGATCGGCTTGATCTGGTTGCGCAGGAACAGGATCGCGACACCGAGCAGCACCATCGAGGAGCCGGTCATCCAGACCAGGAAGATGTGCGAGTTCGAGGCGTAGGCCTGGCTGCGCCGCGCGGTGATGCGCATCACCCCCTCGGGGATCGCCACGCGGATCTCGATGAGGTTCGAGCGCCCCACCGTGTCGATCCAGAACGGCCGCCCGATCTGCCGCTTGATCTCGTCGGAGAGCGCCTCGTCGAGGATCGAGAAGAAGGGCCGCGGCCCCGCGGGCGGGAGCTTGGCCCCCTTCAGGATGTCGAGGTCGAGGCTCAGGCGCTCGCCCGCGATCCGGGCCAGGGTCTCCGCGTCCTTGTCCTGCGGGTAGCTCTCGTAGATGTCGATCAGCGCCGCGACGTCGGAGGTGACCGCGGAGGACAGCCGCTTCGTCACGAGCTGCCAGTGACGCTCCATGAAGGTGTAGGCGATCACCGATTGCAGCAGCACCACGGGCGCGATGATGATGATCAGCGAGCGCGCGTAGAGGCCCTTCGGCAGGATGTCGCCGATGGCGCGGGACAGGCGCTTCCAGAACTGCCGCGGGCCCGACAGCAGCCCGCCGCGGGGCGCGGTCGGGGAGCCGCGGTCCGTCTCGTTCGCCGTGAGGCTGGGTTCCATGGCGCGGGCTCGCCGCCGGATCATCGCACGCGTGGGAGTGCGCACTTATGGCATTGCGGGCGGGCCCCACCAACTGCCGACGCGTCGCGCCCCGCAGCATACGCCCGGCCTGGGTTTCCACGCCTCGGCGATGACAGAATTCTTCTCTACCGCAGGCCCACCGTGTCCGCCGTCCCGGCCGGGCGCGCCGCTGCGGAGACGAGCATGACATCAGTCCGAACCGGTCGGTCGATCCGCGTGGCAGCCACGCTCGCGCTGGCCCTCGTCCTCACCGGGGCGGCGGCTTCCGGGAGCCGGGCCCTCGACCTTGAGGAGATGATCACCACAGGTGGGCGCGTCCCCGGTCCGGAACTGCGCAAGCGCATCGCCGCCGCGCAGGCCCACCCGCTCGGAACCCGCCGGAATCCCGTCCGGGCGGCGGGGCCGGGCGGCCAGCACGCCTATCTGGCCCGCCTGCACTGCCCGGACGGCCCGCGCCCGACCTACCGGCGCGTCGGCTCTTTCGGCTCGGGCCCCTACAAGTCGATCATCGACGGTTAAGCCATCCTCTGCCCCGGCATGCCCGAGGGCCTGCTCTACATGGACATGTACCATCCCGAGCATGTCGAGGCGGCGCCGCCGCCCGGCTTCAGCCTCGATCGCTGACGGTCCGGCCGGTTCGGCCCGGGGTATCGGCGGGGCCTGTCCGCCCCGGCCGCGCTTGTCGCGGCGCACACTTCGGTCTAACGCTCGCGGCCCCGAACACCGGCGCGATCCGCCGGTGACGGCGCGGCGCTCACGCCCCTTCCCACCGTTTCGGGTCCAAGCGACATGGTTGCACACAGCCGGGCGGCCTCCGCCCCCATCAAGATTCCGGGCGCGCGGATCCTCGTGATCGAGGCGCGCTTCTACGAGGACCTCGCCGACGAGCTGCTGGCGGGCGCGACGGGCGCGATCGCGGCGGCGGAGTCCGAGGCGACGGTCGTCACCGTGCCGGGCGCGCTGGAGATCCCGGCGACCGCCGCGATCCTGCTCGACGCCGCCGAGCGCCGCGGCCAGCCCTACGATGCCGTCGTGGCGCTCGGCTGCGTCATCCGCGGCGAGACCGGCCACTACGACATCGTGGCGGGCGAGAGCTCGCGCGGGCTGATGGAACTCTCGATCGCCCGCGCGCTGCCGCTCGGCAACGGTATCCTCACCGTCGAGAACGAGGCGCAGGCCTACGCCCGCGCCCGCGTCTCCGAGATGAACAAGGGCGGCGGCGCGGCCGAGGCCGCGCTCGCCGTCCTCGCCCTGAAACGCGCTGCCGAGGGAGTGTGAGGCCGTGACGAAGATCGAAGGGCGCGCCGGCGCGCGGCTCGCCGTGGTGCAGGCCCTCTACGACATGGACATCTCCGGCAAGGGCGTGCTCGACGCGCTCGCCGAGTTCGAGGCCCACTGGATCGGCCGCGAGATCGACGGCGTCGCCCACCCGCCGGCCGAGACCGCCTTCTTCCGCGACCTGCTGCGCGGCGCGGTGGAGGAGCAGCGCGCGATCGATCCGCAGATCGACCAGGCCCTGACGCAGGGCTGGCCGCTGCGCCGGATCGAGGCCGTGCTCCGCGCGATCCTGCGGGCGGGGGCCTATGAGCTGATGTTCCGCCGCGACGTGCCGGCCCGCGCCGCGATCTCGCAGTACGTGGACGTGGCGCACAGCTTCTACACCGGCGACGAGCCGGGCCTCGTCAACGCGGTGCTCGACCGGATCGCCCGCCAGACCCGCGCCGACGAGCTGGCCCAGCAGAAGCGCGGGTGAGCGCGGACGGCCCCCGCCTCTCCGAGGAGGGGCTGATCGCGCGCCACTTCGCGCCGCTGGCGGGCCCCGGCGCGGACGGCCTGCGGGACGACGCCGCGAGCCTGACCCCCACGCCCGGCCACGACCTCGTCGTCACCGTCGATGCCGTGGTGGCGGGCGTGCACTACTTTCCCGAGGACGCACCCGCCTCGGTCGCCGTCAAGGCGCTCGGCGTCAATCTCTCCGACCTCGCCGCCAAGGGCGCCGCCCCGCGGGGCTTCCTGCTCACCCTCGCCCTCGCCCCCGACTGGACGGAGGACTGGCTCGCCGTCTTCGCGCAGGGCCTCGGCGCGGCGGCGGCGCTGCACGGCTGCCCGCTCCTCGGCGGCGACACCGTGCGTGCGGCGGGGCCCACGCTCATCAGCGTCACCGCCTTCGGCGAGGTGCCGACGGGCGGCATCGTCCGACGACACACCGCTCGGCCCGGCGACGTGATCTGCGTGAGCGGCACGATCGGCGACGCGGCGCTCGGCCTCCGGCTGCGCCGCGAACCGGAGGCGGCCTGGGCCCGCGCGCTCCGGGCCGAGGCGCGCGCGCACCTCGCCGACCGCTACCTGCACCCGCGCCCGCGCCTCGCGCTCGCCGCGGCCGTCCGGCGCTTCGCCACCGCCGCCATGGACGTCTCGGACGGGCTCGCGGGCGACCTCGCCAAGATGCTCCCGGGGCTGACGACCACGGTCGAGAGCGCCACCGTCCCGCTCTCGGAGGCCGCCGCCGCGGCGATCGGCCGGGAGCCGGATCTCCTCCGGACGGCGCTCACCGGCGGGGACGATTACGAGATCCTCTGCACGGTGGCACCCGCCGATCTCGACGCTTTCCGGGCGGCGGCCGCCGCGGCGGGCGTGCCGCTCGCGCCGATCGGGACCGTCGCCGCGGGGGAGGGGGCTCCGGTGTTCCGCGGGCCGGACGGGGCCCTGCACCGCTTCCCGCGCGGGTCCTTCAGCCACTTCTGAGCCGACTGCGCCGCGCGCCGCACGGGCAGGCGCCCGTCCGGTGCGCCGTCGCTCGTCCGGGGCGCACCCGAACGCTGCCGGCACGCCACATCGCGCCCGGGACCGGCGGATGGCCCCTTCGGGCCGAAGCCCGGTACGCCCGCGCGGCCGGATGAGAATGCAGTAACGTCAAGTTATCGCACCGCAAAAGGCCGCGATCGGACTGGTGCGCTGCAGCAAATTCAGATGTTGCCCGCCTAAAGTCACGTTTGCTCTGCGCCCTGAAGTTTGGCAAGCATGGCGGGCATCTCTGGGAAGGAATGCCCGTACCGCAGCGAACATCCAGACATCACGTCCCGAGCACACGTCCCGTGGCCGGATCCGGCCAAGCTCCACGATCACAAGCTCACGCCAGGCATCGAATAAGGACGGTCGAATGACACCATTGCTGCTGATCATCCTGGGCGGGCTCTGCGCCGTCGCCTACGGAATCGTCACGATCACCGACGTGTTGAAGCGCGATCCCGGCACCCAGCGGATGCAGGAGATCGCGGGCGCCATCGCGGAGGGCGCCCAGGCCTACCTACGGCGGCAATACGCGACGATCGGCGTCGTCGGAATCGTGCTCTTCGTGGTGCTCGCCGTCTTTCTCGGGATCAAGGTGGCGGTGGGCTTCCTGATCGGTGCGGTGCTCTCGGGCGTCGCCGGGTTCATCGGCATGAACGTCTCGGTGCGTGCCAACGTCCGCACCGCGCAGGCGGCCTCGACCTCGCTCGGCGGCGGCCTGGAGGTAGCGTTCAAGTCGGGCGCCGTCACCGGCATGCTGGTCGCCGGCCTCGCGCTGCTCGGTGTGGCCCTCTACTACCTCTATCTCACCCGAGGCGCCGGCCTCGCGCCTTCCAGCCGCGAGGTGATCGACGCACTGGTGGCGCTGGGCTTTGGCGCCTCGCTGATCTCGATCTTCGCGCGGCTCGGCGGCGGCATCTTCACCAAGGGGGCGGATGTCGGCGGCGACCTCGTCGGCAAGGTCGAGGCCGGGATCCCGGAGGACGATCCGCGCAACCCCGCCACCATCGCCGACAACGTGGGCGACAATGTCGGCGATTGCGCCGGCATGGCCGCCGACCTGTTCGAGACCTACGCGGTCACCGTGGTGGCCACGATGGTGCTCGCCGCGATCTTCTTCTCCGGCCCCACGGGCAGCGGCTCGTCCGTGCTCGAAGCGATGATGCTCTACCCGCTCGCCATCGGCGCGGCCTGCATCGTCACCTCGATCGCCGGCACCTACGCGGTGCGGCTCGGCTCTAACCAGTCGATCATGGGCGCGCTCTACAAGGGCCTGATTACGGCCGGCGTGCTCTCGGTCGCGGCGATCGCGATCGTCAACCTCACGCTCCTCGGTGGGTTCTCGACAAGCTTCACGACATCGACCGGGCAGAGCTTCACCTCGGCCGGCCTGTTCGGCTGCGCGGTGATCGGCCTCGTGATCACGGCGCTCATCGTGGTGATCACCGAGTACTACACCGGCACGAACTTCCGGCCCGTAAAGTCGATCGCCGACGCCTCGGTCACCGGCCACGGCACCAACGTGATCCAGGGACTGGCGATCTCGCTCGAATCGACGGCGCTGCCGGCGATCGTGATCGTGGCCGGCATCATCACCACCTACGCGCTCGCCGGCCTCTTCGGAATCGCGATCGCGGTGACCGCGATGCTGGCACTCGCGGGCTTCATCGTGGCGCTCGACGCCTTCGGGCCCGTCACCGACAACGCGGGCGGCATCGCCGAGATGGCGGGCCTGCCCTCCGACGTGCGCAAGTCGACCGACGCCCTCGACGCGGTCGGCAACACCACGAAAGCGGTGACCAAGGGCTACGCCATCGGCTCGGCAGGCTTAGGCGCCCTGGTCCTGTTCGCGGCCTACACCTCGGACCTGAACTACTTCATCGCGAACGCGAGCGACACGCAGTACCGCTTCTTCAAGGGCGTCGTCGTCGATTTCTCGCTCTCCAACCCCTACGTCGTGGTGGGGCTGCTGCTGGGCGGCCTGATCCCGTACCTTTTCGGCGGCATCGCCATGACGGCGGTCGGCCGCGCCGCCGGCGCCGTGGTCGAG
>NZ_BPQM01000013.1 GCF_022179245.1 Methylobacterium gregans
CGAGCGCCTTGATGCCGGCACGCGCCCGGCCCGCCGCCACGACCTCCAGCATCTCGCCGACCGTGAAGAGCAGCACGACGATGGCGGCCTCCTCGGCGGCGTGGATGGCGAGCGCCCCCGCGGTGGCGACCGACATCAGCATCTCGATGGAGAAGGGCGTGCCGGCCAACGCCGCCACGGCCGCGCGGCGGCCGTAATAGGCGAGCCCGACGAGCGCCCCTGGCCAGTAGGCGTACTCGCCCGCCAGGCCCGGCGCGATCCGCTCGACCAGGAAGCCGGCGGCGAACAGGGCGCCGATCAGGATGCCCAGCCGCGCCTTCCGGCTCCGCCAGAGCGGCGGCTCAGGCTCCTCCGCGGTCCCGGCGGGCGGGGCGCCGCCCGAGGCTTGGGCCATGGCTAAGTCCGCGGCCGTGGGGAGCAGCGCGACGCCGTAGCCCAGGCGCTCGATACGCCCCTCCAATTCGGTCCTCGGCGTCGCAGCCTCATCGAGCGCGAGGTCGAGGACTTGGCTGCCGTAGTTCACGCGCACGTCCGCGACGCCCGGCAGCCGGGAGACGGCGGTCTCGATCTTCCCGGCGCAGGTCGGGCAGTCCATGCCCTTGACCCTGTAGCGCAGGGCCTGCGGACCGTTCGTGGGGAAGGATGTGCGGTCCGCGCCGGCGGCCTGGCTCATGGTGCGCTCCGTTCGCCGGGCTCCTGGTCCGGACTGGGAAGGCCCCCTACATGCACCCTGTAGTCACTACAGGGTCAAGGCCGTGCGGAGCGCTTCTTCCATGACCATCGGCAGCCTCGCGGAGGCCACGCAGACCCGTGTCGAAACGGTCCGGTGGTACGAGAAGGTCGGGTTGCTGCCCCCGCCGGCGCGGTCGAGCGGCAACTACCGGCTCTACGGGCCCGAACACCTGCGCCGGCTGAGCTTCATCCGCCGCGGTCGCGCCCTCGGCTTCACCGTGGAGCAGATCCGGGACCTGCTCGCCTTGGCGGACGACCGGGATCGCTCCTGCGGCGAGGTCGACACCATCGCCCGCGCCCATCTCGCCCACGTGGAGCGCAAGCTGGCCGACCTGACCCGGCTCGCCTCGGAACTCCGCGAGGTCATCGGCCAGTGCGGCTGCGGGTCGGTCTCCGACTGCCGCATCATCGAGGCGCTATCGCCGTTGGGTGAACCCGCGTGAGCGATCTGGGCGCGGGGGTCAGCGAGCGACGTAGGGCATCATCAGCACTCGGCTCTCGAACAGCCCCTTGGCCGCGAACCCGCAGCACGCGACGGCGAGGACAGCGACCGTGATCGCGACGAAGGCTCGGCGCGCGGCGGTCCGGACGTGCGGCCTGATGCGACGGCGGCGGCCCGCGTTCCTCTGGCCCCAGGAATGGCGTTCCACGCGAACCGCCCCGTTCCGCCCGACGAGCATCGCAGGCTTGCCACCGCGACCTTAAGAGGCCCGGGGATAACATGCCGGCGGCCAAAGCCCGAAGGGCCGGCGCGGTCAACTCGCGAGAGACAAAAAGACAGTACTACGCGAGGCGAACTCAGGATAGAACAGCCTCGGAAACCAAGAAGCCCACAGGTTGGAACCTGTGGGCTTCACACGGGCCGGAACCCATGGGTTGCTGACGGCGCACCGTTCAGCGTTGACGGATCGGATATGAGTGCATGGAGCTGGATAGTCAAGCGGGAAAATCCAGGATCCGGGCTGCACTCTACATCGATGGCTTCAATTTGTATCATTCCGTCAATGATTTAGGAGAGCCCTTTCTGAAGTGGTGCAACTTCTGGAAGCTGGGGGAGTCGATCATCTCGCGCCAGTCGGAGGAGCTCGTTCGCGTCGTGTTCTGCACGGCCTATTACCCGGGCGATCACAGCAAGAAAATCCGCCACGAGCGCCTGGTCCGCGCCCTCAAACTGGTCGGCGTTGAGACCGTCCTCGGCCACTTCAGCCATGAAGACGCCAAGTGCCGGGACTGTGGCTCCACTTGGCAGAAGCCGACCGAGAAGGCGACGGACATCAATCTCGCGCTTAGCGTCTATGACGACGCAGTACAGGACGTCATGGATACTGCATATCTCCTGACCGCCGATACGGACCAGGCGGCGACAGCCAAGCTGTTCGCCAAGCGCTTTCCCGGCAAGAAGCTCGTCAGCGTCAGCCCCCCGGGCCGGACCCACTCGCAGCACATCCTGTCGCACACCCCGCACAAGATCGCGCTTAACCGGGAGCATATCGAGAGGGCGCTGTTCCCGGGGCTCGTCACCGCGGAGGGGCAGGCCTCCGTCATGCGCCCGCACGAGTACGACCCGCCGGCCGGCTACGTGATGTGGGACCAGCGTCCGAAGCCCGCGCCCAAGTCGGGGGCGAAGGCGGCCGCGCCGGCGGCGGCGATGCCCGAGCGCTGAATCCGCCGTGGCCTCAGGTTAGTTCCCCGCCGCGGTACCGCGCGAACGTCGACCGACCGTCCTTCCCAAACAGGACGACGTCGTAGGTATCAGGCTGCATGTCCTCGACCTCCATGCCGGGCGAACCGACCGGCATGCCTGGCACGGCCAGACCCATTCCCTCGGGTCGCTCCGCGAGGAGCCGCTTGATCGCCCCGGCCGGGACGTGCCCCTCGATCACGTAGCCGCCGACCTGGGCGGTGTGGCAGGAGGCAAGCTCGCGAGGCACCCCCAGGCGGATCTTGAGCGGGTTCACCGGGCCCTCGGTCACGGTGACGGTGAAGCCGGCCTCGCGCAGGTGGGTGACCCATCTCTCGCAGCAGCCGCAGCTCGGGTCCTTGGTCACCGCGACCATCGGCGGCCCCTCCGCCAAGGCGCCCCGTCCAAGCATCAGCCCCACCGCCAAACCCACGAGCACGGTACGTCTGGATGGCATCGCATCGCTCCTCATCGTCATCTACCGTTCGCTCTCACTCGGCCGCCTGCGGCAGCCGCATCGCCTCACCATCCGTCCCCTCGCGGACCGCGCCGGCCGGGGGCAGGCCCCGCCCCTTCACCAGGGCGTAGACCGCCGGGATGACCACCAGGGTCAGCACGGTCGAGGAGACCATCCCGCCGATCATCGGCACCGCGATGCGCTGCATGACCTCGGAGCCTGAACCGGTACTCCAGAGGATGGGCAGCAGGCCCGCCATGATGGCGACGACCGTCATCATCTTGGGCCGGACCCGCTCGACCGCGCCGACCATGATGGCCCGGCGCAGGTCCGGGCGCGCGAGCGGGCGTCCCTCGCGCTCGCACTGGGCGCGGACCTCGTCGAGGGCGTGGTCGAGGTAGACCAGCATGATCACCCCGGTCTCGGCAGCGACGCCAGCCAGGGCGATGAAGCCGACCGCCACAGCGACCGACAGGTTGAAGCCCATCCACCAGAGCAGCCACACCCCGCCGACCAGGGCAAAAGGCAGCGACAGCATCACGATGAGTGTCTCGGTCAGGCGCCGGAAGTTCAGGTAGAGCAGCAGGAACACGATCAGCAGCGTCAGCGGCACCACGACCGCGAGGCGCGCCTCCGCACGCTCCAGGTACTCGTACTGTCCGCTCCACTGCAGGGTCGTGCCCTGGGGAAGCCGCACCGCGTCTGCCACCGCCTTGCGCGCCTCGGCGACGTAGCCGCCGAGGTCTCGCCCGGCGATGTCGACGAAGAGGTAGACCGCGAGATGCCCGTTCTCGGTGCGGATCGAGGTCGGCCCTCGGGTGAGCTCGACCTTCGCCACCTCACCGAGCGGCACCGTGCCGCCGGTCGGCAGCGGCACCTGGACCTCTGTCGCGATGGCCCTTGGGTCCGAGCGGAAGGCGCGCGGGTAGCGCACATTGACGGTGTAGCGCTCGCGGCCCTCGACCGTGTTCGTCACGGACTGCCCACCCAGGGCCGTCGCGACGACGTCCTGCACGTCCCCGACCATCAGGCCGTAGCGCCCGAGCGCTTCGCGGTCCGGCGTGATGTCGAGGAAGTAGCCCCCGATGACCCGCTCGGCATAGGCGCTCGACGTGCCCGGCACGGCCCGCACCACCGTCTCCACCTGGCGGGCGACCCCCTCCATCGCCCTGAGGTTGGTGCCCAGCACCTTCACGCCCACCGGGGTGCGGATGCCCGTCGAGAGCATGTCGATGCGCGCGCGGATCGGCTGCGTCCAGGCATTCGACACACCCGGGAACTGCAGGGCCGCGTCCATCTCCGCCTTGAGGCTCGCGAGCGTCACGCCCGGGCGCCACTCCGCCTTCGGCTTCAAGGCGATGACCGTCTCGAACATCTCCATCGGCGCGGGGTCGGTGGCCGTGTTGGCGCGCCCAGCCTTGCCGTAGACCGAGGCCACCTCGGGGAAGCTCTTGATGATGCGGTCCTGGGTGGCGAGGAGCTCGCCGGCCTTGGTCACCGAGATGCCCGGCAGGGTCGTCGGCATGTAGAGCAGCGTGCCTTCGTCGAGCTCCGGCATGAACTCGGATCCGAGTTGCCGGGCCGGCCAAGCGGTCGCGGCCAGTACGCCGACGGCGAGCAGGATGGTGAGGAGTCGGGCTCGCAGAACGCCGGCGATGAGAGGCAGGTACAGCCAGATGAGGAGCCGGTTCAGCGGGTTGCGGTGCTCCGGGACGATGCGCCCGCGCACGAACAGCACCATCAGGGCCGGCACCAGCGTGACCGAGAGGAGCGCCGCCGCCGCCATGGCGAAGGTCTTGGTGAAGGCGAGCGGCCCGAACAGCCGTCCCTCCTGGCTCTCCAGGGTGAAGATCGGCAGGAAGCTCATCGTGATGACGAGGAGCGAGAAGAACAGGGACGGCCCGACCTCCGCAGCGGCCTCGACGAGGACCTCGACCCGCGGCTTGCCCGGGGGCGCCCGCTCCAGGTGCTTGTGGGCGTTCTCGATCATCACGATGGCGGCGTCGACCATGGTGCCGACCGCGATGGCGATGCCGCCCAGGCTCATGATGTTGGCGCCGATTCCGAGCGCCCTCATGCCGGCGAAGGCCATCAGGATGCCGACCGGCAGCATCAGGATGGCCACGAGCGCGCTGCGCACGTGCAGCAGGAACACGATGCAGACGAGAGAGACGACGATGCTCTCCTCGACCAGCGTGTGGCGCAGGGTGTCGATGGCCGCGTCGATGAGCTGCGAGCGGTCGTAGACCGGCAGGATCTCGGTGCCGGCCGGCAGGCTTTTCGCGACCTCTGCGAGCTTCGCCTTGACGCCCTCGATGACGTTGAGTGCGTTGGCGCCGAAGCGCTGCAGGACGATGCCGCCGGCGACCTCGCCCTCGCCGTTCATCTCGGTGATGCCGCGGCGCTCGTCCGGCCCGAGCTCGACCCGGGCGACGTCCCGGAGCCGCAGCGGCGTGCCGCCCACGGTCTTGAGCACGATGTTCTCGATATCGGCGACGCTCTTCAGGTAACCGCGCCCGCGCACCATGAACTCGAACTCGGACAGCTCGACCGTGCGCCCGCCGACGTCGGCGTTGCTCGACCGGATGGCGTCCCGGAGCTTGTTGAGGCTGATGCCCTGCGCGCGCAGCCGGTTCGGGTCCACGACGACGTTGTACTGCTTCACGAACCCGCCGACGCCCGCGACCTCGGCCACGCCCTCCGCGCGCGAGGCCCCGAACCGGATGACCCAATCCTGCAGCGACCGAAGCTCGGCGAGCGTCCGTTCCTTCGCGACGACGACGTACTGGTAGACCCAGCCCACACCGGTCGCGTCGGGTCCGAGGGTCGGCGTCACGCCGACCGGCAGGCGGCTCGCCGCACCGTTGAGGAACTCCAGCACGCGCGAGCGCGCCCAGTACGGGTCGGTGCCGTCCTCGAAGATGACGTAGACGAAGGACACCCCGAAGAACGAGAAGCCGCGCACCACCTTCGCCTTCGGAACCGTCAGCATGGCGGTCGTGAGGGGGAAGGTGACGACGTCCTCGACGGTCGTCGGACTTTGCCCGGGGTATTCGGTGTAGACGATGGCCTGCACGTCCGAGAGGTCGGGGATGGCGTCGAGCGGCAGGGTCTTGAGCGCCAGGACGCCGGTCGCCACCGCGAACACGGTCCCGATCAGCACCAGGACGAGGTTGCGGGCCGACCAGCCGATCAGGCGGGCGATCACGGCGTGCCTCCCGCGCTCGCCGCCTGCTGGTCATCCTTGGGCGCGGTCATGCCCTGCAGCGCCGCCTTCAGGTTGCTCTCGGCGTCAATCAGGAAGTTCGCCGCGGTAACCACGCGGTCACCGGCCGTGACCCCCTCGCGGATCTCGACGTAGCCCCGGCCGCGGAGGCCGACCGTCACCGGCTTCGGCTCGAAGCGCCCCTCGCCGTGGTCGAGCAGCACGACCTGGCGCTCGCCGGTGTCGATGACCGCGTCGTCGGGCACCGCCACCACTGGCTTGGCGTCGCCTGTCGCGATCTCGACGTCCGCGTACATCGACGGGCGCAGGGCGCCGTCGGGGTTCGGCAGCTCGACGCGCAGGCGGGCGGTCCGGGTCTCCATGTTGAGGTGGGGGTAGATCCGGGTCACCGTCCCGGTGAAGGTCCGGTCCGGGAAGGCCCGCACCCGCACCGTCGCCCTCTGTCCCTCCGCCACCCCGGCGAGGTCGCGCTCGGTCACGTCGGCCAGCACCCAGACGCGCGTGTGGTCGACGATGCGGAACAGGACGTCACCGGACTTGGCCTTCATCCCGTCCGAGACGTTGCGCTCGACCACGACGCCGTCCCGGGGCGAGGACCAGGTGATGGAGGGTGGTACCTTATGGGTGCGCTCGATCTCGTCGATGACCTCCGGCGGGATGGCAAGGTTCTCCAGCCGCCGGCGGCCCCCCTCGTAGCCGATGGAGGTCAGGTACTGGGCCGCGACCGCATTGATCTCGGGCGCGAACAGGCGCAGCAGCGGCTGCCCCTTGTGGACGTGGTCGCCGGTGGTGACCGGCTCGACCTTCTCGATGAAGGCGTCCGTGCGCATGGCGATGACGGAGATGCGGCGCTCGTCCTCCTCGACGCTGCCCGGCGCCCGCACCGGCAGAGACAGGACGCGGCGCTCCGCGAGCTCGGTCCGCACGCCCGTGCGCTGGACCTTGCCCGGCGCCACCTTCACGACGCCGCCCTCGTCCTCGCCCGCGTAGACGGGGATGTAGTCCATCCCCATCGAATCCTTCTTCGGCACAGGCGAGGTGTCGGCCAAGCCCATCGGGTTGCGGTAGTACAGCACTTGCCGGGCGTCGGACGTCGCCGCACCCTGCCCCGAAATGCCGTTCGCGGCCCTGTCGGCGGGCATGGCCTCGCCGTCCTCCGGGTCATCGAATCGCACGTCCTCGCTGGCACGCACGGCCCGGAAGACGCGCCCGTCGGCGGTCAGCATCGGCGCGAGCGAGTAGGCCGGCTTCCCGTCCGGGTCCCGATAGTAGACGACCGGCCCGGTCGCCTTCGCGGGGGACGGGGTGACCGGAGCCGGCTCGCCGGGGGGGCGGTGGGCGAGCCGGCTCCGCGCGCGCTCGACGAGCGCCGGCACGGGATTGCCACCGTGCCCGGCGACGTAGCCGGCGCTCCCTGCCACCAGCGCGGCGAGGGCACCGGCCGTCCAGCCCGCCCGGCTCATTTGACGGCCTGGAAGACGAGCTTGTTCTCGACTGTGCCCGTCTCGCCCTGGACCTTGGCCCCGAGCGACAGGCGCCAGCCTCCCGCCATCGAGAGCTTCGCCCTGAAGCGGTAGACGCCCGGCTCGGTCGAGGGGACCTGCTCGATCTTCGAGACCATCTCCTCCATGCTGTCGGGGGCCATGTCGATGCGCTTGGCGAAGATCACGGCGTCGGTCACCGGCTTGCCGGTGCGCCTGTCGACGAGGCGGACGGACAGGACGGCCTCGCCGACCTTCGCCTCACGCTGCACGAGCTCGAACGCGTAGTCCTTGATGTCGGCGACGGCTGGCCCCGTCAGGGCGGCAGCGAACAGCGCAGCCCAGAGGGCGCGCGAGAAGGATTTCCGGGTCACGTTTGTCGTCTCCTGAATGCGATGGATGGCCACGCGCGGACGCGCGTCACCGTGCCGGCGCAGGCGCCGGCGGCATCGGGTCAGGCTCTGGGAGGCTCTGGCGGCGGGGGGCCGTGCACGCTGGCGAACGAGGCCGCTTCGGGCCAAGCCGGCGCGGCGCACGTCGCCCCCGGCCTCGGGATGGGGACCGCGGTCGGCAGGAGCGAGGCGACGCCGGCGTTACAGAGCGCCTTTAGGGGGCAACCCGCCTTGGCGCAGTCCGGGTTCAGTGGCTTCTCGGGCGGGCAGCAGCGCATGTCGTCCATGGCCATGCCGGCCATGTCGGTCCCTCCCATCGCTTCATGGCCCATGCCGGGCATGGCCTCGCGGGACCCTTGCGCCTGCGCCGTCATGGAGGCGCGCATGCCCACGGCGGCCGCGGAAGCGGTCACCGGCGTCAGGGCGAGGCTGACAACCGCCATGAGCGGGAGCAGCCGCCGAAGGGCGAGCCAAAACGTCACGAATCGAGGATGCCAGTTTTCAGGGCGCGCATGAAGCCTCCCGGTTTCCCGCGCGCAGCGACCTGCAGGTGGCCTGGATAAGGCTTTCCACGGTGGGAAGGTCAAGCCCAGGATGGCAGCCTGACTTACGGTCGTCCCGGGTCAGGCCCTAGGGAACCAGGCGTCGCCCGAGCGGCCCTGCATCCGACGCCTCGATCATGGAGCGGATGCGGGCAGACATCGTGTCGACGGCGAAGGGCTTGGTCAGGACCGCCATGCCCGGTGCGAGATGGCCGTTCCCGAGAATGGAATTCTCGGCGTATCCGGTGATGAACAGCACCTTGAGGTCGGGACGGGTGACGCGGCCGGCATCGGCCATCTGCCGGCCGTTCATGCCGCCTGGCAGCCCCACGTCCGTCACCAGAAGGTCGATACGGACGTCCGACTGCAGCACCTTGAGGCCCGCGGCGCTGTCGGCGGCCTCGATGGCGGTGTAGCCGAGATCCTCCAGGATGTCGTTGACCAGCATGCGGACCGTCGGCTCGTCGTCCACGACGAGGACGGTCTCGCCCTGCTCGGAGCGGGGTAGCGTCGTCGCGACTTCGTCACCCGTGTCCTCGGCGATCTCGCCGTAGTGGCGCGGAAGGTAGACGCACACGGTCGTGCCCCTGCCGACTTCCGAGTAGATACGCACCTGCCCGCCGGACTGCTGGGCGAAGCCGTAGATCATCGAGAGGCCGAGTCCAGTGCCCTCGCCCAGCGGCTTGGTGGTGAAGAACGGCTCGAACACCCGCGCGACGACGTCCGGCGGCATGCCGGTACCGGTGTCGGTGACGCAGAGGGAGAGGTACTGCCCCTCGGGCATGTCATGCTGGCGTGCGGCCCGCTCGTCGAGCCATTTGTTGGCGGTCTCGACCGTGATGCGCCCGCCGTCCGGCATCGCGTCACGCGCGTTGATGCACAGGTTGAGCAGCGCGTTCTCAAGCTGCGGTGGGTCCACCAGCGCAGGCCACAGCCCGGATGCGCCGACGACCTCCACGGGAATGGCCGGGCCGACCGTACGCTGGATCAATTCCTGCATGCCGGAGACGAGGCGGTTCACGTCGGTGGGCTTGGGGGCCAGGGTCTGGCGGCGCGAGAAGGCGAGCAGGCGGTGGGTCAGGGCGGCCGCGCGCTTCGAGGCGCCCTGCGCGGCCGCCATGTAGCGGTCGACATCGCTGAGCCGTCCCTGTTGCATCCGGGTCTGCATCAGTTCCAGCGAGCCGGAGATGCCGGCGAGCAGGTTGTTGAAGTCGTGCGCCAAGCCGCCGGTCAACTGTCCGACCGCCTCCATCTTCTGCGATTGCCTCAGGGCTTCCTGAGCCGCCGCGAGTTCCGCCTCGCGCGCCTTCGCCACGCTCAGGTCGCGACCGACGGCGATGAAGTGCAGCCCGTCCGGCTCGGGCGCCACGGTCCATTCGATGGACTTCCACGACCCGTCGCTCGCGGCGATGCGGTTCTCGAACCGGGTTGGCCGCTTCGTGTCGCCCATCCGGACGAGGGCCGCAAGCGTCTGGTCCGTGTCGTCGGGATGCATGAAGGTCGCGTAGGGCCGCGACAGGAGCTCGGCCTCGGACCAGCCTAGCACCTGGGTCCAGGCAGGACTCACCGCCGACATCGTCCCCTGGTAGTTGGCGCGGGCCAGCATGTCCTCGGACAGGTTCCAGAGCCGGTCGCGCTCGGCGGTACGCTCGGCGAGGGTCGCGGCATGCTCCCTCTCCTCCGTCACGTCCCGCGCGCTGCAGTAGAATTGCCCGCCCTCGGGGACCGCGACCCAGGCTAGCCAGCGGTACCCACCGGCGGTGGTGCGGCAGCGGTTCTCGAAGCGGAGGACCGCCTCCCCGGCCCGTAGCCGATCCAGCGCGGCGTGGGTGGCCCTGACGTCGTCGGGGTGGACCAGCTCGACGAAGGGGATGCGTGCGGCCTCCGCATCGCTCCAGCCCAGCAGCGACTTCCAGGCCGGGTTGGTCCGGACGAAGAATCCGGCGTCGTCGGCGATGCCCAGGAGGTCCGTGGAGACCTGCCAAGTCCGGCTCAACTCGCGTGACCGTTCGGCGACCTGCCGTTCGAGGTCGGCGTTGAGGTCGCGCAAGGCCGTCTCGACACGGCTCCGCTCAACCGCGATGCGGGTCCTGCCCGCGACTTCCCGGATGAAGGCCAGGTCGTCCGGCGCCCAGTCCCGCACCTCGGCATGGTTGACGAAGAGGGCGGCCACGAGCCGACCCTGTTCGAGCACCGGCACGTTGACGAAGGCGTGCGCGCCGCGCCCCTTCGAGGCCTCCGCCGCGCCCGCCGTCCTATCGTCGCGCTCGACGTCCGCGATGCTGACGAACTCGCCGCGCTTCAGGCTGTCGATGAACGACCCGTAGGTCCGCAGCGGCACGACGCCGGCGAGGGTCTCGACGCCCGGTGCGTTCCAGTCGCGCTCGACGTGGAGCGTCTCGGCGTCGGGGTCGATGGTGCCGTATCCCACACGGCTGACCGCCAACGTCTCGCCGAGGACCTGCGAGGCCGCGAAAGCGATGTCGTCCGCCCTCGTGAGCTCATTGAACCGGTCGGTGATCCGCACCAGCGCCTCGCGCCGCGTCTCCGCCCGCGCACGGTCGGTGACGTCCGCGCCCTCGATGAAGATACCCCCGACCGTACCGTCGACATCCCGGATCGGTTGGTAGACGACGTCGACGAAGCGCTCGTCATGCGGGCCGCCCGGCACCGCCTGCACGGCGTAGCGGATGCCATGGAACGTCTGCGGCACGCCGCTGTCGTAGACCTGGTCGAGAATTTCCAGGAACCCTTGCTCGACCGCGTCGGGCAGGGCTTCCGCGACCGTCCTGCCTACGACGTCCCGGTGGCCGACGAGCTTCAGGTAGCGGGGATTGGCCAGTTCGAACCGATGCTCCCTGCCGCGCAGCACGGTCATGAACGTCGGGGTCTGCTCGAAGAGGCTGGCGAAGCGCTCGCGCTCGGCCGACAGGCGGCGCTCGGCCAGGACCTGCTTGGTGATCTCGGTACAGGCACAGAACAGCCTCGCGACCGTGTTTCTGTCGTCCGGGACGGGCGTGTAGGAGAACGAGAAGTGCGTTTCCTCGGGGTAGCCGTTCCTGTGCAAGGTGAGCTGGAGGTCGTCCATGTGCACCGGGTCGCCGGCATACACCCGATCCATCAGGACCCCGACCTCGATGCGGACCTCGGGCCAGACATCGAAGAACGGGCGACCGAGGGCATCGGGATGCCGGGCGCCGAGCATGGGGGCGTAGGCGTCGTTGTAGACGAGCGTACGCTCGGGACCCCAGCACAGGAACATCGGCTGGCGCGAGCTGAGCATCACTCGCAACAGCGTCACGAAGGCTTGCGGCCACCGGTCCGCCGGCCCGAGGAACGTCGACGCCCAATCGTGGGCGCGCATCCGCGCGCCCATGTTGCCCCCTCCTGCCAGGAAGCCCGGAGCCTGGGTCATCGGATCAGGCTTGCCCTTGCGCTAGCGGAGACCGTGTCGACCACGGGACCTGACCTACCGTGTGAGCCTCGTGCCGGGCTTTCACGCGCATCGAAGCGCGGGTGAACTCGCTGGCCGAGGTGTGCTTACTTTGGGTGGCTTGGCTTTTCGACCATCCGGCGACGGGCACGACCAGGGAGGTATGACGCGAGCGCTTGGCGGGCATGGCAGCGGCTTAACACGTTTGGCTGGTCGGGATGTCTCCCGTTTTGTCCCACCCGGCGTTCCGACGGAGCTTGCGCCGTCCGTCCCCGACCTATGGCGGCCCCGTCTCGGAACGCGGCAGGCCACTCAGGTCAGGCTCGAACTCCGCAGCTTCGAAGCTCCCTTTCGGGATGCCGCATACGGGCGGCGACCAGGTGCTGGCGACAGTGCGCCTGGCCGCCCCCCGACGCGTGCTGGAGAACCACCGAGTTGGCGCGCGCTACACTCGTAAGTGCGCGTCGCCCTGGCGACCGGCCCGGAGGGCGAATTGCCGGCCGATGTCCACCTTCCTCGGCCGGGTGTCCGGTCGCGGACACATCTCGTCGCGGACCCAGCGATCCAGCCACTAACGGCGTGGTTACCTCGTTGTTCGAATTGACCGATGCGGTTGCCGCCGGATGGCGGACAGTTGAAGCGGACGGTCGCGGCTGCTCTCCCCCGGGATGCAGGAGGCCGCCGAGGATCCTGCCTTCATCTTGGACGTGCATGGCAACGTCCCGAACTTCAAGCGAACGGTCCTGAACACCGGAGCCGTGTCCGGCGGACCAACCCACCGCAACGGCTCGCGCTCCGGCGGGGGAGAAGGTGCCCGACGGCAAGCCCGCGCACGCGGACAACGACTGGCATGCGCACGGGTACAGGCACGAAATGCCCGGCAGGAGATAGGAGTTCTCCGGGCGGCCCGTCCAAGCAGGCGGTGCGGACATGCGGATGCTACCCGAACTCGCGGGTTTTCGCGCCTGGCCGCGGGCATCGGGTACGCGCCCGCGAAGCCTCCCGCGCACGTTACTCCCCATGCGCCGCCCCCAATTCCGGCCTGCGACCTCAGTCGTCGAAGTCGTGGTGGTGATGGTGCCGCTCGAACCGGCGCGGCTCGTATTCGTCGCGGCGCGTGTGATGGTGCCGGACTACGACGTCGTCATGGTCGCCGTGACGGTAGACCTCGACATGATCGTGCGGCCGCCGTTCGCCATAGCCGCGCTCGTAATATTGGGCCGAGGCCGCGGCCGGCGCGATGACGATGGCCGCGGCCATCAAGCCTGCAAGGTGTCGCCGCATCGCTGTATCCTCCGGGGATTCGTATAACGGCAGGTTGCGCCGCCGCCGTTGAATGCGTTCTGAAACCGCCGTTCAGGCAACCGTCACGCTGGGTTCGCCGACCTTTCGAGGAGCGTGGGACTGGGCCGCCCGCCGATGCCGCCGTCCCGGCCCCGGGTCGACGTTCCGCTACACGGTGGCCGTGCTCCTCCACGATGGCGCGCTTGCGGGCGTCGCCGTGGCGGTGACACTCGCGCACCACCGTGCGGTCGTGTTGATGTCGGTCCTCGACGCCGTGCGCGTGATCGAGCTCGCGGTGCTGGTGGCCGCCAGCGTGCGCCGAACCTCGCCGAGGCCGTCGTCCAGAGGGACCCCCGGCAACGGCGCCTGGGATGCTGGTCCGCCACCCGCAAAGCATCGGGGCGCGGTCGTCGGGACTGCGGCACAATGGCTTGGAGCCTGTGCCATTGCCGCAAGCGGCGGCGCCCTGTTAGGTTGCCCGGGA
>NZ_BPQM01000014.1 GCF_022179245.1 Methylobacterium gregans
TTGTTAGAGGCTCTAAGGCCGCCAGCACGTCATGGAGGTCAACATGACCCATCTGCTCGGGTAGGGTTGCGAGCCGGTTCGTGAACTCACCGTCCACGTCCTCAACCTCTCGGCTCTGCTTGCGGGTCAGGCTGTAGAACTGGTTACGGGTGATCGTGAAGAGCCACGCCTCAAGGTTCGTGCTGGGCCGAAACGACGATCGGCTGCGCCATGCCCAGAGCACCACATCCTGCACCACGTCGTCGTCGGCGGCATAGTCGCATCCTAGGGAGCGGGCGAAGCGCCGAGGCGTAGGTACAGCCGCGAGCAGGCCAGCCCGAAAAGCCTCGGCATCGCGATCCTGGACCCCCGTCCATCGGCTATGGTCGTCTGGGACCATACCAATTAACCGGATCACCTCCTCCTTGCCTTCACGTACATCAAATCGCCGGCCCCAGCTGACACGTCCAGTTGCCACTAGGGTCGAGACATCACGGGTCACCCCTATCGACAGGCTCAGTCAACGGCAAAGCCCGGTCGAAGGCCTAGAAACGAACGGCGCGCCGAAACCGATCCAACGACGGTTGGATCGGAATATCCGGCGGCCGAGGTTGAGCGGTTAGCCCTTCCTGCCCTGCTTGTAGCTCTGGATGGCGCCCTGGCACCCCGGCGAGAGCTTCGACATGTTCTTCTCGAAACACGCCTGCGTCTCGGGACCGTCATCGGGCGGGAGACCCGCGCAGAAGGTCGTGAATGCAAGCTTACGAGGCGTCGCTCAGCGAAGGATCGAAAAGCGGCTGAATGACGTTCCTTGCCGCCCATAGGGGCCAAACAGGAGGAACGCTCATGCGTGTTCGCTATCTGCTCCCGCTTGTCGGCTTGCTCGCACTCACGGCCTGCAAAGACGAGAAGAAGGCTGAAGCCCCCCCGCCGCCTCCCGCTAGCACCGCACCGGCAAACCCTGGCGCTCCGGCGACCACGACAAACCCGGCTCCAGCCAACAAGCCGTAGCCAACGATCCAAAAGACTGGCGGGCCCTGGCACGGAGCCAAAGACACAGGACCCGCCAAGCGCCAATCTCCGTATCCTCAATCGAGCACCTGTCTACCTGAACGGCTCGGCTTCGTCGTAGTTGATCAAGCAGGTTCAGCGCGGATGGGGTGCTGCCATGGGTGACGCTATCGGTTCTACCTTACGGACGGCTTGTGTCTTGGCGGCAGTCATTGCGCCCACCACAGCCTCAGCCTTTGGCTTCCCGGGGTGCCCAGACCTTCCTGAATACAACCGAGCTTTGGGCACTCTTCAGGGCATGACCACTTGTGGCCTAACCGTTGAGGAGGCTCGCCGCATTGTCGCTGCTCATGACGGTCCTTCCGCCGTGCCTCAGCCAATAGCCCCCGTACAGCCCACCTATCACCCTCGCTACAGACAGCCGCGCTAGCTTGGCCTCAGCCTTGCTCTGCCCTGCTTATGGAAGGGGCGACCATGACCACCGAGACCTACGCTCTGTTCTGCCAGAAGGACCACACAGCACCTGGACCACCCTGGCCATCGTACTGGCGACCGGCCTTGCCATCGGCGTTGCGCTGTCGATCGTGGCTTCTCTCGTTCCAACTTAGCTAGGCTGATCCTCTAGGCCCTAAGCCCTCGATACCTGACCCCGGGGTCCCAGCCCTGCTTGAACGCGACACCAGGGGTACCCACCCGGGGGAAGTGCAGAACGGCCCATATAGGGCAGGGTTCTCAGATTTTTGCGGCAAAATGGGCTGCACCCCTGGCGAACCTGATCGGTCTTGGGTGATTGCTTCGGCATGTTCTTCTTTTTCTCGAACCGCTTGGGCTGCCTTGGCTCGATCCTGGTCTCGCTAGTGCTGACCCTGGTGGTGCTGGCGGTGATCCGTGGGTTCTAGCATTGGGCTTGCCACAGCGCGGGGTGACATGATGGTATGGACCGCCTGCTTGTTGCACGCCTTGGGCTTACCATGAGCGAGTTCGACCGAGTTGGTATGGCTGTGCTGTGGCTCAAGCGTCACCGTGAAGAGCTGCAAACACAACTCGATATTCTGAATGGAACAGACAATAGCCGGCCTGCTCTCAAGGTTGAGGTCATTGCTGATACGGCAGTTGCCCGTGAGATAGTGCAAAATTGGATCTACGAGCTAGATATCATATTGAGCGACTGAGGACGGCGTAGCTCGCAGATATGTTTCGCTATCGCATTCGCTTTATAGGTTCTGCCTTTGAGCAGATCATTCAGTCTGACGATGAGCGGGACGTAGCTATCAGATCGGAAGAGTTGCTGAGGTGTCTTCGTTCACAGGGCCTAGCTGTTCGGTGTAAGGTCGAATCTCCTGCTGGTTCGGAAGTTGTGAAGCTATCATGGTACAGACAGAACGTTCTTCTTGGGTTGGGTAGGAGTCTTTGACGTTCCACCATGCTCTTGCTGGACTTATCGACGTATAGTTTCCCGGCTTTACCAGATGACCAATCATTATGCTCGATAAGACGGTTAGTGATGTTAAGCTAACGTGTCTCAGCCTCAGTTAACATCAGTTCTTCAAGGTAGTACTGTTTTTTAACAATGGCATCACTTTCTATGTCTAACTCCTCATTATTATAATATATATTAGTATTATTAGTTATCTCAATGGCATCACTTTCTGTCTTGCTATTGTTATACATAATGTGTCCCCTCTTCGGGTCTCGCTTCCTGCTTACGGGGTAAAAACCCTTGGTCGTAGTGATGTCAGACACTTAGCAAGGCGTCTTGCGAACTGGGGTTAGGCAAGGTGTCTTACTCCAGAAGGACCGATGTCAGGGCCAAGAGTTCCGGGGGTTGTCTCTTCCGGTGTGAGAGGGATGGGCGGGAGAGCCTGTTGAATGGGTGTCTGACCAAGGATGTCATCCATGATCCGCAGGAGGTCCCGCCTAAGATTCAGGCATGTGTGCCACCGATCGAGTCCGTTGAGTGGCAGAGTTACTGCTTGCACTGAAACCTATAATCAGACGCGGCGCTTTCAAAGGTTGAATGTGCGCTTCGGATTCGTTTGAAATTGAACGCACACTCGTCATTTCCTTGGCTGTTGCCTGCACATCCGGCATGTCGCTTCAGTTCGCTCGCTACGTTGCTGATGGCCGAATTGTATGAGCTGATCGCATGTGAACAGTCTGCTGCTGCTGGTCCAGCTCAGACTAGGTAAATGGCGACGAGGTATTTGCGCATAGTTCAAGCCAATAATGTGTTGTGGGATGGGGTCAGGGTTGTTAGGCGACCAGCATATTCAGCAAGGCTGGTGCGACATCAAGCCTGAGGCTGCTCATTGGTTGGCGGCTATGTGGACGCTCTTGCCAGCTTCTCTGCGACAGCTTCTGGCCTGAGATGGTTGTACCGCATGAGCATCCGCGTATCCCGGTGCCCACTCATCAGCGCCACCTCAGGCACACTCAGGCCGGCCTCGAAGAACCGGCTCACCGCCTCATGCCGTAGGTCGTGGAAGCGTAGCTCTGGCAATCCTGCTCTGATCCTGAGCCGTTCCCAGGCCAATCGAACGGCATTGCCGCTGACCGGGAAGACCCTTGGGTTGGTCCTCGGGAGACCCTTCAGGACAGCAAGAGCCCTAGGGGTAAGCGCCACCGTCCTAGCGTAACCGTTCTTGGTGATTGGGAGGTGAGCCGTGCGCCGCTCAAGGCTGACGTTGGACCATTGCAGGCTGAGGAGTTCACCGCGCCGCATCCCGGTCTCGACGGCAAGCTCGACCAAGGGCCGCAGGTACCACGCATGGGCCGAACCGATGGCGGCACTCAGCTTCTGACCGTCGTCCTGCTCAAGCCGTCTGTCGCGGGCCTTGGATGGTTCAGGCAGGGTGATGCTCAGGACCGGATTAGCGCTGAGAGGAGCATCCCACTCCCGCATCGCCAGGGTCAGGCAGTGCCGCAGGATGGTCAACTCCCGCCTTACTGAGTCGCCACTAACGGCAGATAGCCGATCATCCCGGTACCTCGCCACCAGGGTAGGGGAGAGCTTCGCCAGTGGGGCCTTGGTTAGGGAGTGAGCCAGAAGGGTCTTGATCCGGGACTTCTCGAAGCGTGCCCCTCGCTTGGCCGGTGTGACCGTCTCCTCGTATCGCTTCAGGAGATCGCCCACGGTGAGGCTTGATGCCTGCCGATGGCTGACCGGGAGTTCAGCCCGTTCAATCGCCCGCTCCTTGTCCCTCGCCCAGGACAGCGCATCAGCCTTGGTGCTGAATGATTTGGAGATTGCCGGGAAGCCGTCACGCCTGACCTGAGCCTGCCAGGAGGAGCCCCGCTTTCGTATCGTCGCCATAGGTCGCGGCCTGCGCTGCTGTGACACCAGCGTGACAGACGGACCAAACGAGAGTGATTTGCTGAGGCGAAGCCTGTGAAACCCTTTGTCTCACAGAGGCTTAGGTTCTAGGGCGTCAGATAAGGCGCGACTACCCCCTCAACGATATCAACCCTTTAGCGTCAGCGCCAGGCACTCCAAGCCCGACTTCGCGCCAACAAAGAGCCGACTTTTACGCCTCTGCGCCATCAAACACCCGACTGCCGGTTGGCTGGGCCCACACGGCTCGAAGATCGGTCCATGAGGATGCTCAGCCGGCCGCATCAAGGCGCGCATCGATGAGCAAGCCGCCGAACCCGAAGATAGAACCTCTGTTGGCGCCAAATCGGATCTCAGCAGGCGGCAGATCGAACCATATGGGTGCAAGTTATTGAAGGACGATAGAAAACCGCTTCAGCATCCAGCAACTGCGCCCGACAGCCACACGCCCCTATCCTCCGGCACGCCACCGACCTTGCCTCCGCGCCGACGGGACGTCGGGCTCTCCTTCCCTCGCATCCGCTCGGCAAGCTGGGTCAGCTGACGTAGGCCTGTCGACAGCGTCACAACCACCTCTTCTCTGTCGGCCATCCCCGGCCGGTCCATAACCCGGGCAGCAAATTCATGGCATCGTCCGGGGATGGCGGTTGTGCCCGGTGAGTGCGACGGCTCTGACTCCCCGCGACATGACGGCTTCCCCGGCGAACCGGCCGCCGGGCAAGGCGAAACCGTGTCGGGCCAATGGTGGCGCCCGGTCGTGGTGAAGGTGGCGGTCGATAGGGTCGATGGTGGCGTACGGTTGCTGCTTTTCCTGCCAAGTGGCTGCCAGAGCTTAGCCTTCGGCTCCCACCCTAGCGAACGAACCGTGACGCGGGTGATCGCGGCGCCGCCCCGAGTGCTCTCGCAGCGGCGCCTGTCATCGTGCCGCGAGGTTGCATCGCGCCGGCAATCATGAGAACATAAACAGAACAATATGGACGTCGAGCCGATTGTCCCGGTTGAAAACCATCCTGAGGTTGAATGACCGCGGGCGGGATCCGGCTGCCCTCGCTATACCGGTCGTGAGAGGAACGATGCGACCACAGGGAGCGAGATGGCTTTTCTGACCGATGCGGAGAAGGACGCATTGTCGATCCGGCGGATGATCTTCCATGTGGTCGGCAAGGACCTCGACGAGCCGACCCTCCTGCCGGAGATCACCCCGCTCCAGGAGCCAGCCTTTTTCCTCGCGCGGGTGCGCTCGGCCCTGACCGGCAACCTGTTCGCGTTTCGCGTCGGTTCCGGCGTCGAGGCGGCGCTCCGCGGCATCGCGGGAGGCGGCGACTTCACGGCCGGGACGCAGGCATTGGCCCGGGACTTCCATACCCGGCACCGCTCCGGGACGAGCAATGGGGCGTTCCTCGTGTTCGAGCTCGGGGTCGGCACGGACGACCCGGTCTACGCGCTGGTCAAGTACGACCACGACGAGGTGGTCCGCTACTCGCTCGGTGCCGCACAGCCTCGCCTCGAACGGCTCCAGGAGGCGTTCGTGAAGAAACCGGAAGCCATGCAGAAGATCGCCCTGGTTCGCCTGGCGCCGGGGTCGGGCGGCCATGTGATGGTCCGCGACCGCAGCAAGCGGACGCACATCTCGGAATACTTCGAGGGCTTCCTGAACGCGCGCCGCGTGAACGAGCCGGGCGACCTGTCCGGCAAGCTCGTCGAGGCCGTCAAGGTCGCCTACAAGACGCATAAGCCCGATCTGCCCGCGGACGTGCAGGCCGGCGGCGTCAACCGGCTCTACGACGTCCTGCGGCAGGGCGGCCAGCGCTACGACCCGGAAGATCGCGAGCCGCTGCTGACGGCGCTCTTCGGCGTTCTGCCGGAAGGTGCGTCGATCCGAGGGACCCTGGAGCGCCAACTGCGGGACCGCGGCGTCGCGGAGGAATCGTTCGAGATCGATCCGGAGCGCGTGCAGAAGCCTCGTAAGCGCGTGATGGAGACCCAGGAGGGCGTGGTGGTGCTGTACGACGAGGCGCATAGGCCGACCCGGACGACGATGCCCGACGGGCGGGAGAGGATTGAGATCCTGACGGCGGGGGTCCTGAGGGACGATGTCGACACCGAGAACCGTTCACGCGGCCGTTGAGGCGAGCCGGTCTGCACCGGGCTTCGTCGTCAACGAGGACGCCGGCCGGATGACGGTTGCCGGGGTGCTGTCGCGGGAGGCACTGACGGCTTGGCAGGCCGTCGCCGATGCCGGCGCGCCGTGGCTGACGCTCGACTGCCTCGACGGCTCGGACGACCACGTGGCGCCGCGGGATGCACCCGACGGCGACAGGGTGCGCGTGACGCTGACCTATGCGCGCCGCGACGGAGCAGAGCACCTTTTCACGCCCGAGGGTTGGCGATCCCTGTTGCTCGATGCCGACCGCGCCTGCCGCGTTTCGGCAGTGCGCCTAGCGTTCATCAGGGCCGCCGACGGCTTCCGCACGCGCGGGCACGTCGTCGAGCCTTGGGTCGACGCCCCGGCGGTCGCCCCGGTGCCGGAACCCCGCCCGGAGGCCGGACCTAGGCGGGTCGTCCGCAGTCAATCCCCCGAACAGATGGCGCCTCCCCGGATCGAGCCCTACGTGGCCGGAGCCGCAAGGGTCGATGGTCCCGCCGCCCCGGCGTGGCGGGAGGCAGCCGGAACGATGATCGCCCTGTCGCTGCCGAACGAGCTCTACCGCGACGGCGCCACGCCCATGGCGATGCTCGCCGGCCAGCCGCCGCGCAAGCTCATGCTGGGGGACGGCGGTCTCGGCGCGGATGGGTTCGATGCGCAGCAGGCCGCCGCGGCCTGGGTTTACCTGGAGGGTACCGACGTCGAGGTGCGGCATACCTTCCTGTCTGCCGAGCTGTCGCGGGAGTGGACCGCGGGGCAGAGCTTCCGGGCGGGGCTGCCGAAGCGGGTCGGGCCGGCCCTGGACTCGGCCCGGCTTCTGTACAAGGCGCACCTACGCGCCGGCAGCAAGGACACGTTGAAGGCCTTGTCCGATCTGCGCAAGACGCTGTCGGACGAGGTACAGAAGCTCCTCCAGCAGTCCCGCGACCTGTCCGCGGCCGTGTGGAGGGACGTGGCCGTGGCGATCGGCGCGCTCGTGGTCCGGCTCGCCATCGACGCCGCGAAAGGCGGAGGTGCCGGTGGGGCCGGCTTCGCCGGGCTGTACGCCGGCGTGGCGGCGTATGTCGGCATCTCCTACGCCGTGTCGGTCTCGACGAACCGCCGGTTCCTTGGCGTCGTCGAGGCGTCCAGGTCGGCGTGGCGCACGAAGCTCTACGGCTTTCTCGACGACGCCGATTACGACGCACTGGCCGACGGCCCGCTCGCCGGGGCTATGGCTGCCTACCGGCGCGCCGAAGGTCGAACGACGGCGGTGGTTTGGGTCGTGGTCTTCGTCATGCTGGCCGCCGCGGCCATGGAGGCGGGGTGGATCGACCAGGACGCGCTGCGCAGCTGGCTGGCGACGGCTCATGCCCGGGTGCCGGCGGCGCACTAGGTGAAGCGCGGCTGACCCGCGGGCCCGGAGCCGGCAGCCGGACCGGAGCCCGGCACCTCAAGGTCGGGCGAATGGTGCCGCCGAGTCGCAGCTTAGGTGACGGCTGATCGGGTACGTCGTGGCGTGCGGTCGGCACTTTACCGGTCAAATAACCTCCACGGCTCACGATTTTCATGTCAGGCACCTGAGCCGGGCCCGACGCAGTCGGCTGCGGTATCGTCCGCAGCGTAGTCACGACCTGGTCCAGCCGTCGGCTACGCCCCATCCGGACGGTGAGCCGCGAGGATGCCCGCCGGTACGGGCCCGCAGGTCACGTAGTGCGGGCACCGCGGGCAGGCCCTCTCGTCGGGTTCCGGGGGGAAGTCGCCCGCGAGGATGCCCTCCGCGATCAGTCGCAGCTTGCGCTCGCGGTTCGTTCGCTTCCTCGGGGTCAACGGGATGTCCATCACGCCGTCCCCGCTCAGGTGGATGGCCTCGACCCGCGCACCCGGGCCGTGGCGCAGGCCGGCCGCTATGAGATAGGCGGCGTAGACGAGGTCGTCCTCCTCTTCCTTCCTCCTTCGGCCGGTCCGCACCCTTCGGTAGACCGTGGCCGCCCCATCGCCGCGCACCTCGTCGGGCAACACGACGAGGCTGAGGCCGCCGAGATCGATGGCGACGGGCTCGCGCAGCCCGGGGACATGTCCTTCCCGGGTTCGCATGAGCGCCTCCACCAGTCCGAACCCCATCCGACGGAGCTCCTCGGCATATCCTTCGGTCGGTCCCTTCTCGGACCAGACCGCGTCGAAGCGCGCCCGCACCGCCTCAAGCGGGAGGCCCCAATTCCGCGCGTCCTCCCTGAGCCAGCGCAGTACCTCGTGCACCACGTCGTGCATCCTGACGAAGGGGGTCGAGCGGCGACCGCCGGCCGCGCCCAGCACGTGCGTGAAAAAGAAGCGGCGGGGACACCGGTCGTAGAGTGAGATCTGCTCGGCGGTGAAGGAGGGCGGCCCCTCCCACGCGACGCCGATCCGGTGACGGTCGGGCTCGGGCATCTCGCGCAGGTGCAGCGGCGGATCGGGCACGTCCCGCACGACCTCGGCGACCTTGTCGAGGAAGGGCGAGAGCGGGCGCCCGCTTCCGTTCGCCTTGCGGCGCGCCGCGAGGAGGGTGAGATGACGCCGTGCCCGGGACGCCGCGACGAAGAAGAGGCATTCCTCCTCCTCGGCATGACCGCGCCGGACCGCGTCCAAGCCCGACAGACCCTCGGCGCCGGCGACGAGCCCGTCCGGGGGCGGGCAGCGCGGGGTCCGGCCGCCGCTCGGAAATCCCTGGCCGACCATGCCGGGGATGTGCACGGCCTCGAACTCCAGGCCCTTGCTGGCGTGGACGGTCATTAGGCTGACCCCGTCCATCGCGGCCGCGGCCGCGGGCATCTGGCGGAGATCCCGCTCCTCGGACAGGAGGACCAACCGCCTCGTGCGGTCCAGCAGGCGTTGGATCGGGAGCCCCTGGCCCGGCGGCAGCTCGCGGCAGAACGCGAGGAACTGCCAGAGGGCCACCATCCGCATCCGGTCCCGGGTCCGGAGCGGCGGGCGGGGATCGGGCAGCAGGTACCGGCGGTCGAACAGCTGGCGGCAGAGCGCCTCCCAGGGGTGGCTGGCCGCGCCCAGGCCCTGAAGGTCGGCGCGGAGGTTCGCCAGCGCCGTCGCCGCCGGGGCGCCGAGCGGGACCGCCGATTCCGTCGCCCATGCCATCGGCTCCTCGCACCGCGCGAGGACGCGCTGGAGGCGGCCGACATCTCCGAGCGGCATCGCGTACCGCGGAATGCGCGCGACCCGGGCCAGGGTGCCGGCCTTGGGATCGACCAGCAACGCCAGGACGGCGAGCAGGTCGCGGATCTCGTCCCGCTCGAACAGGGTGCCGAGAAACAGCACGGGCACTTCGCGCCGTTCGAGCGCCGCCGCGACCGCGGCCAGGCGGGCGTTGCCTCGGCACAGGACGGCCTGGTCCCGGAAGTCCACGCCGTGGACCTGCCGAAGTTCGAGGATGCGGGCGGCGACCGCGGCGGCCTCGTCCTCCGGGCGTTCGACCGTGCGCGTCTCGGGGTGCGCGTGCGAGGCACCCGCGTGGGCGGTGAGGTCGAGCGGAAGGACGCCGCGCGAGGCCGCCATGTCGGTCGCGAAGGCCGAGAACGTCGCCACTATCTCCGCCGACGAGCGGTAGTTCACCGTCAAGCGCCCGATCCGGCGCCCGGGAAAATCGGCCTCGAAGCCCGTCATGTTGGCCGAGGCGGCGCCCCGGAACCGGTAGATGGATTGGCGGGAGTCGCCGACGACCCAGAGCCGCTCGCCTTCGCCCGCCAGCGCCTTGAGCAGCCTGACGCTCGCCCGGTTCACGTCCTGGTACTCGTCGACGAGGATGTGGCGGTGCTTGGCGCGCAGGATGTCCAGGGCGTCGCGGTCCCGCTCCAGCAGGAGCGTCGGCCGCATGACGAGGTCGCCGAAGTCGAGCCGGCCGAGCCGCCGCATCTCGGCGTCGTAGACGCGGTAGACCGCCGCGACCTCGATGGCCTTCTCGGCGCGCAGCCGGGCCTCCCCGTCGTCGCCGGCCCGTTCCGCCATCCGCTCGGCGAGGGCCATGTACGCGTCCGGAAGGGTGAGTTCGTCCTTCGCCCGCGACACCGCGGCGAGGATGTCGCTCAGTTCGAGCGTGGGGTCGTGCAGGTTCCGGAAGTGATGGAGCGGCAGCCGCGGAACGAGATCTTCGAGCATGCCGACGGCGTCGGCCTTGTCCACGAGCCGCGGGTCGTCGGGCAGCCCTTCGCGGTCGTGGAACTGCCGCAGGACGTCGAGGCCGAAGCCGTGGAACGTGCCGATCCAGGCAGCGGCGGCCGCCTCGGGCAGGCGGGCGGTCAACCGCTCGACGAGTTCGCCCGCCGCCTTGTTCGAGAAGGTGAGGACGAGGATCTCGGATGCCGTCGCTCCCCGGTCGAGGAGCCGTTCGATGCGGCTGACCAGCGTGCGCGTCTTCCCAGTACCGGGTCCCGCCTGCAGGAGGAACGGAGTACCCTCGTGGAAGGCGGCGGCCCGCTGGCTGTCGTCGAGCGGAGGTCCGGCCACGGCACCGGGCTCGGCGCGCGGCCGGTGTTCCGGCAGCAGCAGGCAATCGGCCAACTGCTGGGCGACGAGGGCGTGAGGAAGCCCGGTGAGGCGGACGATGTCGGTGGCGCCGTGCCCGTCCTCCAGGAAGAGGCGTCGCGCCAAGGCCCGCGGCAGGACCAACTCGCGGGCGAACAGGTCGGCCTGCAGCTCCCGGCGCTCCCGCCGGCCGTAACCCTCGACCTTCTCCACGCCCGTGGCGGCGGCCTCCACCGCGCGGCTCGGGTCGATGTCGCCGTCGACGATGACCTCGTCGGGATCGTGCAGGACGGCGTGCCCCAGCTCGTGCCCCGCGAGCAACGCCTTGGCCGTCGGGTCCCCGCGATCCTCGCAGGCGATGGCCGGGAGGGTCGGGTCGTAGAGGCCGCGCCCGCCGCGAAGGTAGGTATCGCCGGGACGTAGCCAGCTGAGATCGATCTCGTGGGCATCGATGGCCGCGACCACGAGATCGAGGGGGCGAAGCGGATCGGCGCCCCCCTCGACCGCCGCCGCGTGGACCTCTGCCGCCCTCGACCTGACAACCTCGAACGCGTCCACGGCGGCGATGTCCTTCTAAAGCGATGCCAGGTACCGCTTCTGCTCGTCGCTCAGCCCCGAACTCTCGATGGCCTCGGCCAGCGATTGCTTCTCGACGGCCTCCGGCTTGCCGTCCGACTTGAACCGCGCGGCCACGGGCACCCGCGCGGGCCCCGCGAGGAAGCGGGCAAGCTCGTCCGCGCCGGTCCCGAGCGCCTCGGCCAGACGTGCCAGGAACCCGGCGCTCAGATCCTCGACGCGGATGAGCCGGTCCTTGAGCCGCCCGAGGAAGTTCAGGTTGCAGCCGAAGCTGCGCGCCACGCCGCGCAATCCTCCTTCGGCCCGTACGGCGAAGGGGTCGATCCCGCCTTCGGTCGTCGACGCGGCCGGTGCGGCAGCGGTTGAGGCAGGGCACGCGTCGGCGGCGCAGGCGGCGTAGGCACGCTCGAAAGCGGCGTCCGCGATGGCGACGAGTGTGTCCGGGTCCTCCCCGATGGCGAGCAGCTCCGCCTTGAGCTCCTCGGGAGAGGCCGCCAGGATCCCCTCGATGTAAAGGTCATCCAGGGCATCCAGGAACCTCTCGTCCTTGGTCATCTCTCGGTTCATGATCTCCATCCTTTCGGGTAGCGGAGGGAGAGCGCCTTCCTGATGCGCTTCTTCACGTAGTCGAGATCGCCCTGTGCCAGCCCGGTGCGCTCCCGCAGCGCCTTGCCGGCGAGCTCGTCCCCGAGGGCTTCGAGCACCGCGAGCTCCTCCGGCTGGTCCCTGAACATCTCGAACACCTCCCCGATGATCCTCGCCCTCTCCTGGGCGTCGATGATGGCGTCCTCCGCGCTACCGGCCCTCGGCTTCTCGCCGAGCCGGGCGCGCATGTGGGCGTCGACCTCCTCCGCGTCGTCGGTCGCAACCGACCGCTTCTGCTTCTCCCGCTCGTGCGAGACGAGGCTGCGCATCACGCCCACGAGGTAGGCGACGACGTTCAGCTCCCGGCCGCACTGCCTCGTGCCGAGCAGGGTCCGACAGATCGCCTCGTTCAGGAGGTCGCCCGGGTTGAGCGTGGTGCCACCGCACAACCGCTTCGCGATGACGACCAGTTTCTTGCGGTCGTCGCGCGACAGGCCGCGGTAGGCCGCCCCGAATTCCTCCGGGCTGAGGTCATCGCCCACCCGTTCGCCCCCGGCTCGCCTCCGCAGCCGGCCGCCCGGCCAAACGTCCGACCGACATCCCCTATGCCCCCCGCCCGCGATTTTCAGAATCCGCGCCGGCCAAATTCTGAGACGCGAGCTTGGCCGGCATACCTCGGCAGGATGCCACGGACGCAGAGGTTTTCAACCTTGACGAGCGTCCAGCCAAGGAGCGAATTCATGAACCACTTCCGACAGCCCCCCGACATCGACCCCTTCGCCAGCGCGCTCGATGCGGTCATGGCCGACATCGCCATCTCGGTGCAGCTGCCGCCGGGCCTGCACGCGAAGGCGGGGGGGCGCTACGAGGCCATCCGCGAGTTCGCGGAACGCCCCGGCACCCCGTTGAACGGGTGCATCCTGCGCTTCTACCCGCAGGGCAGCATGGCCATCGACGCGACGACGTCGACGCGCGGCACGGACGACGAGTACGACCTCGACATCGTCGCGGCGCTGGACCTCGATCCGCATGCCGATCCGGACGAGGTGCTCGACCTGCTGTACCGCTCGCTGGAGGGGTACCCGACCGGCCAGAAGGTCGAGCGCCAGACCCGGTGCGTGACCGTGCGCTACGCCGACCGGATGCACGTCGACGTGACCCCGGCGGTGCGCCTGGGACACGGCGCGGAACGGGTCAGCCACATCTTCCACGCCCACCCGGACAAGCCCGCGTCGGAGCACTTCCACGTGCCGATGAACGCCTACGGCTTCGCCGAATGGTACCGGGCGCGCACGCCGCTGGAGCGCCGGTTCGCGGCCGCCTTCAACAAGCGGCTGCACGAGGCCTACGGCATGGAGGTGCGGGCGGACGCCGAGGTCGATGAGATCCTCGACCAGGTGCCCATCATCGTGAAGGCGGTGGCGACCGTCGCCCTGCAGCTGCTCAAGCGCCACCGCAACGTGGCCTACGCCGGCGCCACCGGGCGCATCCCGCCCTCCGTGATGCTCTCCTGCTTCGCGGGGCAGGCCTCGCAGCCGGGCCTGCCGCTCACCGACATGGTGATCCGCCTGGCCCGCACGGTGGCGAGCGCCTTGCGAGCGGCCAGCGCCCGGCGTGAGCGCATCAAGGTCGTCAACCCCGTCCACCCGGAGGACTGCTTCACCGACCGCTGGCCGGAGAGCCTCGCCCAGCAGGACGAGTACGCCGCCAAGCTCACGGACCTCGCCGACGGCCTCGCATGGATCAAGCAGCACGGTTCGAGCCTGGAGGACATCCAGGACTGGCTGCGGGAGCGCTTCGGCAGTCACGTCGTCTCGACCTCGGTCCGCCGCTTCAACGACCGGACCGGCCGGGCGGTCCAAACAGGTCTCCACGCCTACACGCCCAGGGGCGGCCTCTACGTCCCGAGCCGCCCGGCGCTGGTCGGCGTCGGCGGCGCGGCCGCCGCGGCGCCGGCCCGGGCGAGCGCCCACACCTTCCGCGGGGGGCGCCGGTGGTGAGCGTCTTCCCCTCCATCGCCGACCAGGACCGGGCCATCCGGGCCTCCTGGCCGTCGTTCCAGCTCGTCGAGCGCTCCGAACGGACGGCGACCTGGCTCGGCACGCTCAAGCCTTTCATGCTCGCCTACGAGGTGCGGGTCTCGTATCGGGTCCCCCTCGTCGTCGAGCGCATCGCCCCTCTGCGGCAGCAACCCGAGGTCCGGGTGATCTCACCGGCCCTCCGACGCCGCCCGGGGGATGGCGAGGGCCCGCTGCCCCACGTCTACGTCGATCGGGCCGGCGACCCGGTCCTCTGCCTGTTCGACCACGAGACCGGCGAGTGGACCCCGTTCCGCCTGCTCGCCGAGACGACCATCCCCTGGGCCCTCGACTGGCTCGGTTGCTACGAGGGCTGGCGCGCGACCGGACGGTGGTCCGGGGGCGGTCGGCATGCCGAACCCCCTGCCGCCAAGGAAGCCGGACGATGAGCTACGTTCCCCCGCGCCGCTCCGACGGCACCCAGCAGGACCGCAGGCAGCCCCTGCCTTGGCCCAAGGACCGGCCCTTCCGGATCCTCTCCGTCGACGGAGGCGGCATCTGCGGCATCCTCCCGGCCGCGGTGCTCGCCGAGCTTGAGGGCCGCTTCCTCGAAGGGCGCTCGGTCGCCCGGCACTTCGACATGATCGCCGGGACCTCGACCGGCGGCATCATCGCCCTCGCGCTCGCCCACGGCCTGACGGCGCGCGAGATCCGCGACGTCTACGTCGAGCGCGGCGGCAACATCTTCCCGCCGCCGTCGCGGATCGAGCGCCTCACCCGGTTCGTGCGCCAGCGCTACCGCTACGTCTACGAGCGCAAGCCCCTCGAAGACGAGCTGCTGCGGATCTTCGGGGAGACCACCTTCGGCGAGGCCCGGACCCGGCTCTGCATCCCCGCCTTCGAGGGGTTTCACGGCGAGCCGTTCGTCTTCAAGACGCCCCACCACCCCGCGTACCGGAAGGACCGCTCCGAGCGCATGGTCCGGGTTGCCCTGAGCACCGCGGCCGCCCCGACCTACTTCGAGGCTCTGTCGAACAACGGCTACGTGATGGTCGATGGCGGCCTGTGGTCGAACAACCCGACGATGAACGCGGTGGTCGACGCGCTCGCCTGCTTCGATATCGACCGCGGCCAGATCCAGGTGCTCAGCCTCGGCTGTGGGGAGACCGCGTTCAAGGTCGACGCCAACAAGACCTCCGGCGGCATGATCCAGTGGCGCGGCGTCATCCAGGCGGCCATGAAGGCGCAGTCGCACAACGCCCTTGGGCAGGCGGGCCTGCTCATCGGTCGTGACCGGCTGACGCGCATCGACGCGCCGGAGAGCGCCAACCCCATCGCGCTGGACGATTACCTGCGCGCGAAGGCGGAGCTGCCGGCCATGGCCCGGGTCCTCGTCGAGGGCGCCGGGCGCGAGATCCGGCGGAGCTTCCTGGCCGACGAGGTCGAGCCGTACGCCCCGTGCCCGGTCGTCTGAGGCCGCCCGGGCGTGTCCCGAAATCTGAAACCCCGTCCCGGGCGGCATCGCTGCCCAGGACGCCGATGCGGCCGTCGCCCATCCCGGGCTCCGGCGTTCCGGAGGCAGGCGGATGCCCAAGAATATCGTGGTCTTCTCCGACGGCACCGGGCAGGACGGCGGCGTCCGCCCCGAGCAGCGCGTCAGCAACGTCTACAAGATGTACCGGGTCTGCAAGGTCGGGCCCGAGAGCGGCATCGACCCGGCGGAGCAGGTCGCCTTCTACGACCCGGGGCTTGGCACCGACATCGGCGCCACGGCCCTGACGGCGCCGGTGCGGTTCGTGCAGAAGATGGCCGCCTCCCTCTCGGGGCGCGGCATCACCACGAACATCGCCGACTGCTACCGCTTCCTCATCGACCACTACGAGCCGGGCGACCGCATCTACCTGATCGGCTTCAGCCGCGGGGCCTACACGGTCCGGTGCGTGGCCAACCTCCTGATGTACTGCGGGGTGCCCACGCGGGGCGCCGCCGGCCCGCTTCTGCGCTTCCGCAAGATGACGCGGGACATCGCGCGCGAAGCGGTCGGAACGGTGCTGGAGCACGGTGCCGGCCACCCGCGCGCAGACTTCGACGCGGAGCGGCACGAGCTCTCGCGGCGGTTCCGGGCGCGGTACGGCTCCGACCATCCCGACGGCGGCAAGTCCAACGTCGAGCCCTACTTCATTGGGACCTTCGACACGGTCGCCGCGCTCGGTGTCGCCGGCGCAAAGCGCACCCTGATCAAGGCGGGCCTGGCGGCCGCGATCGTCATTCCCATCGGCATCGCCATCACCGTGACCTCCGCCTTGGCCGGGGGCATCTCCTACCTGTTCGACGGCCCCTTCTGGAAGGTGGACCTGATCACCGCGGGCATCCTCGTCGCCGCTTCCGTTGCGGCTACCTGGGCGGTGCGGCGGCGCGTTGTCGCAGCGAAAACCAAGACTATCGAGAACTGGCCCGTACCAGGCAAGTCGAAGAGCCACGTGGCTGAGTGGAAGGGCGAGAACTTCGACCGTCTCCTCAGCGCCCAGGTCGGCTACGCACGCGCAGCCATCGCCATCGACGAACGGCGAAAGGATTTCGACCGCGTGAAGTGGGGCGCGACCGAGGTCACTCCGCCGCGGGCGCCCGGCGCGCCGGATCAGTTCCGGCAGCTCTGGTTCGCCGGCAATCACTCGGACATCGGCGGCAGCTATGACGAGACCGAATCCCGGCTGTCCGACATCGCGCTCCGTTGGATGCTGGAACAGGCCGTCGGCGTCCCCGACGGCCTCAAGGTGGATGGAATGCCGCCCGTCGCCGATCCGCGCCACCCGGTCGAGGTGATGCGGATCCCGCGGTTGCGCCTGCACCCCTCGGCCGCCGGGGTGCAGCACTGCGAGGTGGCCGGCATGCGGGACGCCATCGAGGCGCGCGTCTCGGTCTCGTGGGTTCCGGCCTGGGTGCGGCGCTGGGCGCAGGGCAAGACCTGGGAGGCTAAGGACCGGGAGATCAGGCCCGACGCCACGGTGCACCCGAGCGTTGACGAACGCTTCCGGCTCGCGTCAGTGGTCCAGTGCGATGGGGCCGCGCCCTACCGTCCCGCATCTCTGGCCCGCCATGTCCAGTTCAAGCTGTTCTACGCAGGTCCGGTGGCGGCCTTCCCGGAACCTTCGGAAGTCGTCGGGCTGGGGCGCCCAACTGAGGAGTAGGTACCTGATTGCTTAGACTGCGACACACCGGACGACCGAACGGCCGGTTCACGTCGTGGGCCGTTCGGATCGGTCCGTTACCGGGGAGGCTGGCCGCGCCGCCTTGACGGTACCGAACGCGGTGCCTCCCCGGATTTGCGGGAAGGTCGCGCGCAGCATCTCGGTGCTGGCGACCGTACGGGCCACCAAGTCTGGCCAGGCGCGCGGCGCGGAGAGCTCGGACGCCGAGACGATGTCGGCAACCTCCAGCCGCCCGGCCACCTCGCGCCAATGCAAGCGGCCGCCTACCGCGGCCTGTATCGACACCTCCCGAGGCGGGCGCCCTCCGCGGGTCAGGACGACCTCCACTGCCTCCCGCTCGGGTTGAACCTCGATCCGGATCGTGAGGTCGCCGGACGCGCTGGACAGGGTCAGGCCGCGGCTTCGCCCGACGAGCTTGAACGTTCCCCGCCGCCCGAGCGCGCGGAGCAGCGCGGCCTGGAACGCGAGCACGCCGCCGCCCGCCGGGTCGTCGGGGTCGCAGGACAGCGCCAACGCCGACCAGGCGCTGGCGCGGTCGACCATGTGCGTGACGGTTCCGTCCTTCTGGGCAACCCGCAACGTTTCAACGCCGAGCCTCTCCAGCATCGTACCGGCCTCGTGGCCCGACCGCGCCGCCCCAACGGCGTCGGCGTAGACGTGCGCAGGCGCCCACTTGCGGTGAAACGCCTCCAGCGAGGCCTCGTCGATCCTACGCCAGCCGCGCTTCCCCGCGCACATCCGCAGGTGCCCTTCGTCGATGAGGCCGTCGACGGTCTCGACCCTGCAACCGAGGATGGTCGATGCCTGGTAGCGGCCGAGGCCGGGAAGCGCCCGCAGGGCGGCCCGTGCCGCCTGCATGTCGTCCCGGCGGCTCCGCCGCGGGTCGGGGACGAGGAGGTCGCCCAGGGTCGGCCCCGTCTTCCCCCGGGCCACCGCATATCCCTTCAGGATCGCCTCGACCGAGCGCGCCGGGTTGGTCTTGCTGGTCCGCTTGAGGTCGGCGAGCCGCAAGTGGCCGTCCGGCACCTCGGCTACGGTCTCGGACCCCCGCAAAAGGCGCGCGGCAAACGCGGCCAGGTCCTCTGGCCGGAACCGGTCGCGGTCGCTTCCCGAGCCGATGCGCATGAAGTGGGTGATGATGCCGGCGGCCATGAGCGCGTCGAGGGTCTCGCGCGAAACGCCCAGCGCATCGGCGGCTCCGTCCCGGTCGAGCGAGGACGCCAAGGTCCCCCTGACCAGGTCCGCCTGCTCGGGACTGAAGGCCCGATAGCGCTCGCGCGCCGCGCCGAACTGCCGTTCATGGATACCGAGCGCCTCGGAGATGCGGCGAAGCCGTTCCTCCGTGAGGCCGAGTTCCTTCGCCAGGGTCGGGACCGGCAGCCAGCCGGCCTCGCCGGCGTACCAGGCATCGCAGGTCGCCGGCGAGAAGTCGCCTCGCGAGACCGCGACCCTGCGCATGGAGCTGGCCAGAAGCTCCACGTGCGAGCCCTGCTCCTCACGGAGGACCGAACCGAGCCACCCGAAGCGAGCCGACCTTCCGCCCGCCGCGGAGGCCGCGCGCGCGTTCGCGAGGTCGTTGAGCAGGGCGTCGAGGGCAGCCTCCCCCCTCGCCAGCACGCCGTAGCCGGCCCGCATCACCGCCGGCAGGTCGAAGCCCTTCGTCACGCCGACGACCGGGCGTGTCCGCAATGTCACCCCCAGCGACACGCGCCCGACGAGCTCCACGAGGTCGAGCGCCTCGCCGAGGGTGCGGAGGCCGTCGAGCGGCGGGACCGGGAGGGGGCTAGCGATGCCCATCCGCGCCAGGATGTAGGCTTCCAGGGACGGCCGCGGTTCCGCGCGCCGGGGCACGCCATACCGGAGGAGGTCCGCCCCCGACGGGGTGTGGGTGAACGAGGCCGACCACCACGGTACGGGACGGCCCGAGGCGTCGCGGTCGAGGACGTCGAGGTCATGGTACGGACACCGCGCATAGGCCGGCATATCCCACCACACCCGATGGTGGGGATTCTCGGAAAGGCATGCGGGACAGAAGCGGCGCCGGCCGATCTGCCAATGCTGCCGCCGGACTTCCTGGCCCATGATCACGACCGACGTCGGGGTGACCACGGGGGTGGCATGGATCAGGTGGTCCTTTCCCGCAATCGGGAAGGAGAGCGCGAACTCCAGGCACTCGGCGGGCTGGATGTCCCGTCCGTTCAGCCCGTGCGAGTTCAACAGGACGGCGATGCTGCCGACCTCGTTGATGGCCCCGAGGCGCACGACATACCCGTGAGCGGGCTCGCCCGGGTATGCGGCTCGCCAGTCGGGGAGCGGCGGCTCGAAACGACCGCGCAGGTCGGTGAAGGTCGTCATGCCGGTCCCCTCACTTGACGAAGGCGCCCTGCGCCGGGTCCTTCGGCTGCAGCGTCGGCTTGGCGGCCTGCGTCACGCGAGCCGGGGCTTGGTCAATGTCGTCGCGGAAGGGGTTGAAGGTCATCCCGACCGGCCGGATCATGTCCCAGGCATCGGCGAAATGCTCGACCTCGACCCGCTCGGCGCCGTCGTTGAGCGCCCGGCACCCGGCCGAGAAGGTGAAATCCTTCAGCCGGCCGATGATGCCGTCGGTCACCCAGTAAAGCCGCGAGGCGAACCACTGCGATCCGAGGCCGGACTTCGTATTGAAGGGCAGTCGGCCGTCAATCTCGGCGCAGAGCAGGCGGAAGAGGTCACGCTCCTCCCTGCTGTCCCAGGTGTAGGGCAGCATGATGTGGTGGGGCAAGCCGCCCCGTCCCTCCAGTTGCTTGTCCGCAGCCATGATCTCGTAGGTTTCGACGAGGCCCGCGGCGACGACGTTGAGCGTACCGAGGTTGAGGATTTTGCGGATCAGACCCTGGCAGTCCCGGAGCGCGCCCTTTCGCGCGGTGGTGAGGGCTTCCTGGACCTCGTCGAGGATGAGCAGCTGGACCTTCTGCTTGACCAAGGCGTTCAGCACGTTCCCGAAGAGCGGGTCGATCGTCATCCGGGTGACGTCACCGGCGTTCAGGGCCCCTGCAACGGCCGTCACGAACCCCGCCTTGTTGCAGCCGACCGGCAGGTCGACATAAACCACGGGCCTCACGATCCCCTCGGTTCCGGTCAGGTCGGCCGGAAACCCGCGCGCGTACCGCTTCAGCGCATAGCTCTTGCCCGTTCGTGGATCGCCGGCGAGCACGAAAAGGGACCCGAAGTCGGGCAGGCCGTCCTTCACAGGCATGTGGAAGCGCGCCACCGCCGCCGTCGCCGTCTGGAAGCGGTCGTGCCCCACGAAAAGGTTCTTCATGATGAGCTGCCGCTCGGCCGCCGGCTTGGCCGCGCGTTCGGCGCGACTGAGGGGCCCATTGTCCTGGCTGGTCTCACTCATCGTCCGTTCTCCAATTCTTGGCTGCCTTGAGAGCCGCGAGTTCGTCATCGAGGTCGTCCGCCGGCTCGCTGGCCGGCGCAGCGGCGATGGGCGCCTCCGCGGCCGGGACGGCGGGCGGCATGCCCGGTCCGGGTTCCTCCAGGGCCTGGGGCGGGGGTGACGCGGGGCGGGCGTCCGACGGCACGCCATCCTGCGGGGGCACCAGGGGCAGCGGGCGCTCGTGCCCGGCCGCGGGGGGCTCCGACCGCGGCGAGGGGGGCGGCGCCGGCAAGGCCGATGCCGCGGGCTTCGGACGGCGCGCGATGGCCAGGGGGTCGAGGTGCCCCGCGGTTGTGGCGGGATGCGCCGGCGTGCCCGTCCGGACCTCGCTCCGGAACCGCGCCTTGCGTTGGGCGTCGAGGAACCGGGCAAGGCCCCGGTGGACCGCCTTGCGCTCGGGCTTCGCCCGGGCGGCCGCCGCCGCGTCGCCAAGGAGGTCGAGCGCCCGCATCAGGGCGTCGAAGTCGAACGCGCCCTGCACCATGCGGCGGGCGTTGGCCACGGCCAGGTCGTGGACGTGCCGGTGACGCCCTTCGGCGTAGGCGCGGTGGGCTCTCGTCGCCGGCACAGTGATGATGCGCCCGTCCCGGTCGTAGGGGTCCACGACGTAGATCCGGCCGAGATCGGCCGGGTCCCGCGCGCACCTGTAGCGCGTGCCCGCACCGTCCTCCCGCGCGCTCCGGTGTCCCGGATTGGTGATGAGCGAGAGCAGCTCCGGGCACTCGTACTTGATGTGGCCCCAGACGATCCCGTCGTTCTGGATCGTGCGGTCCTCCCACTCGCCGCAGAGGGCGACGAACAGCTCGGCGGGAGGGAGCGGGCCGCTGGGATGGCGAGCAGCCTCCTCGTTCCAGACCCGGAGCGGGATGTCGCCGATGCCCCGCAGCAGGCCCAGCCCCTTGGACTTATGGACGTTGTGGACGTCGCAGATGAAGAACATCAGGAGCGACAGGAACTCGGACTGCCGGATCTTGGCGCGATCAAGAGTCTCGCTATCGTGCTCGCGTCGCTCGACGGTGTTGGACAACGTCGTGCCCGGAAGTACGTGGACGAGGCCGGTGTTGAGATAGCCAAAGAAGCGTTCCAAAGCCCCCTTCAGCCAGGGGCACTTCGGCTTGAACCGCGGCTTGTTCATTTTTAGCTCGCGCGCGGCGGCTTCGATGTCCTTGCCGATGAAGTGGAGCGCGTTGTCGACCCATAGGTTCTCGATCCGGCCGTAGCAGGGCCAGGGCATCCTCACCGCCGGGAAGGCCGACATGTCCTTCGGATAGATCGCGTGCCGGAGCCCCGCGATGAAGCTTGCGAAGCTTGGGGCCTCAAACCCGAGCGAGGCGCCAACGATCATGCCAGTCTTCCGACAGCGGAAGATGATCAGGTCCGGCCGGCCGAGGACGAGGTCGCTGTCGTCATCGACGAGCAGGATGTCGAGAGTACAGTGGTCGACCTCGACGTCCTGGTAGGGCCGCGCCGGCAGGGCCTGCACCTCGTAGGTGCGGTGCATCTTGGCCGCGTATTCGGGACCCTTGCGGTAGTAATCCCGAACATACTTGTCGACATCCTTGCAGCGACGCTGGAAGGTCCGCAGCGAGGGGACCTCGATCAGGTCGAGCTCCTCCGGCGCGAGATGCCGCGCGAGCTTGCGCTTGTAGGCCTGAACCGAGGTGACAACCTTGGCGTAGGCCATCTCCGTGGTCATGCCCGGGCTGAGCCAGCGCCAGACACCGCGTTCTAGCGCCACCTCGCCCACGTGCCCAAAGGGCTTGCGGCGGTTGCCCTTGTGGTTGTGCCGGTCGACGAGGCATGCCTTGCCATGGATGTCGCCGAGCGACATCCAGAGGTCGAACCACCCTAGCACCGTGGTGAAGTGCGGCGCCTTCTCACCCTTGATCAGCGCCACATGCAGGATGATGGGGTCGAGCGCCGGCTTCGAACGCCGGAACTCGTAGGGCGCCCGGGGCCGTGCCTCGCCCTCGACAAAGCCCCGGGCGCAGGCGTTCACGTAGTCGAGCTTCCGGTCAACCTGGGCCACCTGCTCCTTCGTGAGCTTAAGGCGGCTCGGCAGTGGGCCCCGCGGCTTGCCGTCTTGGAAATTGCCGGCCACGAGCCGCGCTTCGCCGCGCGCCGACAGGAAGGCGAGCTGCTCGTCGGTGATGAAGAGCGGCTCCTTGTCCTCGACGCACAGGAACTGGAGCCGACCGTCGAGGCGACGCTCGAACTCGTGGACGCGCCCGGCGATGCTGAAGACGTCCTTGTTGCGCAGGTCGAAGCGCGGAGTGACCGCCTGCGAGTGCGCGACCTGCGCGGCGGGCGGCCCCGACCACGGGCTGGGATGCGCGGAGGGAACGGGGAAGGGTGCGTTCACGCGCTCACCTCGCGGATCTCGGTCTGGAACGAGAAGGGCCGGGCAAGGTCGAGCGCGATCTCCCCGGCCAGCGCGAGGTTCATCACCGCTGTGTAGGCGCGGCACTCCCCCGGCCGGTCGTTGAGCCGGGCGGCCCGCACCACGGCCGCGACGATGGTCGGCAGGCCGAGCTCGACGAGGGCATCCCGGACGCGCAGCAGGGCAACCGCGTCCGGGACGATGTAGCGGTGGCGCTCCATGATCTGACAGTTCGAGAGCCTGGGCTCGGCCCGGATCTCCACCTCGTCCAGGGTCAGGAAGACGACGCCGTGGTCGAGGCGGTAGGCTTCCTCGATGTGAGGCTGCCGTCTCGTCCAGGCCGGCAGCTCCGTGATGAAGCGCGCCTTGGCATCGATCACGACGACCGAACCGGCGCGGTAGCGACACACCACGTCGGGGACGTAGACGTGAGCCTCCTGGCCGCCCCTGCCGTCCGGGATGAAGTAGGTGAGTTCGTGCGGCTCGACCGCGTAATGCGCGATGTCCGGGTTGGCGCCGAGCAACGTGCGCAGATCGCGCTCCAGGAGCGAGCGGAAGGGGGCGTCACCGAGGGCCTTGTGATCGCCCCCGTCCCCGTCGACCGCGCACAGGTAGTTGCGCTTCTTCACCTTCCGGACGACGGGAGCGCCGGGAAAGAGCCCGAGGTTCGCGGGTTGCGCGGACGATCTGCGGCGCAGGACGTCCGCGGAAGGGGCGGCCGCGGCGATCACGCACGGCCTCCCTGCGTGACCCGGGTCTCGGGACCTAGCGGGTTCCGGAGGTCGAGCGTGACGTCCCCCGCCAGCGCGAGCTCGACGAGGCAGGCGAGAGTCCGGTCGAGCCGGCGCGTCGGGTAGGGCCGCGCCCGCCGATGGAAGCGCGCGACGGTGGTCGGCAGCCCGTGCCGGACCAAGGCCTCCCGCACGCGCGGCACGTCAGGGTCCTGGCACCCGGCCCGCTCGCGCAGCATGCGGACCCGATTCTCACGCTGGGTGCGCGCGAACAGCGTGTGCTCGGTTAGGACGCGGCAGGTCACGCCGAGGCGGCGGTAGGCTGCCCGTACGGCGGCCTCCGTCCGCGACCATTCCGGCGCGGCCGCGTCCCGCTCCCAGCTATGGATGAAGGTGACGGCTACGACGGAGCCGTCGCGCCGGCGCGCGACCGCCTCGGGGCGGTGACGTCCCTCCAGCATGTCCCCACCGGGGATGACCTCACGGTAGCTGAGGACGTGCCCGTACGGCACGACCAGCGTCGTGGCGGGGTCGCACAGGAGCATCGTCAGCCCGGCGGTCTCCAGGGCGGACGTGGTCACGGCCATGCCCCCGGGCAGTTTCTCGCTGCGCACGATGTCGGGAACCCAGCCGCGGGGCGACCGGTGCGGCTGGAGCGACCGGGGCGAGGGGCCGAGCCCGAGATCGGCGGGCACCGCGAACGAGGTGCCGTGGACGGCCGGGGACGGGGCGACGCTTTCGAGCCGGAGGAGGGCCGGCTTGACGTGGACGGGCGGAACGGCAGAAACCGTGGCGGTGTTCTGGAGCAGCATCGACGCGGTCCCCTTCAGCTGTGGAGGTCGAGGTGGGCGTCCAGAACGGCGCCGGTGGCGCAGTCGATGGTCACGCCGATCCAGAGGCGGTGGAGGGTGCCGTCACCGACGATCGGGAGGTCGAGCGGCTCAAGGCTGAGAACCGTCTCGAACTGCTCGGCGATGGCGTCCGCGCCGGTGCAGTCGATGCACGACGTCGGCGCCGGTTCGGGGCGCCGCGGAAGGCTCCGCCGCCGCGGCGGGTTCGGCGCGGGGCCGACCTCGTTGCCGTGCGCGGGGGCGGCGGGGCCGCCCGGCCGATGGTTGGCGCCGTCGAGGTCGCCATCCACGTCGTGGGTCCAGGATGTCGTTGGCCGGTCCATGACAAAAGTCTCCCGTCCCGCCGGGACGGGGTCCCGGTCGGCTTGTGGTGCTGCCCTGTCGGGCTCGTTTCGGAGTCGAAGGTCACGCGACGCGGTCGGGAGCGGTGTGCCAGACCTTACGACCGACACACCGCACCCCACCGCAGCCGATGCAGGTGGTCCCCGGATGCAGTCCCATGAGCGGGGACTGGAATGGGGGGGGCCCAGACAGAGGTCGCTACGGGAGCGCGTGGAGCCGCGCCCCCGGGGCCGGCCCGCACCGCCTTGCCTCTCACCCCGTCAGTGAGGCTCGACGGGGGATCGACCCGCGGCGGATCACCTCAGAACAGCGACAGCTGGCGGTCGTCGGCGAGTTCTGGCTCGCGCGTTTGGCACAGGGCTTGGCAGCGCACCGCCCGACGAGGAGGCGCGGCGGCGGCAACATCGTCGACTGAGGGCCGGCCGGCCGGGACCGCCTGAGGGCTGGGATCGCCGAAATCGAAGTTCAGCTGGTCGGGATGGCCGGCGCGCGCCATGCGTGCGTGCGGCCGAGGGGAGAGTGGCATTCTCATCGTGGTGGCACTCGCGGCTGTGGATAGACCCGTGGCCTGCCGAGACGGATGAGAAACCGCCTGCCGCACCGCTTGCGACCTAGGCCGCGGAGTGCTATCAGGCAGATTCCGGCGCGCGGACTGGTACTCCGTGCGATCCGGCGGCAAGTCGGGGGCGACCCTGGATTGCTCGATAGGCTAGGGGTGACCTTGGCTGCTTGGCGGACCGGTGCGACCCGGCTCCGTCGCAGGACTAGAAGGACTTGGGGTGGCCCGGGTTCTTTGTGGTTCACACCGCCTGGTAAGCGGTGCGGATCGGGTCCTGGATTGGCTCCCACACCTTTCGTGAGGCGGGGGCTGGTGAGGCTGGTGAGGCCTAAAGGGCTCGCGTTGCTTGCAACGCGGGCCTTTTCTCATGGCGGCTCACGCGCCGAGCGTCGGGTGCTGCGCGCTGGCATCTCAAACCCTCCCTCGCTTGGCCCCATTCGAAGTCTTGGGCGAACTACCGTTCGCGGTCTGCTCTTCCCCAGGGATGTGTTTCGGCCCTCGCCCGAGAGCGTACCAGTGCGTCGCGATCCGGTCGTGCCGGACAAGGCCCGCCCGCTTCAGGGACACCTTGGCTTTTTCGCTGCTGTCCTTCGTGAAGCCTCGCTCGGCGACGATCTGGTTGAGGGCCATCCCGGAAAGACCCGCATCCCCCGCGTCCGCCAGCGCATCGACGATGATCTGAGCGACCGGGCTCCGCAGGCGCGGGGCTTGGGCCGCCTCGACGGCGCCCGCCTCCGAAGGCGCCCGCTCGGGTGTCCCATCAGGCACCAGGCCGGCGCCAGCATTGGCACGCAGGGCGGCTAAGTCCTCGCGCAGTGCCGCAAGTTCAGCCCGCGACTTCAGGATCGCGGCCAGCGCGGTCTGCAGCGCCGCGTCGGCACGGTCGCAAGCCTTGATCTTCTCGGTCAGCGAGTCGGCCGCCGTCGCCATGGCTCCTCCTGGACGTCTCCATTGGGCGGTTGTAGCGACCGACCAGGGAGAGTCAAGCGAAACCTCCGGTGATGGCATGGTGGTGGCCTGGACCTGGTAGGGTGTAGGCCTGGATATGGGCCGGGCTCCGTGCCATTTTCGCTCGCGCCGGCAACTCACGGCTTCTCCGGCGCTCGGACCGCGACGGGTCGAACCGGGAGGCACCCGGACGGATCGCCCTAGCTTGGCTCTTCGGTCCCGCCTCCTCGCACGTCGTCGACCTTCCGGGTGGGTCTGCCTCCCGCCCCCTTCAGCATCATCGGGACGGGACGACGCGAGGCGGCCCAGCGGTCGAGGAAGGAGCCGAGGTGCGGCCGGGCATCCCGTTCGCGGGTGAGGTAATCGACCAGGCTCGCCATCGAGGCGTCGTGGTCTGCGGCGGTGCTGGCGCCGGACATGTGAGCCCACCGGAAAAACAAGGAGACGGTGTTCAAAACGTCGGTCTCGCAGTACGACCGGATCCTCTCGATCTCCCCGGCCGCCGCGAGCGCCTCCACCATGGAGCCGTGCTCCTCGCCCTTGCCGGGCAACCCCATCGCCCTCGCCATCTCGTCGAGGCCCATGCGCGTGGCGCTGCCGTAGGACGAGAGCAGCTCGGCGAGGTCGCTGTGGTACTCGGGCGCGTAGCGCCGGGTGTAGCCCGCCCAGCGGTCGCCGCGCAGGAAGTAGGCGCTCGCCGGGATGCCGTACAGGAACGCGCGAAGGATCAGCACGGGCATGTCGAAGGCCCTGCCATTCCAACTCACCAGCCGGAAGTCCCCCTCCGAGAACATCTCCCAGAAGCCCCGCAGCAACCGCTCTTCGCTCCAGCCCGGCTGGCCGCCGCTGCGGCAGCACTCGATGACGTAGTGCTCGGAACCGTCGTTGCCGGCCTCGATCCTGGCCTCGGCGAACGAGATGGCGGACACGGAGTGCCACGCGGGTTTGAGGAACCGTTCCTTGGGCCAATCCTGCGGAACCAACTCCGCGTCAGGGGTCGTCTCAATGTCCAGGCAGAGGATGCGCGCGGGTCGGGCCCGCGCGGGCGCGGCCGTGCGGCCGGCGTGCGGTGGCGCCCGCCGGGCCTGGCGAACCGGGGGAAGCTGGCGCGGCGGGACGCCGAGGGGGAGCACGCCCTGGCGGGGGACGGTCGTCATGTCAGGCCTCCACGATGAATGCTGGGTCGAAGGCGGCGCGGCTGAACGCCCGATGGCCGGACGCCCGGGGGTTGGCGACGATCCGGGTCCGCCCCACCACGACGTCCACCGGCTCGGGCACATGGCCGTGTATCCAGAGGGCCGGCGCTCCCCAGGCGGCCATGACCCCCTCTAGGTCGGAGGCGAGCGAGGCCGCGATCCACTCGTCGCAGAGGTCGGGCAGGGCCTCCGGCGGCAGGCAGCGCACCGACGGGGCGTGATGGGTGACGACGACCGCGCGGTCTCCGCGGCGCGCGTCACGGACGAGGGCGACCGGCGACGCCCGGAAGCCTGTCGCCTGGGCGACGATGGAGCCGAGCGCGTCCTCCAAGAATGCCCGCGAACGCGCGTGCGCGCCGGTGGCGTCGTGCGGGAGGTAGGGAAGCGAACCGGCGCGGCGGATGAGATGGCAGTCGCGCAGGTGGTGGCGTGCGTGGCCGCGGGCGAAGGTCGCCCTCCGCGGGCCATGAAGGGCCCAGTCGGTCCACAAGGTGGCGCCGAGGAGGTACAGGCCCGTGCCGCGCCCGTCGTCGACGCGCAGGGCATCGTCCGATAGCAGCGCGATGCCGAAGCGGGCCGCGAGCTCGCGCCCCCGTCCGAGGGTCTCCTCGACGTCGCGGCCGCCCCAGAACTCGCGGTTGCCCGGGACCAGCACGACGGGGCGCGAGCCCTGCCGTCCGTCCAGGCCTCGCGCCAGCCAGGCGACGGACGCCTCCAGATCGTCGGAGACGTTGCCGGCCACGACGAGCACGTCGAAGTCCGGGAGGCAGGCGGGCATCGCGTAAGGGTGACGGTCGACGCCCAGGTCCGACATCACCCAGAGGCGGTATCGCGGCGCCGGGGTCCCCCCGCCCGCGGACCCCGGCGCCGGGACGGCGTCCCGTCCCAGGGCCCGCGGATCGGCGTGGCGCGTCATCGGCCGCCCTCCCACGCCTGCCTCGGCCGGCGGGCTCGGGCGTCGGCGAGGTGCCTTCGCAGCGCGTCACCGCCCAGCACCCGCCGGTCCAGCAGGGCCTCGGCGACAGCCTGCACGACATCCTGGTATTCGGAGACGAGGCGCTCCGCCTCCGCATGGAGGCGGGCGAGATCGGCCTCGACGGCGGCGCGCAGCGTCGGGTCGGCCAGGGTGCCGGCGACGTCCTCCATCGGGCCGCGGTAGGCGATGCCTACCCCCAGGCCGAACGAGGCGTGAATGCCCGCGACGAAAGCGGTGGCGCGCGCGAGGTCCGAGGTCGTGCCGCCGCCGGCCCCGGCGCTCGCCTCCCCGAGGAACACCACCTCGGCGGCGCGCCCGCACAGCAGTCCGATCACCATGCGCTCAAGGTCTTCGCGGGTCGGCAGGGGGCCGAGGCGCGCGCGCATGACGGTGCTGCCCGCCGCGTCCGCGCGCAGGATCAGGTCGACCTGCTCGACATGTGCGATCCGCAGAACTTCCGCGCCGACAGCATGCCCCGATTCATGTATCGCGCTTCGCATTCTTTCCCCGGACGAACGGGTGTCCGGCGGGGCGACGACCTCCAACAGGTCCTCGGCCTGCAGGGGCCGGCCGGCCGCCCGCGCCCGCGCGCGCGCCTCCTGAAGCCAGCCGACGACCTGCGCGCCGCTGGCGCCGAGCCCCAGTTCGGCGACGACGCCCAGGTCGAGGTCGGGCAGGTCGGCGCCCAGGTGCTGCCGGACGATGGCGGCGAGCTCCGGCGCGGAGGGCGGCGCGATGCGGATGATCCGTCCCAGCCGCCCCGGGCGGACTAAGGCCGGGTCCAACCGGTCAGCATGGTTCGTCGCGCCGATGATGCACACGCCGGCCTCCTCGCGAGCGCAGCACTCGTCGATTTTGAGAAGCATGTGCGTCACAACTGGGGTCCACCATGAAGAATTCCTGCCATCCAGCGAGGACCTGGAAGGGATACTATCGCACTCCTCCAAGCATAGGATTGATGGCGCCTTTGAATAAGCCTCCTCGAACACAGTATCAATGTGCTTTATTACGCCATCCAAGTAGCCGTTAGACTGCGAGAACCACGAAGACACTGAACTGACGATAAGAGGTAGTTGGGCCGACTTGGCCAGCGAGCGAGCATAGGTGCTTTTTCCTAGTCCGGGATTCGATGCAAGGACCACGTTCCGGTCCAGCGCGGCGAACGAGGCGATGCGCCCCTCCCGCCAAGCTTCCAGGTCACCAATCAGGCGCATCCCCCAGGCATGGGCCTCGCCGTAGCCGCGCAGGGCGGGGAACGGGACCGCGTCGGCTACCTGCCGGTCGACGGCAGAACGTGCCGCGACGGCGGCGGAAAGGCGCGCCACGCAGGCGCGCGCCGACCCCGCGCGGATGGCGGCGCAGAGATCCCAGATGCCCAGCCCGGCAGCGACGGCCGGCGGCATGTCGGGCGGACGCTGGCCCGTGGCGGCACGGATCACGCGCGCGAGCACGTCGTTCGACGGCGCTGGGACGCGGTGGCGCGCGTCGGCGGCGGTGAGGAGCGCCGAGGGCAGATACCGCTCGCAGGCCTGGGAAATCCCAAGCACCCGCCCGCCCTCCGCGAGGCGACGGGCGACGGCGTCGCTTCCGCGATCCGGTCGGTCCTCGGAACGGGACGAGCCGGTGCGGGCATAGACGACAGACCAATCCCCCAGGACCGAGCAGGCCGACCGGATCGGCTCGACCCACTCGGCGGAGGGTACTTCCAGCACGAGTGCGTAGGAGCCCGCGCGGGCGATGCGGCGGCGCTCCGCGGCGGGGATGGCCGCCTCCAGGGTGAAGGCGGCCAGGGTTTCGGTGGCGGGCGCCCGCCGTCCCCGTCGGTCGAGAACGGACGCGTCGTCCTCGGCATCGTCGCGGAAGTAGAGAAGATCGTCAGCCATCGAAATCCCCCGTCGTGCAGGCCGGCGGGCATCGCCGGCGGGTCGTCGTGCGGGCAGCGGGCGGCAGCTCAGACCTCGATGACGAGCCCGGGATCGAAGCGGGGGTTCTCGCCTGGGTAGCCGCAGGGATTGCAGACGACCCGCGTGGACCCGAGGCGATAATCGAACGGCGTGTGGACGTGTCCGTGGACCCACAGGTCCGGCCGCCCCGCGCGGATGAGCGGGCCGAGGTCCGAGGCGAAGGCCGGGTTGAGGCGATGGCCCGCGTAGGCGGGCGCGACCGAGCCCGGGCTCGGCGCGTGATGCGTGACCACCACGTGCGGGCCGCGCCGCGTCAGGGGCGGGTCCGTCTCCAGCAGGGCGCGCTCAAGGAAGCGCCGCGACGCCATGTGCAGCGCGAGGGCCTCTTCGGGACGGAAGGGCCTCCAGCGCGGATCGTGCGACCAGGCGATCCGGCGGTGGTCGTTCAAGCCGATCCTAGCGGCGTCCATCGCGGCGGCGCGCGTCGCGATGCCGGCCAGGGCGTAATCGGTCCACAGCGAGCAGCCCGAGAAGGTGCAGCCGCCGAGCGTCACGGCATCGTTGTCGAGGAGCTCGATGCCCAGGCGCGCCGCCGCCCGCCGGCCGAGGGCGAGCTCCTTGTCCATGGCCCCGCCGTAGAACTCGTGGTTGCCCGGGGTGAGCACGACGGGCATGGCGGGACGGATCGTGGCGGCGAGCCACGAGACCGTGTCAGCGAGGCCCTCGCCGACGTCGCCCGCTACCACGGCGACATCCGCATCGGGGATAGCCGCCGGCGTCCAGGGGGATGCGGCAGCGTCGCGATGAAGGTCCGAAAAGATCCAGATCCGCAATTCTTGCACTCCCGTGGTTCAGCAGGGCGGGAATCGGGGCGGGGCTCAGCCCCTCGTCGGCGGCGCCGGCCGCCGGCGCGGCCACCGGCGGGACCAGCGGTCGGCGCGGTCGAGCAGCTCCTCCGCCCGGGGATGCATGTGCGCGAGCGCCGCGAGGCCGTGGGCGAGCACGAGCGCGGCGGTCGCGTCGCCGCGGGCGGCGTGGACGAGCAGGCCGCTCATCGCGAGGTCGAACGCCGGCGTGCCGGTCGGGTGGTCCTGGAGGACGTCCACCCCCGCGGCGACGATCGCCGTCGGATCGCCGCGCAGGGCCTCGGGCCAGCGCCTGTGGTGCAGGAGCAAGGCCGAGCCGACGACCGCCCGCTCGACCTCGGCAAGGGTCGCCGGCTCGATCTCCCCGGGATCGCATAGCCGCCAGACGGCCAACGTCCGGTTCTCCAGGTCCGCGCCCTCGGCGACCCTGGGCCGCCTCGCGGGCCCTTCCTCGGTCACTCGCATCCACGATCCTCCTGATCGGACATGGCTCCGCCGACCGGCGCAGGGCCGGGCAGCCAGGGGCGGCATCGGGGTGACGTGAGGGGACTTAGAACGACGCGAAGCCGCCGCGCGCGGGCGTGCCCAGGCGGTAGTACCGCGACAGCGTCCGGGCCCAGCCTTCCCCGCAGGCGTAAAGGTCGGACGTCCTGATCCTCTTGCCGTCCGGGATGTCGGGGTGCCCGTAAACCCGGCCGACGAGGATGCGGACCTCGCGCGTCGCGTGCTGCCACTCCTCCAGGCGCGGCGCGTCGACAAGGTCGCAGGCGTCCGGCTTGGAGCCGTCCCGGATGCCCTGGAGCTCGTCAGCGAGGTCGTGCAGGCGGTCACCGGCCTCCCGTTGGTCGGCTTGACGCGCGGCCGCGCATTCCGTCCCGAGTTCGGCGGCGTACGCACGCGGATCGACCGCTTCCGCCCGGGGCGTCCGGCCGGCGACGCGCATGGCGGCCAGGACCGCGATGCCGGCCGCGAGGGTCCTCGCGGTCCGGTCGCCCTCCACGACGCGGGTCGCCTCCTGGCGGCTCAGCGACGGCAGGACCGCCGGCAAGACGCGCGGGCGCCCGCCTTCACCTGCGGTCGCGAACCGCGACATCGCGAGCGCGAGCGCCGCCGCCGCAGGGGCGCCTCCGCTCCGCCCGCAGCCCAGCAGCCACGGCGGAACCGGTCCGCCTGGTCCCGCCCCTGGGGGCTCGGCCGTGCCCGCGCCCGCGTCCAGGCCGGTTTCCGCCAGGGCGCGAGCCGCGATGTGCTCGTCGAGTGGCGTCGGGCCAACGACGACGACCGACACGTCGACGCGGGACCGCAGGGTGGCATCGCCGAGGCACCGCGCAGGCAGGTCCAAGACCACGTGGCGATCCGCGGCGACCGCGCCCGCGATGTCCAGGGCGACAAGCGCATCGACCTCGGCCGGCGTCTCGGCCTCCCGCTCCACGAGAGTGACCTCTTCCTGGCGGATACGAAGCTCGGGGAGGCGCGCCTCCCCCGGCAGGGTGACGCGCACGAGGGTCACCGCCTGGCCGAGGACGGCATGGGCGTCGGCGAGGATCAGGGCGGCCTGCGTTGCGTCCGTCCGCCCCGAGCATCCGAGAATGGCGCTGATCAGTGGAGGCCTCCACGAAAAGGCACGGACCCGGCCAGCGCGGCGAGGAGCTCGCCGTGCCGGACGCGCCAGACATGCATGATTGAAGAAGCATATAATACAATGAAAACCGCCAAATATGCAATGCAGTTTTCAAGTAATCAACACCTGTCCCAGTAGTGCGGTTAATATCCACAGGAGCCTGTGGATACTTCGGACGACTGCCAAGCCACGGGTCGCCCCCGAGGCCTAGCGTCAAGGCCGCTCACCAGAAGGCCCAGTCCTCCTCGTCCCGGATGGCTTGGCGCTGGCGCCAGGCACCCGCGAGCGCTGCATCATCGTCGGCGTGGTCGAAGTCGGGGTCGAGCAGCAGGGGAAGCGGGGCCTCGTCCCAGTCCGAGTAAGCGTCGCCGGCATGGGCCGCGCGGCCGGACGTGGGACCCTCCAGGCTCCCCATCGTCCGGTCGCGTGCCTCACGGACGGAGGAGCGCTTCCGCGCACGCCGGCCCCGGCCGGCATCCGGTGCCCCGCGAACGGTGGGCGCGTCTTGAACGGTGGGCTTGGTGCGGATGATCATGATGGCCCCCATCAGGCAGGAACGGCACACGCGCAGCCCGCCGCCTGGCGGGGCGCAACCTGAGGCTTGACCGTCTTGGGCCTGCGCCGGCCCAGCAGCCTCGACCGGCGCCCCGGGACAGGTCGCTCCACCCGGATTCGGGGCGTCGGCAGCCCGACGGGGTCGGGGAGTTCGTCGTCGAGATCGGCGGCCAGCTCAAGAAGGCTTGCCCGGAGCCTCAACTCGGCGGCCGTTTCCGCTCCCGCGAGCAGCGCGCGGAGGTGGCCGGGATCGAGCCGGGCCGCGTACGGGTCCTCGGCGGCGAGGTGCAGCGCGGCGGCGAGGCCGACGGCGCGGAGCCTCAGGTCGGCCGAGGGCTCGCCGGCCAACAGCGTTGCGGCCTCTGAGCGACGGAGGGTGCCCAGCGAGACAGGAAGCGCCCGCAGGCCGGCCGGACGCGCGCTGGCGCAACAGGGAAGTAGCCAGGGTGGGGCGAGGTCGCGCCCCGCGTCCGCGGCCACCGCTTCGCGCGCGGCGCGGGCCGCCCACGGTTTCGCCCCGAACGAGACGACGACGGCATCGACACGGCATCTGATGGCCCGGTCGCCGAGATGGGCGAGCGGTAGCGCGACCATGAGGTCGCGCCCCTGGCTACGCGCGGCGTCGAGGATCGTGGGAACCGCCGCGACGATCCGCTCGCCGCCAATGACGAGACTGGGTGTGGGGTCGTCGGCGATGGAGCGGCGGTTGTAGGCGGTGCTTGCGAGGAGGGCGGCATGGCTGGCCGACAGGTCGTCGGCGAAGAAAGCTGCAATCACGGGAAGCCTCCGTGAGGTAGTCCGAGCCTTTTGGCACCGTAGAAGTGTAGACGAGGCGCCGACCTGAGCGCTACTGAAATCTATAGTCACTAGAGATTTCAACTGCCCTTGGTAAAGGCGGGGTTGCCGCGCCTCCCGTCTCCCTCTTCGGCAGGCCGCCCCTGAAACTTTCCGGCACGCCGCCGACCATGGCGCGATGCTCGCGGATGGCCGGCGGGCCGCATGCCGCCATGACGTCTTACGGGCCGTCGCCGCACAGCTGCGCATTGGCTATGGTGAGGAGCCCCGAACGGCGGAAAACCTTGCCGGAGCGAGGGTGGCCACGGCGCCGAAGCGCACGTCCGGGTTGTCGAGGTCGCCGCGCTACATCGCCTTGGGCATGACCCGCTCAGGCACCTTCCGTTTCGCTGAACGTAGGCCGCGCGCTGGTTTCATTACCGGTTCAAGGCGCCGCGCCCAGATTGGGGCACTCAAGAACCGGAAGGTCATCACCATGAAAGCACGTCTCGCAGCTCTTGCCGTCGCGGCGGTTATCCTGGTTCCCGGCGCCGCCTCGGCGCAGTGGTATGGCCATGGTCCTCGGCACCACCACCATCACTGGGAGCACCACCAGCACCATGGCTACGGTCACCGCCATGGTCACGAGCGGCACCATCACCACGGTTACGACCGTCCCGTTCACTTCGATCGGGGCCACCACCATCACCATCACGGGTACTGACAACCTCGGAAGATCGCCGGGATCGACCGTACCGGTCCCGGCCGTCGCGCCGCCCCTTGACCTTCCCACCGTTGGAAGGGGCACCATGGCGGCCATCGACCTTCCGCGTGTCCCGGAAAACTGGCATCGTCGATTCGTGACGTTCTGGCTCGCCCTCCGGCGGCTGCTCCCGCTCCTGGCGGTTCTCAGCCTCGCCTTGACGCCGGTGACCGCCTCCGCGGCCGCCACGGGCATGCACGCGTCCGCGACGGTTCAGGCTCGCGGCTCGCACGAGCCGATGCCTGCCATGGACCATGCCGGCATGGACATGGGCGGCATGAACATGGACGACATGCCCTGCTGCCCGCCGGAGAAGGCGGACAAGTCGGACTGCGCCAAGTCGGGCTGCCCGTTGATGGCGCTCTGCCTCGCCAGCGTCGCCTCTCTGCTGCCGAGCGCGATCGCCATCGCGGCGCCAAGCGCGACGCGTGCGGCACCGGCTTGGCCCGACACGGCGTCCTTCGCCAGCCTGCACGGGCCACCGCTACCCGAGCCCCCCCGAGCCTGAACCCGATGCCGCCGGCGCTCGCGCCGGCACGGTGACGCGCGTCCGCGCCTCGCCATCCATCGTGTTCAGGAGATGAGACCCGTGACCAAGAACACCTTCGCGCGCGCCGTGCCGGCCGCGCTGCTCGGCGCCGCCCTGTCGGCATCGACGTTCGCCCCGCCCGCCCTGGCGGACATCAAGGACTACCGCTTCGAACTCGTGCAGCAGGAGGCGAAGGTCGGCGAGGCCGTCATCGCCGTCCGGCTCGTCGACCAGCGGAGCGGCAAGCCGGTGACCGACGCCGTGGTCTTCGCCAAGCGCCTCGACATGGCCCCCGATGCCATGGAGGAGATGGCCACCAAGGTCGAGCAGGTCCCCTCGACCGAGCCCGGCATCTACCGTTTCAAGGCCAAGCTCTCGATGCAGGGCCGCTGGCGCCTGTCGCTGGCCGCCAAGGTCCAGGGCGAGACCGGCACGGTCGAGGACAAGCTGGTCCTTCAGGCCGCGAAATGACCCGCTCGGCATGGTTCGCCGGCACCCTCGCCGCGCTCGCGGCGGGGGGCCTCGGCTACTGGGCCGGACAGCAGGACGGTCCCGTTCCGGCGTTCGTCGAGCGGGCCCGGCACGGCGTCGCCCGCTTGCTGCCCGCCGCGCAGGCGCCGGCCCCGTCCAAGCCCGCGTCCGGACCGGTGGTCTACTACCGGGACCCGGACGGGAAGCCCGTCTACTCGGCGTCGCCGATGGTGACGGCGGACGGCCGGGAGTTCCGGGCCGTCCGCGCCAGCGAGGACGTGCGCTTCGACGACGGGGACGGCGAGGCCATGCCCGCGGACATGGCCGGGCACCACGCGGAGCCGGGCGAGGCGGCCAAGCCCGGCGGTGACGCCCGGCGCGTCCTCTACTACCGGAACCCGATGGGCTTGGCCGACACCTCGTCGGTGCCGAAGAAGGACTCGATGGGGATGGACTACATTCCCGTCTACGCGGGCGAGGACGAGGCCGGCGTCGTGAAGGTCTCGCCGGGCAAGGTCCAGCGCACCGGCGTGCGGACCGAGCTCGCGGAGCGCCGGGTCCTGTCGGTGCCGGTGCGGGCGCCGGGCAGCGTCGGGGAGGACGAGCGCCGCGTCTCCGTCATCGCCATGCGCACGGACGCCTTCATCGAGAAGGTCGAGCCGGTCACAACGGGCGACCACGTCCGCAAGGGCCAGCCGTTGCTGCGCCTGTTCGCGCCCGAGATCAACGCGGTCGCGGCCCAGTACCTGACCTCCATCGGCTACGAGGGCGGCCGTCGGCGTCTGGAGAACCTCGCCATCCCGCCGGAGGTCATCGACGAGATCGAGCGGACCCATAAGGTGCCACCCTCCATCACATGGTCCGCGCCCCGGGACGGCGTCGTGGTCGAGCGCAACGTCTCGGACGGGATGAAGGCCAAGTCCGGCGACGTCCTGTTCCGCATCGTCGACCACACCCGCGTCTGGGTGCTCGCCGACGTGCCGGAGCGCGACCTCGCGGGGGTGGCGGAGGGGCAGAGGGCGACGGTGCGGGTCCGGGCCTTTCCCGACCGGACCTTCGCGGGGACCGTGACGCGGATCTACCCGCACCTGATGGCGGAGACCCGAACCGCCCGGCTGCGCATCGAGCTGGCCAACCCCGACGGCGCGCTGCGCCCCTCCATGTACGCCGACGTCGAGATCGCGACCGGCGACGCCAAGCCGGTGGTGGCGGTGCCCGACGACGCCGTCATCGACACCGGCGAGCGCCAGGTCGTGCTGCTCGACCGCGGCGCGGGGCGCTTCGAGCCGAAGGCGGTGAAGGTCGGCCTGCGCGGCCGGGGCTACGTCGAGATCCGCGAGGGCGTCTCGGCCGGCGACCGGGTGGTCACGGCGGCGAACTTCCTGATCGACGCCGAGAGCAACCTGAAGGCCGCGCTGCAGGGCATGACGGCGCCCAAGGATGACCGGCAGGCGGCGAGCGCGGGAGGCACGCCGTGATCGCCCGCCTGATCGGCTGGTCGGCCCGCAACCTCGTCCTGGTGCTGATCGGGACCGTGTTCGCGGTGGCGACCGGCGTCCTGGCGCTGCGGACCCTGCCGCTCGACGCCATCCCCGACCTCTCGGACGTTCAGGCCATCGTCTACACCGAGTACCCGGGCCAGGCGCCCCAGGTCGTCGAGGATCAGGTCACCTACCCGCTGACCACCGCCATGCTGACGGTGCCGAAGGCGAAGGTGGTGCGCGGCTTCTCGTTCTTCGGCGTATCCTTCGTCTACGTGATCTTCGAGGACGGCACCGACCCGTACTGGGGTCGCTCGCGCGTGCTGGAGTACCTCAACGGCGCGGCGAGCCGCCTGCCGGCCGGCGTGACGCCGACGCTGGGTCCCGACGCGACCGGTGTCGGCTGGGTCTACCAGTACGTGGTGGTGGCGCGTGAACGGACGCTAGCCGAGCTCCGCTCCCTGCAGGACTGGGTCATCCGCTTCGGTGCCTCTCGGGCCGAGGGCGTGGCCGAGGTCGCGGGCGTCGGCGGGTTCGTGAAGCAGTACAACGTCGTCGTGGACCCGAACCGGCTGCGCGCGCAGGGCATCAGCCTCAACAAGCTCCGGGACGCCATCCGGTCGAGCAACGCCGACGTCGGCGGGCGCACGGTTGAGCTGTCCGAGTTCGAGTTCATGGTGCGCGGGCGCGGTTACCTGAAGAGCGTCGCCGATATCGAGAACATCGTGCTCAAGACCGTGGGCGGCACGCCCCTGCGGCTCCGGGACGTCGCCCGGGTCGAGCTTGGGCCGGACGAGCGCCGCGGCATCACCGAGATGAACGGCGAGGGCGAGGTCGCGGGCGGCATCGTCCTGCAGCGCTTCGGCGCCAACGCCCTGAACGTCATCGAGGGCGTCAAGGCGAAGCTCGCCGAGGTCGCGAAGGGCTTGCCGGCCGGCACCGAGATCCTGCCGGTCTACGACCGCTCGCAACTCATCGACGCGGCCATCGACACCCTGCGCCACACGCTGGTCGAGGAGAGCGTCGTCGTCTCCCTCGTCTGCATCGTGTTTCTGCTGCACGTGCGCAGCGCGCTCGTGGCCATCCTGATGCTGCCGGTCGGCATCCTGATGGCCTTCGCCGGCATGAAGGCGCTCGGAATCGGCGCCAACATCATGTCGCTCGGCGGCATCGCCATCGCGGTCGGCGCCATGGTCGACGCCGCCATCGTCATGATCGAGAACGCCCACAAGCACCTGGAGCGGGCCCCCCCGGACAAGCCGCGGGTCGAGGTCCTCGTCGAGGCCGCCGCGGAGGTCGGGCCGTCGCTATTCTTCTCGCTCCTCGTGATCACGGTGAGCTTCCTGCCGATCTTCACCCTGGAGAGCCAGGAGGGACGGCTGTTCGGGCCGCTCGCCTTCACCAAGACCTTCGCCATGGCGGCGGCGGCGCTGCTGTCGGTGACCCTGGTGCCGGCCCTGATGGTGCTGTTCGTGCGCGGGCGCATCGTGCCCGAGCACCGCAACCCTCTGAACCGGCTTCTGATCTGGCTGTACCGACCACTCATCGCCGGCGTGCTGCGGGCCCGGATTCCCACCATCCTGCTCGCGGTGGGCGTGCTGGCCGCGACCGCCTGGCCGGCACGGCAGCTCGGCTCCGAGTTTATGCCGGAGCTCGACGAGGGCACGCTGCTTTACATGCCAACCACACTGCCGGGTATCTCGGTGACCAAGGCCGGCGAGCTCCTCGCCACTCAGGACCGCATCATCAAGAGCTTCCCCGAGGTGGCCTCGGTCTACGGCAAGGCCGGGCGCGCCAACACGGCGACCGACCCCGCGCCGATGGAGATGTTCGAGACGGTCATCACCCTGAAGCCGAAGGCGGAGTGGCGCCCGGGCGTGACGCTCGCGAGCCTCAAAGCGGAGATGGACGCCGCCCTGCAGTTCCCGGGCGTGTCGAATGCCTGGACGCAGCCGATCCGCGCCCGCATCGACATGCTCTCGACCGGCATCCGCACGCCCGTGGGCGTGAAGGTGCTCGGCACAGACCTCAAAGCGATGGAGGGGGTCGCCCGCCAGGTGGAGACGGTGGTGCGGGCCGTGCCGGGCACGTCGAGCGCCTATGCCGAGCGGGTCATCGGGGGCTACTTCCTCGACGTCACGCCGGACCGCGAAGCGCTCGGGCGCTACGGCCTGATGGTCGGGGACGTGCAGGACGTTGTCGCGACGGCCCTCGGTGGGCAGACCGTGACGAACACCGTCGAGGGCCGCGAGCGCTACACGGTCAACGTGCGCTACAAGCGCGCCTTCCGGTCGGACCCGAAGGCCATCGCGACCGAGGTCCAGGTGCCGCTGCCCGCCGGCGGCACGGTGCCGCTCGGCGAGGTGGCCAAGGTCGAGCTGAGCCGTGGCCCGACCTCGATCCGCACCGAGAACGGGCAGCTCGCGGTCTACCTGTTCGTCGACATCGCCGGGCGCGACCTCGGCGGCTACGTCGCCGAGGCGCGCAAGGCGGTGGCAGACGCGGTGCGGCTGCCCCAGGGCACGACCCTGCAGTGGAGCGGGCAGTACGAGTACCTTGAGCGAGCGGAGGCGCGCCTCGCGGTCGTGGTGCCGCTGACGCTGCTGATCGTGTTCCTGCTGCTCTACCTGAACTTCCGGCGCCTGACGGAGACGCTCATCGTGATGCTGTCGCTGCCTTTTGCCCTGGTCGGCGGGGTGTGGCTGCTCTGGTGGATGGGCTTCAACCTGTCGGTCGCTGTGGCGGTCGGCTTCATCGCCCTGGCCGGCGTCGCTGCCGAGACCGGCGTGATCATGCTGGTCTACCTCGACCACGCCCTCGACGAGGTCCGCGCCCAGTGCGAGCGCGAGGGACGCCCGCTCGCGCGCCCGGACCTGCGCCGGGCCATCATGGTCGGCGCGGTCGAGCGGGTCCGGCCCAAGATGATGACGGTCGTCGCCATCATGGCGGGCCTGCTGCCCATCCTCTGGAGCACCGGCTCGGGCTCCGAGGTCATGCAGCGCATCGCCGTGCCGATGATCGGCGGGATGGTCTCCTCGACCTTGCTGACCCTGGTCGTGATCCCGGCGGTCTACGCCCTGGTGAAGGGACGCGGGTTGCCGCCGTGGGACCAGGTCCCCCACGAGACGGCGGGTGGGAACGTAAGGCTGCCGCAGGCGGCCGAGTGAGAGCGAACGGGAGATGACGATGAAGAGCGATACGATGCCGTCTCGACGTGCCCTGCTCGCGGGTCTGGCGGCGGGGCTGGCGCTCGGACGGGGCGCCCTGGCGGAGGGGCTGCCCACGGTCGCGGTGACCAAGGACCCGAACTGCGGCTGCTGCGAGAAGTGGGTGACCCACCTGCGCGATGCCGGCTTCACGGTGACGGTGACCGAGGGCCCGGTGAACCCGGTGAAGGCCCGCCTCGGCGTGCCGCGAGACCTCGCCTCCTGCCACACGGCGCAGGTTGGTGGCTACGTCGTCGAGGGCCATGTCCCGGCCGGCGCCATCAAGCGCCTGCTGGCGGAGAAGCCGCAGGGGACCGGGCTGGCGGTGCCGGGCATGCCGGTTGGCTCGCCCGGCATGGAGGTCGATGGCATGGAACCGGACACATACGAGGTCACACTTTTCGGACCCGAGAGGCGGAGCGCCTTCGCGCGCTACCGCGGCGGCGAGTTGGCCTGAGCGAATTGTCCGGAGGGATCACCCTTGACCTTCCCATGATGGGAAGCCCCATCTGGGTGTGACGCCATCCAAGGGAGTGCGTCATGCATCGGTTCAAGGTCGAGAAGATGGGTTGCGGCGGCTGCGCCAAGTCGGTGACCCGCGCGGTCCAAGGCATCGAGCCGAACGCCCGGGTCGAGGTCGAGCTCGGAGCCAATCTCGTGACCGTGTCGGATGCCGCCGGCCCGGCGGACCGGATCGCCCAGGCCATCGCCGCTGCGGGCTTCCCGGCCGAGCCCCTGCTCGCGGCGGCTTGAAACGCCGCGATGGCAACCAAACCTGCCTGCAGGCATTCACGTCTCAACGGCGGACATAGTCCCGCCTTCGGAATCGGTGTAAGCCAGAACTCATGAGCCTCGACCGGCAAATCGTGCGCCTGATGGCGGCGATGATCCTCGCGATCATCGCCTACGTCGCGCCGTCCGCCGTCCAGGCCCACGAGGGGCACGCCCACCACGGCCATCACATGGCCGCGGCGCAGCCGAAGGCAGCCCCTGCGCCGGCTTCGGCCGTCGTGACCACGCCCGCCAAGCCGGCGGTCCGCTCCGAGGCGTCCGCCTCGCTCAAGGTCGCGCTCCCGGCCGCAGCCGTCGAGCCGGCGCGCATCGAGGCGGCCCGGGACGGCGGCTGCTGCCCCGGGCCCTGCAAGACCCGCTGCTGCGGACCGATGGCCTGCTGCGCCACCGGCATCCTGTCCGGCCCCTTCGCCCTGTCGCCGGTCCCGTTCCGGACCGTCACGCTGATCCCGCGCGACGTCGCCGGCCGTTCGGGCCCCGGCCCCGAGGCCCTGCCCAAGCCCCCACGAACCCTCGCGTGAAGTAGGGCGCGCCTGAGGCGCGCAACGCCCGGAGTGCGCCCGCGAACGGCGCCGTCCGGACTTCCCGACGCGAGGATTCCTGTTCATGTCGACCCGTTTTGCCGCCGCCCTGCGCGCGGTGGCGCTGCTTGCCGCCGTCCTGGCGGGGCCGGCGCTCGCCCACGAGGGCCACGACCACGGCGCCGCCCAGCCCCCTGTCTCGAAGACCATCGCCCCGCGCGGCGAGGCGCTCTCGGACGCCTTCGAGCTCGTCGCCATCCCGCGCGACGGGACCCTGACGCTGTTCCTCGACCGCTTCCGGACGAACGAGCCGGTGCCCGGCGCGACCATCGAGGTGGAGACGCCGGACGGTCCCAAGGTCGCGACCGCCACGACCGGCGGCGGCTACGCGCTGCCGGCCCCGTGGCTGTCGAAGCCCGGCCGGCACGATCTCGTGGCGACCGTCACGGCCGGCGATGCTGTCGACGTGCTCACCCTCGCGGTCACGGTGCCCGATCCGAAGGTCGCCGCGGCCGCGGCGCCTGCCAAGCCGGCCCCGGCTCAGGCTGCCCTGGCGCGCGTCTCCGAGGTCGCCCTCGACGTCCGGGAGCGGCTTACGGCCAAGGACCCGGCCCTGGTGGCCGCTGTCGCGGTCGCCTTCCTGCTCGGCGTGCTGGTGACGGCGCTCGCACGCGGGCGCCGTGGCGCGCCGGCGGTGGCGCTGGTCGCCATCGGCATCACCCTCGTGCTCGGCACCGCCGCCTTCGCGCATGGCGACGAGGACCACGGCGCACCGGTGCAGGGAGCGGCGCTGATCGAGCCGCGCCAGACCACGCCGGCCTCGTCGGACCTCGCGCAGCGCCTGCCCGACGGCTCCGTCTTCGTGCCGAAGCCGACGCAACGGCTGCTGGTCCTGCGCACCACCATGACCGAGCAGGGCAGCTTCCACCGCTCGGTCGAGCTGCCCGGCCGCATCATCCCGGACCCGAACGCCAGCGGCGTCGTGCAGTCCTCGGTCGGCGGCCGTCTCTCGCCCCCGCCGTCCGGCCTGTTCCCACGCCTCGGCACCAAGGTGCGTAAGGGCGACGTGCTGGCCACCGTGACGCCGCCGGTCCAGGCCGTCGACGTCTCCGACATGCGGCAGCGCCAGGGCGAGCTCGACCAGCAGATCGCCATCGTCGAGCGCCGGGTCGAGCGTTTCAGGAAGCTCGCCACGAGCGGCGCCGTCGCCCAGACCCAGCTCGACGACGCGGTCGCCGAGCTCAACGGGCTGCACGACCGCCGCGCCGCCCTCGACAAGATCAGGCAACAGCCCGAGACCCTGGTAGCACCCGTCGACGGCGTGGTGGCGCAGGCGACCGCGGTGGCCGGCCAGATGGCGGCCCCCGGGGCCATGGTGTTCCAGATCGTCGACCCGAACCGCCTCTGGGTCGAGGCGCTGAGCTTCGACGCCCTGACGGCGGCCCAGAACGCCACGGCGCGGCTCGCCGACGGACGCACCCTGAAGCTCGCCTACCAGGGCACGGGCCTCGCGGATCGCAACCAGGCCATCCCGGTGCAGTTCGCGGTGCAGGGCGACGCCTCCGGCCTGCGCGTCGGCCAGTTCGTCACCGTGCTGGCCGGGACCGATACGGAGCAGTCCGGCTTGGCGCTGCCGCGCGCGGCGGTCGTGCGCACCGGCAACGGGCAGGACGTCGTCTACGAGCACACCACCGCCGAGCGCTTTGAGGCCCGGCCCGTGCGGGTCGAGCCGCTCGACGGCGGCCGCGTGCTGGTCGCCGAGGGGATCGGACCCGGCAAGCGGGTCGTGACCCAGGGCGCCGAGCTCCTCGACCAGGTGCGCTGAGGAGGCCGGCCCGATGTTCACCTTCCTCGTCAGCCAGTCGGTCCGCAACCGCCTGCTCGTCCTCGCCATGGCCACGGTGCTGGTGCTCTTCGGCGCCTTCACCGCGACCAAGCTGCCGGTCGACGTCTTCCCCGACCTGAACAAGCCCACCGTCACCATCATGACGGAGGCCGAGGGCTACGCTCCGCAGGAGGTCGAGCAGCTCGTCACCTACCCCATCGAGACCCGGATGAACGGGCTGCCCGGCGTGACCCGGGTGCGCTCGGTCTCGGGCGTGGGTCTGTCCATCACCTACGTCGAGTTCGACTGGGGCACGGACATCTACCGCAACCGCCAGCAGGTCGCGGAGCGGCTGGCCCTGGTGCAGGACCAGCTGCCCCGGGGTGTGACCCCGGTCATGGGGCCGATCTCCTCGATCATGGGCCAGATCCTGCTGGTGGCGGTCACCAGCGAGACCGCGAGCCCGATGCAGGTGCGCGAGGTTGCCGACTTCACCATCCGGCCGCGGCTCCTGACCATTCCGGGCGTGGCGCAGGTCATCCCCATCGGGGGCGAGGTGCGCCAGTTCCGGGTCAGCCCGAACCCGGCCGCCATGCGCTCGCTCGGGGTGACAAACGCTCAGCTTGAGACGGCGCTGGCGCAGTTCGGCACCAACGCCGGCGGCGGCTTCACCGACCAGCATTCCCGCGAGTACCTCATCCGGAACATCGGCCGGACCATGAGCCTCGACGACCTCCGCAACCTCGTGGTCGTGACGGTCGCCGACACCCCGGTCCACTTGCGCCAGGTGGCTGAGGTCTCCTTCGCCGCACGGACGAAGCGGGGCGACGCCGGCTACATGGCCAAGCCCTCGGTCATCGTCTCGGTCGAGAAGCAGCCCGACGTCGACACCGTGCGGCTGACCCGCAGCATCGAGACGGCCCTGAAGGAGATGTCGTCGACCCTGCCGGCCGGCATCAAGGCCAACCAGGTCCTGTTCCGCCAGGCCGACTTCATCGAGACCTCGATCCGCAACGTCGAGCGCGTCCTCGTCGAGGCCGTGCTGGTGGTCGCGGTGGTGCTGTTCGCCTTCCTGCTGAACGTGCGCACCACGGCCATCTCGCTGCTCGCCATCCCTGTCTCGGTGCTGACGACCGCGGTGGTGTTCCACCTGTTCGGGCTGTCCATCAACACCATGACGCTCGGGGGCTTGGCCATCGCCATCGGCGAGCTCGTCGACGACGCGGTGGTCGACGTCGAGAACATCTACCGGCGGCTCGGCGAGAACCGGCGGGCGGGCAACCCGAAAAGCGTGTTCCAGGTGGTGGTCGAGGCCTCCAACGAGGTGCGCTCCGGCATCGTCTACGCGACGCTCATCATCATCCTGGTGTTCGTGCCGCTCTTCGCGCTGTCGGGCATCGAGGGCCGGCTCTTCGCCCCGCTCGGGCAGGCCTACATCATCTCGATCCTGGCGAGCCTACTCACCTCCATCACCCTGACGCCGGTGCTGGCCTCCCTGCTGCTGCCGGGCTTGAAGAACCTGGAGGAGCACGACAGCCGCTTCCTGAAACTGCTCAAGCGCGGCAACGCCGCCCTGCTGCGGGTCGCCTTCCGCCACAAGGGCCTGCTGGTCGGCACCGTCGCGGCGGCGGTGGTGGCCGCGGGCGTAGCCGCCTGGAACCTGCCGCGGGCTTTCCTGCCGCCGTTCAACGAGGGCTCGTTCACGGTCAACATGACCTTCAACCCGGGGATCTCGCTGGCCGAGAGCAACCGGGTCGGGCTGATCGCCGAGAAGCTGCTCTTGGACATCCCGGGCGTGAAGGCGGTCGGCCGCCGCACCGGCCGGGCCGAGCTCGACGAGCACGCCGAGGGCGTCCACTCGTCCGAGATCGAGGTGGCGCTCGACGAAGGCGCCAAGCGTCCGAAGGAGGCCCTCGTCGCCGACATCCGCGGGCGCCTCGCGGCCCTGCCGGTGGCCGTCAACGTCGGCCAGCCGATCTCGCACCGGCTCGACCACATGCTCTCGGGCGTGCGGGCCGAGATTGCGCTCAAGGTGTTCGGGGAGGACCTCGACGCCCTGCGCCGGGTCGCCAACTCCCTGCGCGACCGGATGGCCGCGATCCCGGGGCTCGTCGACCTGCAGGTCGAGCGGCAGGTCCGCATCCCGCAGCTTGAGGTGCGGGTCGATTACACCCGGGCGGCCCTCTACGGCGTGCAGCCGGCCGCCGTCGTCGAGCAGATCAGCCGCCTCTCGAACGGGCGGGTGGTCTCGACCGTGGTCGACGGCGTGCGCCGCTTCGACGTGGTGCTGCGCCTGTCCGAGAACCGCCGGACCACCGCGGGCCTCGGCGACCTGCTGCTGGAGACGCCCTCGGGCTGGGTTCCGGCGCGCCAGGTGGCCGACATCCGCGAGACCGACGGGCCGAACCAGATCCTGCGCGAGAACGCCCGGCGCCGCATCGTCGTCCAGGCCAACACCAACGGCGAGAGCGACATGGCCACCATCGTGGCGGCCATCCGCGAGGCCGTGGCGAAGGAGCCGCTGCCGCCCGGCTTCTTCACCAGCCTGGAGGGCACCTTCCAGGCGCAGGAGGAGGCGAGCCGGACCATCGGGGCGCTCTCGGCGCTGTCCTTGGCGCTGGTCTTCGCCATCCTCTACAGCCGCTACCGCTCGGCCGCGCTCGCCCTCATCATCATGGGCAACGTGCCGCTCGCCCTGATCGGTTCGGTGGCCGCGCTGTGGCTGGTCGGGCAGCCGCTGTCGGTGGCGTCGATGATCGGGTTCATCACGCTGACCGGCATCGCCGCGCGTAACGGCATCCTCAAGATCAGCCATTACCTCAACCTCGCCATCGGCGAGGGAGTGCCGTTCGGACCCGACCTCGTGGTGCGCGGCAGCCTGGAGCGGCTGACCCCGGTGCTGATGACGGCCCTGTCGGCCGGCGTGGCCCTAGTGCCGCTGCTCTACGACGCCGCGAGCCCTGGCAAGGAGATCCTGCACCCGGTGGCGGTGACGATCTTCGGCGGCCTGATCAGTGCGACGCTGCTCGACACCTTCCTGACCCCCGTCCTGTTCCTGCGCTTCGGCCGCAAGCCCCTGGAGCGTCTGCGCGCCCTCCACGCCGAGGCGCCGGCCCACCCATCCCCGGACGGAGCGCGCCCGCGCCCGGCCGAGGCCTACTGAACCCCGAGAGGAGACCTGAGCATGATGCTTCCGAGACTGACCCTGGCCGGCGCCCTCCTGGCCGCGACCGCCGCCTACGCCCACGAGACCGCCGGCCATCACGGCGGCCGGGTGGCGGACGCGGGCAAGTTCCACGTCGAGCTCGTCGCCAAGGGCGAGACCGTCGACGTGTTCGTGTCCGACGAGGGCCAGAAGCCGGTCCCGGCCGCGGGCTTCAAGGGCACGGCCATCCTCGTCGTCGGCGGCAAGCCGACCCGCGTGCCCCTGGAGCCCGCCGACGGCAACCGCCTGACAGGCAAGGCCGCGGCGGCCCTCGGCGACAGCCCGAAGGGGGCCGTGCAGCTCACCGGTCCCGACGGCGCCACCGCCAGCGGCAAGTTCAACTGACACCACGCACCAGGAAGAATCCTTCGATGAAGACGCTGACCTCGACCCTCGCCGCCGCGGCCCTGGCCCTCGGTCTCTCGGGCATCGCCCTGGCGCACGAGGCCCACGACCATGCCGGGCATGCCGGGCACGACCACGCCGCGATGACGGCGACGGACAAGGCGGACACGCCGGCGACCAAGGCGTTCCGGGACGTCGGCGCCGAGATGCACCGAGACATGGACATCCGCTACACGAACGACGTCGACGTCGACTTCGTGCGCGGCATGATCCCCCACCACAAGGGCGCCGTCGCCATGGCCAAGGTCGCCCTCCAGCACTCCAAGGACCCCGAGATCCGGAAGCTGGCCGAGGAGATCATCAAGGCCCAGGACGTCGAGATCGCCCAGATGGAGGCCTTCCTCAAGAAGAAGGGCACCCAGTGAGGTCGCCCTTGCGCAGGTAGGCGGCGCTCCCAAACCCGTGATCGTCCAGAGTATTTATTTCTGAACGCTTCGCGGATTGGGGAGTTTGATATCAAGTTTATAGCTAGCTGGTCGAGTTAATACTTTATCAGATCTCTAGTTGTGCCCATATCTTCCGATAAAGCCGCGATGGAGACCAGAATGAGCCACGTGTCGAGCGAGATGCAATCCTGCATCGACGAGTGCCTGCGCTGCTACCAGACCTGCCTGGGCATGGCCTCGAACCACTGCCTGCCGGCCGGCGGCAAGCACGTCGAGCCGGGGCATTTCCGGCTGATGCTCGCCTGTGCCGAGATGTGCCGGACCTCGGCGCACTTCATGCTGATCGGCACCCCCGAGCACAAGCACACCTGCCGGGCCTGCGCCGAGGTCTGCGAGGCTTGCGCCAGGAGCTGCGAGCAGGTCGGCGACATGCAGGACTGCGTCGCGCAGTGCCGGGCCTGCGCCGAGAGCTGCCGGAAGATGGCCGCCTGAACCCGACGCGGCGGCTCGACCGGCCGCCCCCGCCAACCAACCTGAGGAGGCAATCTTGTTCGTTCGCACCCTGACCCTCGCCGCGACCCTGGCGCTCGCCGGCACCGGGGCGGCCTTCGCCGCCGACCACGACCACGGCTCCATGCAGGGGCCCTCGTTCGAGCTGCCCGCGGCCTGCAAGGCGGCGTCGGCCGCCAAGGAGGACTCGATGAAGGACATGCAGGGTCACATGTCCCAGGCCATGCAGGGCATGGGCGGCCAGATGACCGAGGCCCAGAAGGGCCTGCAGCAGGCCATGATGTCGATGAACGGCCCCATGATGCAGGGGATGATGGCCAAGGACGCCGACGTCGCCTGGATCTGCGCGATGATCCCGCACCACCAGGGCGCCATCGCGATGGCCCAGGTCGGGCTCAGGAACGGCGACAATCCCGAGGCGAAGAAGATCGCCGAGAAGACCATCCAGGAGCAGGAGAAGAGCATCGCCGAGCTCAAGTCCTGGCTCGACAAGAACGCCCGGAAGGAAGGCCGCCAGTAAGCCGCCGGCGCCGTCGGGTCGCTCGTGGCCCGGCGGCGCCTCCTCGGCCATGCGGAAGGAGCGGTCATGAGCGACGCGCCACAGGGACATCACCCCGCCCCGGGAGGCCATGCCTGCGCGGGCGGCCACGGCCATGCCGGTCACGGGCACGGGCATGCACATGGCCATGCGCGCGGCGACCAGGCCGGCATCGCGGCGAACGACGCGGGTGCCGGCCGTGTGAAGGACCCGGTCTGCGGGATGCTGGTCGACCCGCATACGACGAAGCACCGGGCCGAGCACGGCGGCCACCCCTACTACTTCTGCTCGAACGGCTGCCGGACCAAGTTCGAGGCCGACCCGGTCCGCTACGTCGACCCCGGCCAAGCCGCGACGAAGGCCGACCCGGTGCCCGAAGGCACGATCTACACCTGCCCGA
>NZ_BPQM01000015.1 GCF_022179245.1 Methylobacterium gregans
CCGCGTCCCGGGACGCGGGCGCCGGGGCGCTTACTCGGTCTCGGGCGCGATCTGCTCCAGGCCGCCGATGTGGCGCTGGGCGTAGAGCGGCAGGCCGATCTGGTTGATCAGCTCCAGCTGGGTCTCGAGGAAGTCGATATGGCCCTCCTCGTCCTCGGCCAGATCCTCGAACAGTCGCTTCGAGACGCGGTCGTTGATCGAGTCGCAGTACTTGGCCGCCTCGAGGTAGAGCGACCTAGCCTCGTTCTCGGCCGCGAGGTCGCACTCGATGATCTCCTGCACGGTCTGGCCGATCCGCAGCGGGTCGAGCTCCTGCAGGTTCGGAAAGCCGTCGAGGAACAGGATCCGGTCGATGAACCGGTCGGCGTGGTTCATCTCCTCGATCGACTCCTTGCGCCAGAACTTGGCGAGGTCGACGTAGCCCCAGTCGTTCAGCAGGCGGAAGTGGAGCCAGTACTGATTGACCGCCGTCAGCTCGCTGCGCAGGCCGCGGTTGAGGTACTCGATGACCTTGGTGTCGCCCTTCATGCCCCAGTCTCTCCGTTGCTCGGAACGCGAGGAGACGGGCGCCTGGGTCGAGAACCCGCGGGCACCGCTCAGGCGGCCAGCTCCTCGTCCGCTGTTTGGAACTGTTTCAGACTGCAGGCGCTCGCGCAAGACGCCGAGCAGGCATGGGCGTCCGCTTCCGCCGCATCCGCGAGCGCTGTCCGCAGGATCGACCGGATGGTGCGGGCGCAGCGCCCGCATTTCGGGCTGCAGCCGAGGCAGGCATAGACCTGGGCGGGCGTGCGCGGGCAGGCCGGGCCCGGGTTGAGGCAGCCGCGCACGGCGCCGTCGGACAGGACGTTGCAGGAACAGACGATCATGCGATCCGTGAACCCTGGCTTGGTTCTCGGCCGGCCGGAAGCCGCTCGGCCGTCCCTCGACACGGAACCGGCCCCGGACGGGCAGGCCCCCATTGCGACGCACACCAGATTAGAACTCTTGAAAACTAGAACGTTTTCAGCGCGTTAGTGCGGGCGACACATGGCACCGGGCCGCGAGCCGGTCAAGGGTGCCCGTTTCACGCGTGCGCAATCGAGTCGGCCCCGTCCGACGGAACGGCGCACCGCCTCAGGCCTTTCCACGGACGAGCCGGACACGGTGACGCAGCCGCGTCCGCCCGGCACGCCGCGGTCGGGGGCGGGCGCGGCCGGAGCCCGACCGCGGACAGGCGGCGGCCTTCGTCATCCCGCAGCGCAGCGAAGCCCCACGCCGAGAATCCTGGCCCGACAAGGACTTAAAGCCGGCCAGGGGTTCCGCGTCTCCCCGAATCCCTCTAGCCTTGCGCGGTTCCCCCCTGTAAGGCCGCCCGGCGCGCTCACGCGCCGCCTCCTCGCGACCGCGCGGGGCAAATTCGGCGCAAGCCCGGACGACAAGGAGATTCCCAGGGATGGCAAAGACCGCAGCGGATGTCCTGAGGGAGATCAAGGACAACGACGTCAAGTACGTGGACTTCCGGTTCACGGATCCGCGGGGCAAGTGGCAGCACGTCACCTTCGACGTCTCGCTCGTCGACGACGAGATCTTCCAGGACGGCACCATGTTCGACGGCTCGTCGATCGCCGGCTGGAAGGCGATCAACGAGTCCGACATGCTGCTGATGCCGGATCCGGCGACCGCCTGCATGGACCCGTTCTTCTCGGCCTCCACCATGTCGATCGTCTGCGACGTGCTGGAGCCGTCGAGCGGCCAGCCCTATTCCCGCGACCCACGCTCGACCGCCAAGCTCGCCGAGGCGTATCTGCGCTCCACCGGCATCGGCGACACGATCTATGTCGGCCCCGAGGCCGAGTTCTTCGTCTTCGACGACGTGAAGTTCGGCGCCGATCCCTACCACACCGGCTTCCAGCTCGACTCGACGGAGCTGCCCACCAACGGCTTCACCGACTACGAGGGCGGCAACCTCGGCCACCGGGTGCAGACCAAGGGCGGCTACTTCCCGGTGCCCCCGCAGGATTCGGCCCAGGACATGCGCGGCGAGATGCTGGCCGCCATGCAGTCGATGGGCGTGAAGGTCGAGAAGCACCACCACGAGGTGGCCTCGGCGCAGCACGAGCTCGGCATGAAGTTCGACACGCTGACGCTGCTCGCCGACCACATGCAGATCTACAAGTACTGCATCCACAACGTCGCGCAGAGCTACGGCAAGACCGCGACCTTCATGCCCAAGCCCGTCTACGGCGACAACGGCTCCGGCATGCACGTGCATCAGTCGATCTGGAAGAACGGCAAGCCGCTCTTCGCGGGCGACAAGTACGCGGATCTGAGCCAGGAGTGCCTCTGGTACATCGGCGGCATCATCAAGCACGCCAAGGCCTTGAACGCCTTCACCAACCCGTCGACCAATTCCTACAAGCGCCTGGTCCCGGGCTACGAGGCGCCGGTGCTCTTGGCCTACTCGGCCCGCAACCGCTCGGCCTCCTGCCGCATCCCGTGGACGACGAACCCGAAGGCCAAGCGCGTCGAGGTCCGCTTCCCCGACCCGATGGCGAACCCCTACCTCGCCTTCTCGGCGCTCCTGATGGCCGGCCTCGACGGCATCCTCAACAAGATCGATCCGGGTCCGGCCATGGACAAGGACTTGTACGACCTGCCCCCGCGCGAGCTGAAGCAGATCCCGACCGTGTGCGGCTCGCTCCGTGAGGCCCTCCAGAGCCTCGACAAGGACCGGGACTTCCTCAAGGCCGGCGGCGTGTTCTCGGACGACCAGATCGACTCGTTCATCGAGCTGAAGATGACCGAGGTGCTGCGCTACGAGATGACCCCGCACCCGATCGAGTTCGTGCAGTACTACTCGCTCTGAGCGGGATGGGCCGGGCGGCGACGCCCGGCCTTCCCAGACGATCGCGGCGCCGGGGCCCTGAAGGGGGCTCCGGCGTTTCGCGTTTCGGGCCGTGCCGGCGTGCGCGCTTACGGGCCGGCCCAAATTCCTATCCAAGGATCCGGACGATCGATGATCCGGGCCGCCGCGATGGGACAGAGGACGAAGAAGCGGAACCGGCCGAACCGGACGAGGAAGCGGCTCGGCCGCTTGCCCCCCACGCCGGAATTCTTGAGGTTCGGCGGCCGCTTCCATCAGGACATCCTGATCCTTCACGGCACCTGGGAAGCCGCGACGCTCGATGTCGTCGCGTCGTTCAACGGCGAGGATCGGAAGCGGCTGCGCGACTTCATCGGGACGGTCCTGGAAAGCGACCTCTCGCCCGACGAACTGAAAAAGCTCTGGGACCTGACGGGATCCGATTGGTATCTCGATGGCCCCGGCCTTCGGATCACCCTCGCCCTCGCGCATGATGGGTTGCGCAAAGGGCTGTCGCGCCGAGAAGCCCGCATGCTCGCCCTCGACCACCTCGCGATCGTCGCCCCGACCCTCGCGGAAGGCATCGCCCATGTCCGCGAGAGCCTGGACCTCGACATCCCCGAGGGCGGGCGCCACCGCGAGATGGGCACGCGCAACCACCTGCTGCGCCTCGGTGAGGCGCTCTTCCTCGAAGTGATCGCGGTCGATCCCGAGGCGCCGGCGCCCGACCGTCCGCGCTGGTTCGGCCTCGACGATGCCGCCGCGGTCCGAGCCGACTGGGAGTCCGGGCGGCGCCTGCGCGCCTTCGTGGCCCGCACGAACGATCTCGACGGCGTGCTCGGCCGGCGTCCCGGCCTGTTCGGCTCAGCCTTGCGCATGAGCCGCGGCGCTCTCTCCTGGCGCTTCGCCCTGCGCGGGGACGGCGCGCTCCCGATGGACGGCCTCCTGCCCTGCCTCATGGACTGGGACGCCGCCGGCCACCCGGCCCGCGCCATGCCGGATCTCGGCGCGCGGCTCAGGGTCTTCCGCCTCGACCATCCGGACCCCGAGGGCGCGGCCTCGCTCTACCGGGAGATCGGCCTCATCGACCCGCCGGAGATTCGCGAAGGTCCCGTATTCCGCTACACGGCGGAGATCGAGACGCCCTCCGGCCCGCGCACGCTGGCCTGAGCCGCCCCAGGAGATCCGGTTTGAACACCACCCAACTCACGCACCACGACCTCGACGGCTACGGCGCCTCGACGGTCGTCGGCCGGTTCCGCGACGTGCGGCGGGTGGTGCACATCCCGCGCTACTCGGATGTCGGGCCGGTGGTCGAGACCGAGCTGAAGCGGCTGGAGCGGACCAAGGCCCCCGAGCTCCTGATCCTCACCGATCTCGGCCTGGAGGAGGTCGCCGTCACCTTCATCCGCCGGTTTGCGCAGATGAACCTGAAGCGCGAGGCCGAGCGGCGCCACCGGCTCGTGGTGCTCGACCACCACGCCTCGTCGATCGACCAGCTGCGCGCGCAGAAGCTGGAGCCGCAGCCCGATCCCGAGCGGCCGGCGCTGAACCGGTTCGACACGGGCGACCCCGACACCGTCGTGCTGATCGACGCGGAGCGCTGCGCCACCCGGATGGCCTACGAGCAGCGCGCGCTCTACGCACCCGAAGCGGGGGAGGGCGACGCCGACCTCGCGACCCTGGTCGCGGCGGTCGACGCCCTCGACCTCTGGCGCAAGGACCGCCCGGAATTCCTCGGCGGCCTCGCCCTGGACGAGGCGTTCTGGGACAACGTCTCGACCCTGATCCCGGTGGGCCATCCCTGGCACGACCGCTTCGTCGGCGGCCTGCTGATGGCGCTCGCCGCCCTGCTGCGCGAGGGCCTGAACCCGGCCGGGATCGAGGCGCGGCTCGGCGCCGTGCGGCTGGGCCTCGTGGACGACCTGATGGCGGGCGATCCCGACGACGACGCGGGCCTCACCACCCGCATGCGCGTCGCCCGCGCGCTCGCCCGCTCGGAGGAGCTGTTCCGGCCGCTCTCGGACGGCACGCTGCTCTCCTTCGGGCTCGATTCCGGCGCCTTCCAGCGGATCTCCGACCTGATCATGGAGGCCGGCCGGGCCAAGCGCGTCGTGAACGTGCAGCGGGTCGGCACGCTCTCCTTCCGCTCGAACAACGAGACGGCGCTGGACGGCGCCCGCAAGTTCCGCGGCGGCGGCCACCGGGACGCGGCGGGCGGCCGGCTCCAGAGCGGGGCGGCCTTCTCGCTCGCCGACGCGATCGCCCAGGTCGAGCCGGTGCTGAACCCGCCCGCGCCCGATCCCGACGCCAGCCCCTTCGCGGCTTTGCGCGCCCTCAAGGGCTGAGGCGCCGGAACGGACCCGCGACCCGACCGGTTACACAGGCCGGGTCGCGTGGAGCGGGAGCGGCGGACGGCGGATGGGCGAGCGGTCTCAGGAGAATGTCTTCGTCCTCATGGCCGCCGCGATCCGGGAGGCCGCCCGTCTCACGGCGCGGACGCTGGAGCTCGCCCGGGTCGAGACCGACGGCAACATCCGGGCCCTCGCCGGGCTCGCCGCCAAGGTGCTGGCGATCGCCGTGCTGGTGGTCTCGGCCTTCTTCGTCTTCCTCGACGCGGCCGTGAAGATGCTGGCCGCCCTGATCGGATTGGAGGCGATCAGCGCGCTCATCGTCGCCGCGCCCTTCCTGGGCGTGGCGGTGATCCTCGGGCTGATGGGCGCGCGGAGAATCGCCCTGCACAACCTCGAACCCTGGCGGAGCCTGCGCGAGGCCGAGCGGATCGCCGCGCTGGCTCCATCCCTTGCTCCCTCCCCCGGCTCCGCCCTCAGCCGGCCCGCCCCATCCAGTCGGTGACGATCCGGATCTGATCGTCGTCGAAGAGCGCGGGGGCGTGGCCGCAGCCCGGGATCTCGACCAGCGTCGCGCGGGGGCCGCGCCGGGTCATCTCGGCGGCGGTCTGCGGCAGCAGCAGGTCGGAGGTCTCGCCCCGCAGCAGCAGGACGGGGCAGTGCACCGCGTCCCAGTCGCGCCAGAGCGTCACGTTGTAGACACGGCCCGGCCGGAACGCGACGGCGATCGCCGGGTCGTAGTGCGGCCGCCAGGTGCCGCCGGGCTCAGGGTAGAAGCTGTGGCGGGTCATCGCGCGCCACTGCGCGTCGGTGAGCGTGCCGAAATCCCGGAGCGCCGAGCGCAGCCGCGCCTCGGCGGTCGCGAGCGAGTGGTGAAGGCGTGGCGCCTCGCGCAGGCGGTTGCCGATGCCGCGCAGAGCCGCCCAGGGCAGGAACGGGCCGATATCGTTCATCACCAGCCGGCGGATCGGCGTGTTCTGCGCGCCCGCCAGCACCATGCCGACGAGGCCGCCGAGCGAGGTGCCCACCCAGTCGAGCCGGTCCACGCCGAGATGCGCGATCAGCGCGGCCATGTCGGAGACGTATTGCGGCAGGCCGTAGAGCTCGGGATCGGCGAGCCAGCCGCTCTTCCCGCGCCCGACGATGTCCGGGCAGATCACTCGGTAGCCGAGGCCGACCAGCGCCCGGGCGAGCGGGTCGAAATCGCGGCCCTGGCGGCTCAGCCCGTGCAGGCACAGCACCGTGTGCGGGCTCGCGGGATCGCCCCACTCCACGTAGGCGAGATCGTGGAAGCGCCCCTGCGCGTAGCCGAGCGTGCGGCCGGCCCGCGGCTCCGCCTCGCTCTCCGCCTCCGGCGCGAGGTCGGCCAGCATCACGGGCGCCCGGTGCCGGTCCCGCGCGCGACGTCGCCGGCCGCGCGCAGCGCCGTGCGCTGCAGGTCGAGCATCTGGTGGGCGAAGCGCTCGCCCTGCTCCTGCAGGTAGCGGCTCTGGAGGTCCACGGCCGCGCGGGCATCCTCCGCCTGCACCAGCTTGGACGCGAAGGTGAAGCCCGCCCGCACGTTCGTGTCGGTGGCCACGAACAGGGTCTGCGCCATCGCCCGCATCGCGGCCCAGCTGCGCGCCGTGGGGCTGTCGGCGTCCCACCCGTCCGCGGCGGCCGCCGGCAGCGTCACGCCCATGAGACCGGCCGCCTTGGCCGCCGAGGACTCGAAGGCGTTCAGCGCGACCTCGCTGGCCTCGACGTAGCGCATGTAGGCCGCCCGGGCCCGGGCGATGTTCTCCGCGGCCAGCTGCCGGCCCTGCTCGGTCATGTCCCTCTGTCCCCGATCCGCGGCCGTCCCGGTGCCGCAGACTAAGCAATCGAATCGGCCGCGCCGCGTTCCGGCGCTTCGAGAAGCCCAAGACCTCTTGCCATGCCCCGCACACTCTCGCAAAGGGCGCGCCGCGGCCGCGCCCGACACAACGCCGCGTTCGTGTGGGCCGCCCGGAGACCCCGCCTCAGCCGGTCTTCAGAAATCGCTCGATGCTGCCGCTCAGGCTCTCGGAGTGGGTGCCCAGCCGCTCCGCGATGGCCCGCACCGTGTCGGCGAGCTGGCCGGTGGCGTTGGCCGCGGTGGAGACGCCGCCGATATGCCCCGACATCTCCCGGGTCGAGGCGGATTGCTCCTCGACGGCGCTTGCCATGGCGAGCGTGAGCTTCGACAGCTCGGCGACCGCCGAGCCGATCGTCCCGATCGCTCCGACCGCCTCCTCGGTCGCGGTCTGGATCGCCGCGACCTGCTGCGTGATCTCGTCGGTCGCCCTGGCGGTCTGGGCGGCCAGCACCTTCACCTCGCTGGCCACCACCGCGAAGCCGCGGCCCGCCTCGCCCGCGCGCGCCGCCTCGATCGTGGCGTTCAGCGCCAGGAGGTTCGTCTGGGCCGCGATGGTGCGGATCATCGTCACCACGGCGTCGACCTTGCGGGCGTTCTCGGCCAGGTGCCGCACGGTCGCGTCCGTGGTCCGGGCCTGCGCCGCGATCTGCTGAGTCCGCTCCGTGACCCGCCCGACCTGACCCGAGATCTCGTGGATCGAGCCGGCCATCTGCTCCGAGTTCGAGGCGACGGAGGCGGCGCGCGCGCGGGCATTCTCGGCGGAGGCGCCGAGGCCGTCGGCGGAATCCTGCATCTCGCGGACCGCCGCGGACACCGCCTCGACCACCCGGGAGACCTCGGCGGCCATGTTCACCTGGGCCGTCGCCACGGCCCAGGTCAGCATCGGGCCGACATAGCCGCCGTCCGGGCTCATGATGGCCGAGACGCGCAGGTCCAGCACCTCCGGCCCGAGCTTGATCTTGGCCCGGTGCGGCAGGCGGCTCGCGTCGGCGAGCATCCGGCGCTGGTGCTGGGGGCTCTTGTGGAACACGTCGATCGACGCGCCCAGCAGCTCGGAGACCTTGACAGGCAGGTGCTGCTCGATCGCCCCCAGGGTGCGCTTCGAGGTCTCGTTGAGATAGTCGATCCGGAAGTCGTCGGCCGGGTTGGCCGTCATGACGGCGACGGGCATGCCGTCGATCATCGTCATCAGGCGGATCGCCGCGTTCTTCTTGGCGGTGATGTCGGTGGCGAAGCTCATCACGGAGAGCGTCCGGCCGTCGGCGTCCAGGACAGGGCAGTAGCTCGCCTCGAGCCAGATCCGGTTGCCGGACTTCCCGTAGCGGGCGAACTCGCCCGAGACGAACTTGCCGCTCCGCAGGGTTTCCCAGAACTGCGCATAATCGTCGTGCGCCGCGTGAGCGGCGTCGACGAAGATGCGGTGATGTTGACCGCGAATCTCTTCGATGTCGTAGCCGCAGAGGCTGAGAAAATTCCTGTTCGCGGTCAGCACGGTTCCGTCGGGCGCGAACTCGATCGTCGTCAAGACCCGGTCGAGGGCGGCAAGCTTGAGCTGCTCATCCTTGGGACGCGATCTGTGCAGCATGGGATTTTTCCTGACCCTACGAATCCTTTCTTCGATCCGGAATGGTTAACAATCGCGGAACGCGGGAACTGGCAGCGCGCACGACCGTTTAACTCGGTTTTTTGCCCGTGATGGGCGACGCCAGTGACGGCGTGGCGCCGGAAGCGCCCTGCACGGCCCTGCCGAGCCGAAGCCCCGTTGGCGAAACGCCTCGTTCACGATATGTGCCTAACGCCAGAACGATGCCGGCCGTGCCGGCCCGTCAGGCGATCCCGAGGCGACCCATGAGCGAACCCGTCCGCGTCCTCGGCATCGATCCGGGCCTGCGCCGCACCGGCTGGGGGGCGGTGACGGTCACGGGATCCAAGCTCGCCTACGTCGATTGCGGCGTCGTCACCTCGGACGACGACCTGCCGCTGGCCCGGCGCCTGCGCGCCCTGCACGACGGGCTCGCCCGGGTCGTCGCCGCGTTCCGTCCCGACGAGGCCGCCGTGGAGGAGACCTTCGTCAACCGCGACGCGCAGGGCACGCTGAAGCTCGGCCAGGCCCGCGGCATCGCGCTGCTGGTGCCGGCGCTCCACGACGTGCCGGTGCACGAATACGCCGCCAGCCTGATCAAGAAGACGGTGGCCGGCAACGGCCACGCCGACAAGGCGCAGATCCAGGCCATGGTGCGCTTCCTGCTGCCGAAGGCCGAGTTCCGCCTCGCGGACGCGGCCGACGCCCTCGCCATCGCGATCACGCACGTCAACCACCGCGACGCGCACGCGCTGCGGCAGAAGCACCTGCCGGCGGGCTATTCGGGCCGCGCCGCCGAGCGGATCGCGGCGGCGCTCGCCCGGCAGGGGTAGGATGCTACGGGGCCGCCTTGAACTCGCCCTCCAGCCGGAGCGTCACCTCGTCGCCGAGGATCGGCAGGAAGGCGCTGATGCCGAAATCCGAGCGCTTGATCACCGCGCGCCCGTCGAAGCCCACCGTGTACTGCTTGTCGACGGGGCTGATGCCGGCCTGGTTGAAGGTGGCGTCGAAGGCGGCCGACTTGGTCACGCCCTTGAGCGTCAGGTCGCCGACGACGCGGGCGGTGGTCGGGCCGGTCGGCTCGACGCTGGTCGCCCGGAAGGTGGCGGTCGGAAATTGCCGGGTGTCGAAGAAGTCCGGCGTCTTCAGGTGCTGGTCCAGCTTCGGGTTGAGGCCGCTGACGCTGTCGGTGCGAATCGTGACGCTGAGGCGGCTCTTGGCCGGCTCCTTCGGGTCGAGCGTCGCCTCGCCGGTGACGTCGGTGATCTGCCCGAAATAGGTCGAGTAACCGAGATGGCTCAGCGACCACGTGATCTTGCCATGGGCCGGATCGAGCACGTAGGCGCCGGGGCGCACTTGATTCGGGTCGGTCGTCGGCCCCTCCGCGTTCTGGGCGAGCGCCGGGGCCGCGAGAAGGCCGAGGGCGAGGGGAATCGCCGTGAGGGTCGAGGTCAGGATCGGGGTCCGGCGCATGGGGTCCGCGGGGCTCCTGTCTGGGGTCGGGCCGGGGCTCGTGTCGCCCGGGGCGCCTCCTCCTGTTCCACGGCCGCCGGCCGCGCTCAAGCCGCGCATGGTGCGGACGCGGCCGCTTCTGTAGTCATCCGCCCGGGGATGAAGGCGGGACGATGATCGGCAAGCTCAAGGGTGCGGTGGACTCCTTCGGCGAGGATTTCGTGATCCTCGACGTGAACGGCGTCGGCTACGTGGTGCACTGCTCGGCCCGCACCCTGCAGCGGCTGCCGGCGCCGGGCGAGCCGGCGCAGCTCTCCATCGAGACGATCGTGCGCGAGGACATGATCCGCCTCTACGGCTTTCGGTCCGACGCCGAGCGCGAGTGGTTCCGCCTGCTCCAGACCGTGCAGGGCGTCGGCGCGCGGGTGGCGCTGGGCGTGCTCTCGGTGCTGGAGCCGGAGCAGCTCGGGGCCGCCATCGCCACGGGCGACAAGGGGTCGGTCGCGCGCGCGCCGGGCGTCGGCCCGCGCCTCGCGGCGCGCTTGGTGGCCGAACTGAAGGACAAGGCGCCGGCCTTCGCGCCGCTCGACCCGGCGCTGGCCAACCTCGTCGAGGCCGCGGAGGCGGGCGGCCCGGCGGGGCCGGTGGCGGACGCCGTCTCGGCGCTGACGAACCTCGGCTACCCGCAGGCCCAGGCCGCGGCGGCGGTGGCGGCGGCGCTGAAGAGCGCCGGCGAGGGCGCGGAGGCGCGGACCCTGATCCGGCTGGGGCTGAAGGAACTCGCCCGCTGAGGGACGCGTCCGGGTCGGCCCGACCCTCAGATCGCGTCGGTGCCGGTCTCGCCGGTGCGGATGCGGATCGCTTCCTCGATGGTGGAGACGAAGATCTTGCCGTCGCCGATGCGGCCGGTCTGGGCCGACTTGCGGATCGCCTCGACGGCGCCCTCGACCAGCGCGTCCGAGAGCACGATCTCGAGCTTCACCTTCGGCAGGAAATCGACCACGTACTCGGCGCCCCGGTAGAGCTCGGTGTGCCCCTTCTGGCGGCCGAAGCCCTTCGCCTCGATCACGGTGATGCCCTGGAGGCCGACCTCCTGGAGGGCCTCCTTCACCTCGTCGAGTTTGAAGGGCTTGATGATCGCTTCGATCTTCTTCATGCCGGGCGGCCTGACATGCACTGCGCTGTGTCAGATTTCTAACACCCCGCCCGCACCTTCGCCACGCCGTTTTACCCGGAAGTCCGGGAAAACAGCCTATCGCCTCGGCAGATTCGGCACATCGTTGAGGCGGATCGGGCTCGGGCGCCCATTTTCTGGGCAGGTGCTGGGCTGCTCCCGGGCAGGGCCGGGACCGCGAGAGGAGTTCACCGGATGTCGGAGGTACGGCTGCTCACGGTCGGGGCGATGCGGACCGTCGACGCGACCGCGATCGCGGGCGGCACGCCGGGCTCGCGCCTGATGGAGCGCGCTGGCGCGGCCGTGGCGGAGCGGGCCCGCGCCCTGGCTCCCGCGGGCGGGCGCGTCCTCGTCCTGTGCGGCCCGGGCAACAACGGCGGCGACGGCTTCGTGGCGGCCCGCCTCCTGGCGGAGGGCGGGTACGCGGTCGCGCTCGTCCTGCTGGGCGAGCGGGCCGCGCTCAAGGGCGACGCGGCCGAAGCCTCCGCCGCCTGGACGGGGACCGTGACGGGCGCCGTGACGGCAGGGGCGCCGGAGACGCTGCCGCCCTGCGACCTCGTCATCGACGCGCTGTTCGGCGCCGGCCTCGCGCGCGACCTCGACGGGGCGGCCCGTGCCCTGGTCGAGCGGGTGAACGCCGCGGGCGTGCCCGTGCTCGCGGTCGACGTGCCGAGCGGGCTCGACGGCGATACCGGCACGGTGCGGGGCGTCGCCGTGCGGGCGCGCGCGACCGTGACCTTCGTGGCGCTCAAGCCCGGCCACCTGCTCCAGCCGGGCCGCGCGCTCTGCGGCGACCTGCACCTGGCCGATATCGGGGCGGGCGCGGAGGCCCTGTCCGCGGGGTTCGCGGCCTGCGAGCCGGCGCTCTACCGCAACGCCCCGACGCTCTGGGGCGCGGCCTTCCCGCACCTCACGGGCGAGAGCCACAAATATACCCGCGGCCACGCCCTGGTGCTCTCGGGACCGGCCTACCGCACGGGCGCGGCCCGGATGGCGGCGCGCGGCGCGCTCCGGGTCGGGGCCGGGCTCGTCACCGTGGCGGCGCCGAAGGACGCGCTCGCCGAGAACGCCGGCCATCTCACGGCGATCATGCTGCAGCCCTGCGACAGCGCCGACGACCTCGACGACCTCCTCACCGACGAGCGCCTCAACGTGGTGCTGCTGGGCCCCGGCCTCGGCACCGGCGAGCCGACCCGCGAGCGGGTGATGGTGGCGGCCTCCGCCGGCCGCGCCCTGGTGCTCGACGCCGACGCGCTGACGAGCTTCAAGGGCCAGCCGCAGGTGCTGGCCGGCCACATCCGCGACGGCGAGGCCCGCGCCGTGCTGACCCCGCACATGGGCGAGTTCGCCCGGCTCTTCGGCGGCACGGCGGCGGCCGAGCCGGGGCTGAGCAAGGTCGAGCAGGCCCGGCGCGCCGCCGCGCTCACGGGCGCCGTCGTGGTGCTGAAGGGCGCCGACACGGTGATCGCCGATCCGGACGGCCGCGCCGCGATCAACGACCACGCCACCCCTTATCTCGGCACGGCGGGCGCGGGCGACGTGCTGGCCGGCCTGATCGCGGGCCTGCTGGCGCAGGGCATGGCCCCGTTCGAGGCCGCCGCCGCCGCGGTCTGGCTCCACGGCGATGCGGGCCTGCGCCACGGGCCGGGCCTCATCGCCGAGGACATCCCGGAGCTGATGCCCGCGGTGCTCGCCGGCCTTCTGGACCGGATCAGGTGACCTCGAAGGCGGTCCACAGCCCCGTGTCGAACCGCTCCAGAACCGTGGCGCTGATCAGCCAGCGCCCCGGATTGTCGGCCTGGAAGGCGATGCGGGCGGTGCGCCCCTCGAGGAGCTGGAACGTGTCGAGCCAGTAGGGCTCCCAGCCGTCGTCGAGCGGGTGGAGCAGGCGGAAGACGTGGCCGTGCAGGTGCAGCGCCTGCGGGAAGGCCGTCTCGTTGCGCAGGGTCAGCACCACCACCTGGCCGCGCTTCACCGTGAAGATCGGTGCGAGCCCCGCCGCCCCGCTCTGGCCGTTGACCATCCAGATCCGGGCCGGATCGCCGCCGTAGGTCGGCTCCGCGGGCTTGGGCCCAGTCTCCTTGGCTCCGCTCTCCTTGGCGCCGCCCGCCTTCGTCCCGGCATCCTTCGGGGCGTCCTTGGGCGATTCCTTCGGTCCCTCCTTCGGCCCTTCCTTCGCCACCGAGGCGCCGCCCGTGATCACCACGTCGCGGCGCACGGCGTTCTGCAGCTTGATCTCGGCCGGCAGCAGCTTGTTCTCGCCGACCGGCCCGATCGGTGGGCGCTTCTCGGTGACGGGCGCGCCCTTCGTGGTGACGCTCGCCAGGACGAGGCCCTGGCCGACGAGGGCCGAGATCGAGCCTGTCTGGTCCGCCTCGGCCGGCAGGTCGACGAGGAGGTCGTAGCGCGTGCCCGGCGGGAAGGGCAGGGTGGCGCGCAGGGGCTCGAACGTGTCGGTCGGCTGCCCGTCCACGGCGGCCACGTAGACCTTCATGCCCTCGAAGCGGATGCGCGTGCCGCGCGCGTTGCAGGCGTTGCCGAGGCGCACCCGCACGCGCGCGCCCGGCCGCGCCTCGAAGGTCTCCGGCGCCGGGCGGCCGTTGACGGTGACGAGGTTGCCCAGGCGCCCGTTCGCCGCCGCGAAGGCCGTCTGGCCGAAGCCCATCAGGCTGCCGTCGGGCTCCAGGCGCCAGTCCTGCAGCAGCAGCGCGACGTCGGCATCGACCGCGGGCGGCGCCTTCTCCTCGACGATCAGGAAGCCGGCGAGCCCCCGTCCCGAGGGCTCGCTGGAGCCGCCGACGACCAGGGGACGGACGATGTACGTGCCGGCGTCGGGGGGCGTGAAGGCGTAGGTGAAGTCGGCGCCCGGCGCGATCGGCGCCTGGGTGACGCCGCCGACGCCGTCCATGGCGTTCTGGTTGCGCACCCCGTGCCAGTGCAGGGCGAGCGGCTTGTCGGTGCGGTTCTCGACGCGCACCCGAACGGTCTCGCCGAGCCTGACCCGCAGCACCGGCGGGGCGGCCTTGCCGTCGAAGCTCCAGACCGCGGTCTCGGGCGCGGGTTCGGGCCGGAAGCGCGCCTTGCCCGGCGCGGCCTGGAGCGCGCGGGGCTCGGGCGCGGGCGCAGCGCCCTGATCCTTCGCGACATCCTTCGCGTCCCTGGTACCACCCTTGGCACCCTCCCTGGCGGCCCCCTGGGCGAGGACCGACGCCGGGAGCAGACCCAGCGCGGCGGCCCCTCCGAGCAGCGCGCGGCGCGAGGGCGGGCCGGAGGTCGGATCGGCTGGCGGCATGCGGTCTCTTCGATCGGAGCGGGGCGCGCGGGTCGCGGGCCGCCGCTTGTAGCCGCCGCGGGGGAGACGCGCCACCGATGGGCGGCCCGCGCGGCGGCCGGCCCGTGGCGCCCCCGCGACCCGCGCGCCCGCGCCTTCAAGTTTTTTGCTGCTTCCCCGCGCACGCGTGCTATAGAGCCGCCCTCCGGCGGCCGGATTCGCGCCGGGCGTCGGCGCGCGCGGGCGTGGCGGAACTGGTAGACGCGCTGGATTTAGGTTCCAGTGTCGCAAGACGTGGGGGTTCGAGCCCCTCCGCCCGCACCAGCCCCGCCGGGGATGATCGGTCTGTTTTTCCGCGACCACGGAAGCCGGCCCGCCCCCCTCTTCCCGCGCACCCGGCGCCCGACGCCTCCGGCGCCAAGCCGCGCCCCCACGGGGCGGCGCGCACCGGAACACGATCACACAGACGGTTTGAGAGCGACGACGATGCAGGTGACCGAGACACATTCCGAGGGGCTCAAGCGCGCCTACCAGGTGCTGCTCCCGGCCAAGGACCTCGAGGATCGCCTGAACACCGAGCTCTCGGGCATGAAGGACAAGGTCCAGCTCAAGGGCTTCCGTCCCGGCAAGGTGCCGGTGGCGCATCTGCGCAAGGTCTACGGCCGCTCGGTCATGGCCGAGGTCGTGCAGAACGCGGTGAACGAGGCCAACCAGAAGATCATCACCGACAACAACCTCAAGCTCGCCCTGGAGCCGCAGGTCGACTTCCCCGAGGACAAGGCCGAGGTCGAGAAGGCGCTCGAGGCCAAGGGCGACTTCGCCTTCACGGTGAACCTCGAGGTGCTGCCGAGCTTCGAGCTCGCCGACCTCTCGGACGTCAGCCTGACCAAGTACGTGGCCAAGCCCAGCGACGCCGAGATCGACGAGGCGCTCAACCGCATGGCCGGCCAGAGCCGTCCGTTCATCGAGCGCAACGAGGGCTCCTACGCGGAGACCGGCGACCGCGTCACCATCGACTTCGTCGGCCGCATCGACGGCACCGAGTTCGAGGGCGGCAAGGGCGAGGGCGTCGATCTGGAGCTCGGCTCGAACACCTTCATCCCGGGCTTCGAGGATCAGCTCGTCGGCGCCCATGTGGGCGACACGCGCCTCGTCAAGGTGACCTTCCCGGAGGCCTACGGGGCCGAGGCGCTCGCCGGCAAGGACGCGGAGTTCGACGTCACCGTCACCAAGATCCAGTTCCCGGGCGAGCTCAAGATCGACGACGAGCTCGCCAAGAACCTCGGCCTTGAGAGCCTGGACAAGCTGAAGGAGGCCATCTCCGGCGCCATCGGCTCGGACTACGAGGCCGCCACCCGGCGCAAGCTGAAGAAGGACCTCCTCGACGCGCTCGACGGCAAGTACGCCTTCGAGCTGCCGCCCTCGCTCGTCGCCCAGGAATTCGCCAACGTCTGGGCCCAGGTCGAGCAGGACCTGAAGACCCGCGGCAAGACCTTCGAGGACGAGGGCACCACCGAGGAAGCCTCGCAGGCCGAGTACCGCAAGATCGCCGAGCGGCGCGTCCGCCTCGGCCTGGTGCTTGCGCAGGTCGGTGAGAGCGCCGATATCAAGGTCTCCGATGAGGAGGTGAACCAGGCCCTCATCGCCCGGGTCCGGCAGTTCCCGGGCCAGGAGCAGCAGGTCTGGGACTTCTATCGGAAGAACGCCCAGGCGCTGGCCGAGCTGCGCGCCCCCCTGTTCGAGGAGAAGGTGGTTGACCACGTTCTCTCGCAGGTCAAACTGGTCGAGGAGCCCGTCTCGAAGGAGACGCTGTTCGCCGACGAGGACGCGGAAGCCGACGGCGCCGACGAGACGGCAGCCTCGACCGAGTCGAAGGCTTGAAGTAGCCCGGTACCTGTCCTGACTGGCAGCGGGCTGATGGTTAGGCGGCGTTAAGCACCGCCGGTGTTCGCTGACATGCCCGGTGCCCGCGACGATTCGCGGGCACCGGGCCCCTTGGAGCCCTGGGGCAGGACGTGATGAGAGATCCGGTCGACTACTACAACAGCGCGCTCGTCCCCATGGTGGTCGAGCAGTCGAGCCGCGGCGAGCGCGCCTTCGACATCTACTCCCGGCTGCTCCGCGAGCGGATCATCTTCCTGACCGGCCCGGTCGAGGATTACGGCGCCTCGCTCATCGTCGCGCAGCTCCTCTTCCTGGAGGCCGAGAACCCCAAGAAGGAGATCTCCTTCTACATCAACTCGCCGGGCGGCGTGGTCACCTCCGGCCTGTCGATCTACGACACGATGCAGTTCATCCGCTGCCCGGTCACGACCCTCTGCGTCGGCCAGGCCGCCTCGATGGGCTCGCTGCTGCTCACCGCCGGCGAGCCCGGCCACCGCTTCGCCCTGCCGAACGCCCGCATCATGGTGCACCAGCCCTCGGGCGGCTTCCAGGGCCAGGCGACCGACATCCTGATCCACGCCCGCGAGATCGAGGCCCTGAAGCGCCGCCTCAACGAGATCTACGTGAAGCACACGGGCCGGGAGTACGAGGCCATCCACCAGGCGCTGGAGCGCGACAACTTCATGACCGCCGACGCGGCCAAGGAGTTCGGCCTCATCGACGAGGTGATCCAGCAGCGCCCCGAGCCCGCCGCGGCGTGACGCCGCGCGGCCTCCGGCTCGCGCCGGAGGCCCAGGGACCCGGCGTGCCCCCGACGGCGTTTGCCGAATAAGGAGCACGCCCGCCGCGGCCTTGATCCCGCCGCGGCAGCGTGTTTGCATCGGGCATCCGGGAGGACCCGTCACAAACGCGCAGGTGACTTTTTCTTTAAGCGGATTCCCTTACCTGTGAACGATGCGCGTGCGCCCCGGGCTGGCAGCGCACGAGACGATCGGAGACCGATATGAGCAAGACTGGCGGCAACGACTCGAAGAGCACGCTGTACTGCTCGTTTTGCGGCAAGAGCCAGCACGAGGTCCGCAAGCTGATCGCGGGCCCGACGGTGTTCATCTGCGACGAGTGCGTCGAGCTGTGCATGGACATCATCCGCGAGGAATCCAAGTCCTCGCTGGTCAAGAGCCGCGACGGCGTGCCCACCCCGAAGGAGATCCGGCGGGTGCTCGATGACTACGTCATCGGGCAGGATTTCGCCAAGAAGGTCCTCTCAGTCGCTGTGCACAACCACTACAAGCGGCTCGCCCACGCGACGAAGCACAACGACGTCGAGCTCGCCAAGTCCAACATCATGCTGATCGGGCCGACGGGCTCGGGCAAGACGCTGCTCGCGCAGACGCTGGCCCGCATCCTCGACGTGCCCTTCACGATGGCGGACGCCACGACGCTTACGGAAGCCGGCTACGTCGGCGAGGACGTCGAGAACATCATCCTCAAGCTGCTCCAGGCCTCGGACTACAACGTCGAGCGGGCGCAGCGCGGCATCGTCTACATCGACGAGATCGACAAGATCTCCCGCAAGTCGGACAACCCCTCGATCACCCGCGACGTCTCGGGCGAGGGCGTGCAGCAGGCGCTCCTGAAGATCATGGAGGGCACCGTCGCCTCCGTGCCCCCGCAGGGCGGCCGCAAGCACCCGCAGCAGGAGTTCCTGCAGGTCGACACGACCAACATCCTGTTCATCTGCGGCGGCGCCTTCGCGGGGCTGGAGCGGATCATCTCCCAGCGCGGCAAGGGCACCTCGATCGGCTTCGGCGCGACCGTGCAGGCCCCCGACGACCGCCGCACCGGCGAGATCTTCCGCTCGGTCGAGCCCGAGGATCTGCTGAAGTTCGGCCTCATCCCCGAGTTCGTCGGCCGCCTGCCCGTGCTGGCGACGCTGGAGGACCTCGACGAGGAGGCCCTGAAGAAGATCCTGCAGGAGCCGAAGAACGCGCTGGTCAAGCAGTACCAGCGCCTGTTCGAGATGGAGAACGTCGACCTGACCTTCCAGGACGAGGCGCTGAGCCTCGTCGCCCGCAAGGCGATCGAGCGCAAGACCGGCGCCCGCGGCCTGCGCTCGATCCTGGAGACCATCCTGCTCGACACGATGTACGACCTGCCGGGCCTCGACTCGGTCGAGCAGGTCGTGATCGGTCCGGAGGTGGTCGAGGGCAAGTCGCGCCCGCTCTACATCCACGGCGACCGCAACAAGGAAGCGCCGGCGAGCGTCAGCGCCTGAGGGCGTGTCGGGGCCCAAGCCCCGGCCGTCCGTGCGCCGGAGCACATCCGCGTAACGCGTTGAGGCGGCAGGGCGATTCGCTCCTGCCGCCGGACCGCCCGGAGCCGGCGGCATCTTGAAAACGGTGCCCCCGGACATCACCTGATGCTCAGCGCGGTGGCCGCCCGCTCCCCCCGAGGGACGGTGCCGCGTCACCAGCCGCAAAGCTTCAACAGCTCTACCCGACCCTCGCGGCCCGGTCGGCGTCTGGCGCAGTGCTTGCTCCCGATTCGAGGAGCGCTGGCCCGGCGTCCATCATGAGGAAGTCAGCCATGACTCAATCGAAATCGCGCCAGCCTGTCGTCCCGGGCTCGACAGGGTCCTACGCGGTCCTGCCGCTGCGCGACATCGTGGTGTTCCCGCACATGATCGTGCCGCTCTTCGTGGGGCGCGAGAAGTCCATCCGCGCCCTTGAGGAAGCGGTGCGCACGGACCGCCACATCCTGCTCGCCACCCAGATCAACGCGGGCGACGATGACCCGGCGACCGACGCCATCTACACGATCGGCACGCTCGCCAGCGTGCTGCAGCTCCTGAAGCTGCCCGACGGCACCGTCAAGGTGCTGGTCGAGGGGGCAGGCCGCGCCAAGATCACCGGCTTTACCCGCTCGGACGAGTTCTACGAGGCCGAGGCCGAGGCGCTGCACGACGAGCTCGGCGACAAGGTCGAGGCCGAGGCGCTCGCGCGCTCCGTGCTCTCGGAGTTCGAGAACTACGTCAAGCTCAACAAGAAGATCTCGCCCGAGGTCGTCTCCGCCGTGACCCAGATCGACGAGCCCTCCAAGCTCGCCGACACGATCGGCTCGCACCTGCTCGTCAAGATCTCCGACAAGCAGGGCATTCTGGAGACCCCGACCGTCGCCCAGCGGCTGGAGCGCGTGCTCTCGCTGATGGAGAGCGAGATCTCGGTCCTGCAGGTCGAGAAGCGCATCCGCACCCGCGTCAAGCGGCAGATGGAGAAGACCCAGCGCGAGTACTACCTGAATGAGCAGATGAAGGCCATTCAGAAGGAGCTGGGCGACTCCGAGGACGGCCGCGACGAGCTGGCCGAGCTCGAGGAGAAGATCGAGAAGACCAAGCTCTCGAAGGAGGCCCGCGACAAGGCCACCGCCGAGCTGAAGAAGCTGCGCCAGATGTCGCCGATGTCGGCCGAGGCCACGGTCGTGCGCAACTACCTCGACTGGATGCTCGGCATCCCTTGGGGCAAGCGCTCGAAGGTCAAGAAGGACCTGCCCGGAGCCCAGCTCCTCCTCGACGAGGATCATTTCGGCCTCGACAAGGTGAAGGAACGCATCGTCGAGTACCTCGCCGTGCAGCAGCGGGCGAACAAGCTCACCGGTCCGATCCTCTGCCTCGTCGGTCCCCCCGGCGTCGGCAAGACATCGCTCGGCAAGTCGATCGCCAAGGCCACGGGCCGCGAGTTCGTCCGGATGTCGCTCGGCGGCGTGCGCGACGAGGCCGAGATCCGTGGTCACCGCCGGACCTATATCGGCTCGATGCCCGGCAAGGTCGTCCAGTCGATGCGCAAGGCCAAGACTTCGAACCCGCTCATCCTGCTCGACGAGATCGACAAGATGGGCATGGATTTCCGCGGCGATCCGTCGGCGGCGCTCCTCGAGGTTCTGGATCCGGAGCAGAACAGCACGTTCAACGACCACTACCTGGAGGTCGACTACGACCTCTCGAACGTGATGTTCGTCACCACGGCCAACACCCTCAACATCCCGGGCCCGCTCATGGACCGGATGGAGGTGATCCGCATCGCCGGCTACACCGAGGAGGAGAAGGTCGAGATCGCCCGCAAGCACCTGATCCCGAACGCGCTGAAGAAGCACGGTCTGGACCGGAAGGAGTGGTCGATCGACGACGAGGCCCTGCTGATGCTGGTCCGCCGCTACACGCGGGAGGCGGGCGTCCGCAATCTCGAGCGCGAGCTCTCCAACCTCATCCGCAAGGCGGTGAAGGAGATCCTGATCACGAAGACCAAGGTGGTGGCGGTGAACACCGACACGCTGCAGGTCTTCCTCGGCCCGCCGAAATTCCGCTACGGCGAGATCGACGCGGAGGATCAGGTCGGCGTGGTCACGGGTCTGGCCTGGACCGAGGTCGGCGGCGAGCTCCTGACGATCGAGGGTGTCATGATGCCCGGCAAGGGCAAGATGACGGTCACGGGCAACCTGAAGGACGTGATGAAGGAGTCGATCTCGGCGGCGGCGAGCTACGTCCGCTCCCGGGCCCTCGACTTCGGCATCGAGCCCCCGCTCTTCGAGCGCCGGGACATCCACGTCCACGTTCCCGAGGGGGCGACCCCGAAGGACGGTCCGTCCGCCGGCATCGCCATGGCGACCGCCATCATCTCGACGCTCACTGGCATTCCGGTGCGCCGCGACGTGGCAATGACGGGCGAGGTGACGCTGCGGGGCCGGGTGCTGCCGATCGGCGGCCTGAAGGAGAAGCTGCTCGCGGCGCTGCGCGGCGGCATCAAGACGGTGCTGATCCCCGAGGAGAACGCCAAGGACATCGCAGAGGTGCCCGACAGCGTGAAGAACGGCCTGGAGATCGTGCCGGTCTCCCGGATGGACCAGGTGCTGGAGCGGGCCCTCGTCCGCCAGCCCGAGCCGATCGAGTGGGACGAGCCGCTGCCCGCGGCCAAGCCCGCCCGCGACGAGGACGGCGCGGCCTTCGTGGCCCACTGAGCCCCAAGCCTCTAGACAGGAAGGCCCCCGGAGCGGACGCTCCGGGGGCCTTTTTCATGTCCGCTTCGGTCCATGCGCATCCTGCTGATCAACCCGAACACCACCGCCTCCGTGACGGATCTGGTCGCCGGCCACGTGCGCCGGATCGCCCCGGAGGCGACCGTCGTGCCGGTGACGGGCCGCTTCGGCGCTCGCTACATCGCGACCCGGGCCGCGGTCGCGGTGGCGGGCCACGCCGCCCTCGACGCACTGGCCGCGCATGTCGCGGGCTGCGACGCCGTCTATCTCGCCTGTTTCGGGGATCCGGGCCTGCCGGCCCTGCAGGAAGTCTCGCCGGTGCCCGTCGTCGGCATGGCCGAGGCGTCCTGCCGGGCCGCCGCCGCGGCGGGCCGGCGCTTCGGCATCGTCACGGGCGGCGTGAACTGGCCGGCCATGCTGACGGAGTTCGTGATGCTCCAGGGACTCGGCGGGCAACTCACGGGCATCCGCGCCGTGGCACCGACCGGGGGCGAGATCGCGCGCGACCCTGACCGCGCCCTCGCCCAGCTCGCCGCAGCCTGCCGGGCCTGCGCCGAGGAGGACGGGGCCGAGGCGGTGATCCTTGGCGGGGCGGGTCTTGCTGGCTTGGCCGAGCGCGTCCAGCCACAGGTTCCCTGCCCGGTGGTCTGCTCCGTCGAGGCCGGAACCCGAGCTGTCCTGGTGGCGGCCAGGAGCGCCGCTCGCCGCAGCGCGGCGGATCCCGTTCCGAGCATCGGCCTCGCGCCCCCGCTCGATCGTCTACTGCTTCAGGCCCCGTGACGCCGGAAGGGCGCTTGCCACCGGGCTGCCCGTTGCCGTACCAAGCGAGCCGCGTGGGCGGTTAGCTCAGTTGGTAGAGCGTCTCCTTTACACGGAGAGGGTCGGCGGTTCGAGCCCGTCACCGCCCACCAATGATATCAGGTACTTCCGTCGGTCTTTGCACCCCGAAGTCGCTTCCTGGGGTGCATCTGGGGTGCAGAGCTGTTGGGGTGCATTTGCATTTCAACGGGCCGTGGGAATCAGTCCGTAGACGCCCGGGGGGGCGTAGGCGACTGTCCTCTCGTATCTCAACCCCCTTTTTCGCCCTTTTATGGCGTGCATCACCGACCGTGCTGAAGGCTGCTTCCGACCCTTCGCAGACCATCAGGTCGGCATGCCGCCCAGATCAGACTCGGAGTGGGGCCGACCGGCCGCCTTTTTTCGGCGTGGCTGAAACTTTCTGGCCCTCGGCCTCCGTAGAGGCTCGCGACGCCCCAGACGGGGTGCGCTTCAAGGGAGCCAGAACGCATGTCCAAGACCCTCGTCCGCCTCGCTCTTGCCCTCGGCCTCGGCCTCGCCGCCGCTCCGGCGCTCGCCAAGAACCCCATGGTTGGCGGTGCGCCGATGTTCGCGAGCAAGACGATCGTCGAGAACGCGGTCAACTCGAAGGACCACACCACGCTGGTCGCCGCTGTGAAGGCCGCGGGCCTCGTCGACACGCTCTCGGGCCCTGGCCCGTTCACGGTGTTCGCGCCGACCAATGCGGCCTTCGGGAAGCTGCCGCCGGGCACGGTCGAGACGCTGGTCCAGCCACAGAATAAGGCCCAGCTCACCGGCATCCTGACCTACCACGTGGTACCGGGCACCTACACGTCGAAGGAGCTGATGAAGCTGGTGAAGCAAGGCGGCGGCGAGGCCACGCTCAAAACAGCGCAGGGCGAGCCGCTCACCGTCGCCATGGCCCGCGGCGGCAAGGGGCTGACCGTAACCGACGCCAAGGGCAATACCGCCCGCGTCACGATCGCCAACGTGATGCAGTCGAACGGCGTCATCCACGTCATCAACGGCGTGCTGATGCCCTGATCGCACGCCGCGACTTCACCGGCCGCACGGCCTCTCCCCTGCCTCGCGCAGAGGGGAGGCCACGCAGTTTCATTCGCGAATGAGCCGGCCCGAATAGATCACCGGCCCGGTCGCCTTGCCCCCCGGGGCGCCACCCTTCGGCTCCACTGTCACCGCGAGCATCGCGTCGGGCGCATCGGAGCGGAGGTCAGCAGGCACCGTCAGGGTCTCGGTCGCATCGGTGACCAGGCCGAGCGAGCGGGGGGCTGTTCCCGCGTGGATGTACCAGAGTTCCAGGCTCCGGTCCGGCGGCGTCTCCGCCGCGAGGCTGCGCACATGCACGCGGCCCCGGCCGAGATCGACGCGCACGATGAGCGCCGGCAGCGCGCCGCCGCGATCGACCACCGCGAGGTATTGCCGCCCGTCCGGCGCGGGCCTCGGCCCGGCCACGATCCAGAGTGCGAGACCCGCCGCGAGAGCGCTCGCCGCCGCTGCGCCGTACCGCCAGCGCCGCAACCCGCGCTCCAGCCGGACAATGCGCGCCGTGCCGGCCGTATCCGTGTCCCTGGCATCGGGGCGTGCGGCGACCCGGGCCTCGATGCTCGCCCAAACCCGGGGATCCGGCTCCACCGAAGGCACCGTCGCGGCGAGCGGCGCGAGCCGCGCCTCCCAAGCGGAAACGGCAGCCTGCAGAGCGGGCGTCCGGTCCAGCGCGCGCACGAAGGCGGCGCGCTCGGCGGCATCGAGAGTCCCGAGGACGTACTCGCCTGCCACCCCGTCCGGATCCTCGACCCAGAAGGGCGGCGCCTCCGCGCCGTCGCCGGGCTCGATCCTACCCGGTCCCGTGCTCATGCTGCCTCCAAGCAGCCGCGCAGGCTCGTCAGGCCGCGGCGTAGCCACGTCTTGATGGTGTTGACCGGCCGGTCGTGCCGCGCGGCCAGCTCCTCGCGCGACCAGCCCTCGCAATAGGCGAGGACGAGACAATCGCGCTGCGCCGGCTCGACGGCATCGAGGCAGTGGGCGAGCGCGTCGCGCCGGGCGAGGTCGGCCTCCCCATCCCCGAGGTCGGCGAGGCGCTCCAGCCAGCCCTCCTCGGCCTGCGTCAGACGCGCGGCCTTCTCCTGTCGCAGACGATCGATCGCCTTGTGCCGAGCGATGGCGGCGATCCAGGGGAAGGGCGTGCCGCCGTCCGGATCGTAGCTGCCGGCCCGCTGCCAGATGCGCACGAACACCTCCTGCAGCGCATCCTCGGCCGCACCCCGATCCTGCACGATACGCAGGATGATCCCGAGAAGTTTCGGGGCGGTCGCGGCATAGAGCGCACGCAGTGCGTTGCGGTCGCCCTCGGCGACAGACCCGATCAGCCGCGCGAGATCTGCGTCGTCAGACGCCTCCACGATCGGCACAGCTCCCCCCTTGCCCCGAACGATCCCGCTTATCCTACAGCCTCGCTCGTCTCAACCGGCCGAGCCGTTCCCCAATGAGGCACAGCTTTGCCGGACGGGTGACGTGGTGGATGTCCCTCGATCTCTGCGGCAGCACAGCGCATCGTAGCGCTCGATCATCGGTTCGACGAACGTCCGATCTACGCAGTGATGCTGTGCGTAACGACCGCTCGTCTGAAAGCCCCCTTTCCACCCTGAGCGGAGCTCTTCCGCTGGTCGGTCGAGGGCGGGTCGGGTTACGCTAATCCGGTGGCGAGCGCTCAAAGAGGCGACGCCGAGTGAGGCAGCGGCAGAATGGACTGGCCGCTGATGAAGGCGGTCCTGTGCGAGACCGTGCGCCCGACCTGTGCGCTCGTGATCGATAGCACGGAGGTGCTGCTCGGGGTGGCTATCGAGGAAGCGGGGATCACCTTCACGGCTGATTGGCTCGCCGGTCCCGCGCTGAGAGCCGGCTCCTCGTCGAGGTGCTACGGGGCTGGAGCGGGAATGAGAGCGGTGGCGTCTACGCGATTCTGCCGCCCGGTTGCCTCGTCTCGGCCACGACGCGCCTCTTCGTGGAGGCCGTCGCCCGCGCCATCAAGGCGGGATGGGCACGGTGAGCCTGATGCAGTACTAGAGCACAACCTGAACGGTCGGCCCGGTCGAAGATCTGATCGAGGTCGTAAATGTGCCTTTTGCGCCTCGCGGAGGTCCCGCCGCTCCCCAGAGGCCGGGGGGGGCGGATAAAAAACCCACCCACGATGCGGGCTGGCTCAGTCCAGCAGGACGACGCGATGCGCGTTCAGCCGGGCTCGCGCCGCGCCGCGGCGGCAGCGTCTTGTGGGATGCGATCCGGGTCGGTGGCAACGATGTACTCAACGGTACAGGTGCCGACGCCGGCCTCGACAAGCAGCACGAAGCCGGTGCCCTGGGTCCGCCTGCGGGCGCAGTCGGTCATGAAGGCGATCTCGCCGTTCCGCCGCATGGAGCGCAGGCTGTAGGGCGACTTGAGGCGCTTGCCGGTCTTCTCTTAGCGACCGCGGTACAGCAGGGCGATGGCCCCCAAGCACCCGGCGACGATGGGGCCGGTGAAGTTGCTGCCGCGCCGCCGAAACAGCTTGATGGCGGCCGCGCGGTAGATAGCGGTCCCCTCCGGCAGAGCGAACTTCTGGGCGTTATTCATGAGCGTCTCGAGCGCGCATCGATGAGCTTGGTTGGGTCGGTGGCCACGCGGTGTTCTCGTCGCGAGAGACGTCCGGGGCGGTGGCGGACAGGGGCCCTAGGCGGACGGCTTCTCGCCCCGAGCCTGTGCGCCCGGAGGGTAAGACCCAAGAAAGCGGGCGGGGACTCGCTGGCCTTCCCCGCCGCCATGCAGACACCAGCACTGCACTGCACTGCACTGAGGCGACGGGCGTGAGCCGTGATTTCCCTGAAAAACGCTGACACGCCCGCAGCAGACAGAGCCGGCCAAGCGGCCACTCTGTCCCGCATGACCTGAAGATAACTCAGGGAAATAATGCCGGCGGCCTGATACGCACGGATTAATATTGATCCAGAAACGTGCGCCTGCCTCGCGGGATAGGTCTACTACTAACCCATGTTAATTATGATCTCGAAAGGGGTAACTCTTCAGGGGCATGGTAATAAGCCTATGTTAATTTGTGGTAAAAAGTACTGAGAAAGGTGAATTCCATATTTACAGCTTCACGAAGGTGTGAGTACGAATACCCCTGCCGGACGATGGCTTTCGACTCAGTCGAGGCTCTTCTGGGGGGCTGTAATAATGCCAAGAGATTTCTTTGCCGCCTGCCTCACGCAGGTGAAGGCGCAGCTTTGGCCTGTCGCTATATTTAGCCTCGCTGTGAACCTCCTGATGCTCGTCAGCAGCATCTACATGCAGCAGGTTTTCGACCGCGTACTGAGCAGCGGATCGGTCGACACACTGGTCTGGCTCACCGTCGCGGCAGCCCTCGGTATCGGGGCCTACGGCCTGATCGAGCATGCACGGCGTCGTCTGCTCGCACGCATTGGCACCTGGATCGAGATCGAGCTCTCGGAACCTGTCATCCGGCGCGGCATCGATGCGCGGCTGGCCGGTGTCCGCAGCGAGGCCAGTCAGGCCGACGTCGCGGACCTGAAAGGCTTCCTCTCGGGGGAGGCAATACTGGCCTTCCTGGATGCGCCCTGGATGCCCGTCTTCATCGTGGTCGTCTGGCTGATGCATCCCGCCCTCGGCATGCTGGCCGTGGGCGGCGCATTGCTTCTCTTCCTGCTCGCGGTCGGCAATGACCTGCTGACGCGGACAGTGGCGGCTCAGGCGGCGGCCGGATCTCGTGCGCTGCAAGTCTCATCGCAGCAAGCGATCGAGTACGCGGAGACGCTGCGCCCGCTCGGCATGGTCGACAGCCTGCTCACCCGCTGGCGGCAGCAGCAGCGTCTCGTCCATGCCAAGATGCACGCCTCCCTCGAGGTGACCGAAGCCGTCTCGAACATCACGAAGACTGTCCGTCTTGCGCTCCAAGTCTTCATTCTCGGCATCGGCGCCTACCTGACCTTGCGCGGCGAACTCAGCTCGGGCGGCATGATCGCCGCCTCCATCGTGCTCGGACGCGCCCTTTCGCCGGTCGAGCGCGCTCTCGGCGCCTGGCGGAGCTGGGTCATGGCCCGGCGGGCCTACCACAACCTCAAGGAGCTGTTCGCCGTCCTGCCCGACCGGCGGCCGCCGATGCCCCTGCCGCCCCCCAAGGGTCTCCTGACGCTCGAGGCGGTCCGGTTCGCCACGCCCGGTGCCGCCGAGCCGATCCTGCAACGCGTCGATGCCCGGATCGAGGCGGGCACGACCTGCGGCCTCATCGGTCCCTCGGGCTCCGGCAAGTCGACGCTCTGCCGCCTGATCGTCGGCGCGTGGCAGCCGACCAACGGCCATGTGCGCCTCGACGGCGCGGAGATCGGGAACTGGGACCCGGCCGCGCTCGGGCGCCATGTCGGCTACCTGCCCCAGCAGGTCGAGCTCTTCGCCGGCACGGTGGCCGAGAACATCGCCCGGCTGGGAACGCTCGAGCCGGAAGCGGTCGCCCGCGCGGCGCGGCTCGCCGACGTGCACGAGATGATCCTGCGCCTGCCCGAGGGCTACGAGACCGATGTGGGCGTGCACGGCCACCGGCTCTCGGGCGGCCAGCGCCAGCGCCTCGGCCTCGCGCGCGCCCTCTACGGCGATCCCGCCCTCGTCGTGCTCGACGAGCCGAACGCGAGCCTCGACACCGCCGGGGAGCGGGCGCTCATGGGGGCCCTGGCCGAGCTGAAGCGCCTGGGCCGCACGGTCCTGATCGTCGCCCACCAGCCGAACATGCTGCGCACGGCCGACACCGTCCTGATGCTGAAGGACGGCCTCGTCGACGGGTTCGGACCGCGCGACGAGATCCTCAGGCAGATCATCGCCCAGGTCCAGAACGGCGCGGGCCCGGATCTGCGCGGTCGCGCAACCGCCGCCGGGACGCCCGGCATGAGCCTCGTGGCCGGAGAGTAGGATGACCCCGTTCGTTCACGACCGCCTCGTTCAGGCTCAACCGGCCGCGCCGGCACCGGAACGCGCCCTCGCGCCCCTGGACGAGGCCCGGGCCGCGGCCCTGCGCCTTCTCGAGACGCTCCAGCGGGCGAGCCAGGACCTGCGCGAGGCCGCGGCCCCGCTCCTCGCCGAGGCCCAGACGCATCTCGCCGCCTGGATGGAGGGCGCGCGGGCCGGGAGCGTCGCGCTCTGGACCCGTCTCGGCGAGGCGGGCCTCCAGGCGCCCGCGGCCGGCCTGGCCGCCGCCGCCCTCGCCGTCGGCCTCCTTAGCCTGCGCCGGCGCCGGGCCGCACCGGCCGGCGCCGGCGGTCCCCTCGCCGCCTATGTGCGCGGCCCCCGCCGTATGGGCTGGGCCGCGATCCTGCTGTTCTTCGGGCTCGGCGGCGGCCTCGCCGCCGCGATCCCGCTCGCCAGCGCCGCGCTCGCGCCCGGCGTGATCAGTCCGGACGGCAGCCGCAAGGCGGTGCAGCACCTCGAGGGCGGCATCGTGCGCGCCATCCACGTGCGCGAGGGCGACGTCGTCGCGCCCGGCCAGCCGCTCGTCACCCTGGAGGGGACGCAGGCGCGCGCCGATCTCGGCGAGCTGCACGAGCGCATGCTCTACCTCACGGCGACCGAGGCGCGCCTCACCGCCGAGCAGGTCCAGGCCACTCGGATCCTGCGGCCGGGGACGATCGACGCCCTCGGCTCGGCCGACGCGGTCGCCGCCGTCCTCAAGGGCCAGCAGGACCTCTTCGAGAGCCGCAAGGCGACCCAGACCGGCCGCGAGCGGATCCTCGAGCAGCGCATCCTGCAGCTGCGCGAGGAGAGCAACGGTCTGCGCGAGGTGATCACGGCCCAGGACACGCAGCTCCGGCTGATCCAGCAGGAGATCGACTCGGTCAACATCCTGCTCCTGAAGGGCCTGGAGCGGGTGCCGCGGCTGCTCGGGCTCCAGCGCCAGCAGGCCGAGCTCAGGGGCGAGCGCGCCAACAACAAGTCCCGCATCGCCCGCAACGACCAGGCGATCGGCCAGACCGAAATGGAGCTCCTGACGACGCGCCAGCAGATGCGCGAGAAGGTCAACGAGGAGCTCGGCACCGTCCGCACGGAGCTCGCCACGCTGCGCAGCAAGCTGCCGGCCCGCACCGACGTCCTGGCCCGCACCACCGTCGCGGCTCCCATCGGCGGGACCGTGATGAACGTCCGGGTCACGACCGAGACGGGCGTCGTGAAGCCCGGCGAGATGCTGCTCGAGATCGTGCCGGGCGAGGCCAAGCTCATCATCGACGCGCGCGTCCGCCCGGGCGACATCGACGTGGTGCGTGCCGGCCTGCGCACCAAGGTGGTCTTCTCCGCCTTCGCCCAGCGCAACCTGCCGCAGTTTCACGGCACCCTGCGGTCGATCTCGGCCGACCGGCTGACCGACGAGCGCACGGGCGAGCATTACTTCCTCGCCAAGGTCGAGGTCGACGCCGACGACATCAAGGCGCTGCGTCCGGATCAGGTGCTGAGTGCGGGCATGCCGGCCGACGTCTACGTCCTGACCGGCGAGCGCACGACGCTCGATTACTTGGTTCGTCCCTTCGTCGACTCGCTGGGCAAGAGCTTCCGCGAGATCTGATCCTCGCTTCAGCGGACATCATCCAAGATTAACAATCACGATTTTCGAATGCTGCCCTTGCGGGCCCCTCTGTCACGAGATTTCGGGAGCGCACCATGGCCATCGAGACCATTCTGATCCAGGCGGAAGACGCTAAGGTCCTCGACCGTACCGCTGGACCCGTTGCGGACAACACGCAGGTCCGCGACCCTCTTAACCCGGAGTCCGCCGGGGGCAAGGTCGGGTTAGACTCGTTCAATCTTCGACCGAATTACTCGGGCGACGGATATGTTGACTTCGGCATCGGCAGCGGCTCAATCGGCGACAGCGTGACGTTCGAAGTTGATGTACAAGAGGCAGGAACATACACACTACACTTCAGATACGCGAATGGCGGCACGACTGCGCGGCCGCTAGCGCTCAACGTCAATGGCACGAACCTAGCTCAAGTGTCCTTTTCTGGGAGCAATGGCACGGGCGATGCACTCTGGAACTCTTGGCGAGTACAGACGCGTGACGTTACCTTGAATGCTGGCGACAATACGATATCATTGTCGATCCCATCGAACTCGCCCACCGGCCCCAACCTCGATGCCCTGGCGATTACCGCGGTCGGCGCCGAGCCTTCCTTCTTCCTGCCCGTCTTCACCAGCGCTACCGCGGCGAGCGTCGTCGAGAACACCGAGGGCAGTGTCCTCGATGTCGATGCAACCGATCAGGACAGCAGCGCGCTAACCTTCTCGCTCACCGGCAACGGCGCGGACAACGCGCTGTTCGCCATCGATGCGGGCACGGGAGCGCTTCGCTTCATCAGCAAGCCCGACTTCGAGGCGCCGCGCGGCACCGGCGGCAACGTCTACAGCGTGCAGGTCGCGGTCTCGGACGGGCAGAACACCGTCACGCAGGCGGTGACCGTCACCGTCACGAACGATGTGTCGGACGACGTCCCGACGGGCGGATCCAACACCCCGCCCTCCGCCATCGTCCTGACGGGCTCGGTCGCCGAGAACGCGCCCGGCGCGATCGTCGGGACCCTGTCGGCCAGCGACGCCGAGGGCGATACCGTCACCTTCTCCACCACCGACGCGCGCTTCGAGGTGGTCAACGGGTCCCAGCTCAAGCTCAAGGACGGCGTGAGCCTCGACCACGAGGCGGCGCCCGCCACGGTCGGCATCGTTGCCACGGATGCCCGGAAGGCGTCGACCACCGGGAGCGTGACGCCCACCGTCACCAACGTCAACGAGGCGCCGACGCTGTCGGGTACGCTTGCCAACGCGACCGTTCCGTCGACCGGCGGCAGCGTCTCGCTGGCAGGGCTGACGAAGGCCGACGTCGACGGCGACCCGACGACCTTCGGCGTTCGCGCGGCCAGCGGCACGCTTCCCGCCGGCATCTCGGTCGCGGACGGCGCGCTCGTCGTGGCGGACGGCGTCGCGCCCGGCACCTACCCGGTCGAGATCTTCGCGACCGACGGCACCCTGAACTCCGGCCCCGTCGCCCTCACGCTGGCGGTCGGCGCGCCGGTGAAGCCGTTCACCCAGATCCTGATCCAGGCCGAGGCCGGCAGGCTGACGATCCTCGACACGGACACCAACACGATCGACACCACCATCCGCAATCCGTGGAACCGTGAGACTCCCTCGCCGGCGGGGGTCGTCGACGGGCTGCGCCCGGGCTTCAGCGGCAGCGGCTATCTCGACTTCGGCGACACGGCCGGCGACAGTGCGAGCTACAGCTTCACCGTCGCGGAGGCGGGCAGCTACGACATCCAGATCCGCTACGCCTCGAACAGCGCCCGCCCGCTCGTCCTCACGCTCGACGGTGTGGCGCAGCCCAACCTTGCCTTCGTGGCCACCGGCACCAGCACGCCCGGAGCGACGGAAGGCTTCAACAACTGGTCAATCCAGAAGACGACGGTGCAGCTCGCGGCCGGAACCCACAGCTTCTCCCTGGCCATTCCCGCCGGAGCGACCACCGGTCCCAACATCGACGCCATCGCCATCACGGCGGCCGGCGCGACGGCGGACTTCTCGGCCGGCAATTCCACGCCCGTCGTTTCCGGCACCGGCTTCTCCGTCGCGGAGGGCACGCTGGCGGTCGGAACGGTCTCGGCGAGCGACCTCGACAGTGATCGCGTCGACTTCGCGCTGACCGCCAACGCCGCCACCGACAACGCGCTCTTCACTCTCGACGCGCGCACCGGCGCCCTGCGCTTCAAGGCCGCGCCGAACTTCGAGGCGCCTGGCGATGCCGGTGCCGATAACGCCTATACGGTCGAGGTCGAGGCCTTCGACGGCACCGCCCGCGTCACCAAGACCCTGACCGTCACGGTCACCAACGACCCGTCCGACGACGTGGTCAACCGCGCCCCGGTGATCGCGTCGAGTGCCTTCACCGCCGACGAGAACCAGACGGCGGTCGGCACCGTCCAGGCGAGCGACGCCGATGCCGCCGACAGGCTCACCTACGCGCTGACCGCGAATGCCTCGAGCGACAACGCGCTCTTCTCGATCGACGCGGCGACCGGCGTTCTGACCTTCAAGACCGCCCCGGACTTCGAGACCCTTGCCAACAAGACCCTCGCGGCGGAAGTCGCCGTGACCGACGGCAAGCTCACCACCACGAAGACGATCGCCGTCACCGTCGCCGACGTGAACGAGGGCGGGCCGGTGGCGATCAAGCTCGGCGCGATCACGCCCTATTCGGCGCAGGACCGCCCGCAGGACGGTGGACAGGGCCCGGCCCTTCTCGACGGCGGCGCCGGACTGTCTCTCGACGGCAACCTTTGGAAGCGCGCCGCGATCGACAAGGCCTACGAGCTGACCGCGACTACCAAGCTCGTCTTCGACGTCGCGATCGGCACGGGTGCCAAGGTTCCGGAGATCGTCGCGGTCGGCTTCGACTTCGATCAGGATCCCTTTGACGCGGACCGGAGCATCTATCAGCTCGGCGGCACCCAGAACCAACAGGGCTTCATCGACCTGCGCGGCAAGGGCACGCCGAACGCGGACGGCACGCTGCGCTTCGAGATCGATCTCGGCGCCCATGCGGGCAAGACGATCGCCTCGCTTGTCTTCGTCAACGACGACGACAGCCGCGCCAGCCTCGGCTCGTCGAGCTATTCGAACCTCCAGTTCGTGGAGAGGATGGCCGAGGTCGCCAACCGCGCTCCGACAGTCGTCGGCGGCGGCATCGCCGACCGCACCGTTCCGGAGAACGGCTCGCTTGAGATCGACCTGCCCTTCGCGGACGCCGACGGCGACGCCCTGACCTACGGCTTCGTCATCAGGAACGGCGCCGGCACCGAGGTTCCGGCGCCGGCCACCCTGGCGATCGTCGACGGCGTGCTGACGGGCCCCGTCACGGCCCTCGGCGACGGCGTCTTCACCGTCACGGTGACCGCGAGTGACGGCAAGGTGTCGGCGAGCGACAGCTTCACGCTGACGGTCGAGAACGTGAACGAGGCGCCGGTTGCCGAGGATGTGGCTCTGGAGCCCTATTTCGGCTCCGTGGGAGCCGCCTTCGACGGCTTCGACGTCAACAGCTTCGCCGAGTATTTCAGCGATCCGGACGGCGACGCGCTCACCCTGTCGGTCGAGGGGCTGCCTGACGGCCTCAGCATGAACGAGGAGGGCTACGTTTCCGGCTCGCCGACGGCGGCCGGGACCTTCGAGATCAAGGTCCGCGCCACCGACGCCTCGGGCCTGTCCGACACGATCACACTGAACCTCGTCGTCGAGGGGCCGCAGACCGGCGACGTCGTCTCGGTCGAGGCGGAAGCCTTCACCAACCTCGGCGCGGCCGCCGGCTTCTTCGCCACGGGCTCAACTACGGCCTCGGGCGACCGCCTCATCCTCCTCAATCAGGGGAGCCAGGGCTCGGTCTCCACCGAGCTTGCCAAGAACGGCCTCGCGCCCGGCTACTACAAGGTGACGCTCTACGCCTTCGACGAGACCGACGGCGCGAGCACCGTCTCCGTCACGGTCGGCGACACCAAGCTGACGGTGGGCGGATCGAGCACCGTCACCCTGAACGACGCGGGAGCCGGGATCTTCGTCGACCCGACCGCGCCGCGCGGAGCGACCTCGCAGGCCGGCAACCTCAAGGCGATTGCCTTCGACACGGTGGTCTATGTCGGTGCCGACACGATCGCGACGCTGGCCGGCCAGGCCCAGGGCGGGGAGTCGCTGCGCATCGACCGCTTGGCCTTCACCCGCGTCGAGACTCCGAACACCGCCCCCTCGGCCGTGACGCTGACGGGCTCCGTGGACGAGAACGCGGCGGGTGCCGTGGTCGGCGTCCTGTCGGCCGTCGACGCCGAGAACGACGCCGTCACCTTCACCACCGCCGATCCCCGCCTCGTGATCGCCAAGAACGCGACCACGGGCGCCGTCGAGCTGAAGCTGGCCGCGGGCACCTCGCTCGACCACGAGACCGACGACGGTACGCAGGTCACCGTCACCGCGACCGACGCCAAGGGCAACGCCACGGTGGCGAGCGTCACGCTTCGCGTCAACGACCTCAACGAGGCGCCGGTCCTGTCCGGCACCATCGGCGCCCAGACCTTCGAGGCGGGCGAAGGGGGCGAGATCAACCTCGCGGCCCTCAGCGCCACCGATCCCGACGCGGGCGACGCGGCGACCCTCGTCGTCAAGCTGGCGAGCGGCGCGGATCTGCCGGCCGGCTTCACGGTCGAGAACGGTGTCCTGAAGCTCGCCGGAACGGTTCCCGCCGGCACCTACGAGGTCGCCGTCTTCGCGACCGACGGCGAGGCGAGCTCGCAGCCCGTCTCCTTCACGGTGAGCGTGGAAGCGCCCGGCACGGAAGAGCCCGAGCCCTTCGAGCCGATCGTCATCCAGGCGGAGAGCGGCGCGATCGTCCTCGCGGCCGCCGCCGACGCCTCGTCGACGCAGATGCGCAGCGCGACGAACCCTGAGATGGGCACCCAGTTCCCGGGAGGCAGCGGCCTGCGCCCCGACTTCTCGGGCACCGGCTACCTCGACTTCGGCAACGACGCGGGCGACCGCGTCACCTACACGGTCACCGTGGCCGAGGCCGGCACCTACAACCTCAACATCCGCTACGCCTCCAACGACCTCAGGCCCCTGAACCTCGTGGTCAACGGCGGCGCGGCCACATCGGTGGCCTTCGCCTCGACCGATCCCAACGCGACCGGTGTTGCGCCTGAAGGCTTCGACGTCTGGGGGACGCTGACGCAGGCGGTCCAGCTCCAGGCCGGCGTGAACACCTTCTCCCTCGCGATCCCGGCCGGCCGGACCAACGGGCCCAACCTCGACCGCATCGAGATCACCGCGCCAACCGACACCACCGCCGACGCGGACGGCAACCTCTTCCTCTCCGGTCCCGACGTGCCCCTGACGGGCGCGGCCAAGGAATCGATCAACTTCACGATCGCCGGCCGCGACGCCGACATCGTCAAGACGGAGATCAGCTTCGACGGCGGCGCCACCCGTGTGACCGTGCTCCCCGACGCCGACGGCGACTTCGTCGCGAACGGCTCGGCCCTCGCCGCCGGCGCGTATACCGCGACGGTGTACGTCACCGACCGGGCCGGCAACACGGCCTCGACCTCGATGCCCTTCACGGTGGGCACGGGACAGGTCACGGTTCCGCCCTTCACGATCCAGGCGGAGGACACGGCCAAGGTCACGGTGCAGGATACGGGACTGCCCACGGAGGCCGCCTTCACCCGCGTCGTCACCGCGACCGCCCCGGATTCGGGCGGCAACTACCGCGCCGGCGCGAACGGCGGCGCCTACATGGACTTCGGCGGCAATGCGGGCGACGCGATCACCGTCAGCGTCGACGCTCCGGAGGCCGGCACCTACGCGGTGACATTCCGCTACGCCAACGGCGGCACCGCCGACCGGCCGCTCGACCTGTCCCTGAACGGCGGCTCCGCGACCTCGGTCGCCTTCGTGCCGGGACCGGTCGTCGGGACGGGCACCGCCGCCACGGGCTGGGAGTCCTGGATCGAGAAGACGGTCGACCTCACCCTCGCCAAGGGTGCCAACACGCTCAAGCTCGCCATCCCGACGGGCGCGACGGCCGGGCCAAACATTGATCAGATCACCTTCACCCACAAGAACGGGACCACGCCGAGCCAGCCGTTCGACCTGACGATCGAGGCCGAGACCTTCACGCCGATCGATACCACCGGCACGGCCGCCGAGCTCACCCAGGCCCGGACCGCCGCCAATCCCGAGACGCGGGTCCTGCCACGCGACGTGGACAACAACAGCCTCTGGGACGGCTTCACCGGCACCGGCTACCTGGACATGGGCACGCAGGCGGGCGACGCCGCCTCGTTCAACGTCTCGGCGCCCCAGGCTGGGACCTACACCTTCAGCTTCCGCTACTCGAACGGTGGTGGCGCCCCGAACGGTGATCGTCCGATGACGGTCCTCGTCAACGGCGTCACCAAGACGGTCTCGTTCCCCGGGACCGGGGTCGACGGCTGGGATGCCTGGCGCACCGCGACGGTCGAACTCGACCTCGCGGCGGGGCAGAACCTCGTGCGCATCGCCAATGCGGGCGCCAACGGCCCCAACATCGACAGTGTCACGATCAGCCGCGACGGCGGCGAGCCGGTCGACACACGCGACCAGATCCGCTTCCAGGAGGTGATCAAGGTCAATTTCGAACCGGCGCCGGGCCAGGCGACGCAGGGGCTGCCGCCCGGCTACGCGACGCCCCAGGGCTACCGGGCCGATACCGGCGCCGCCTTCGGCGACCGCGGCAACGGCTTCACCTACGGCTGGGTCACGGAGGCGAGCGTCGCCGACGGCACGGCCGACGGCACGATCGCGGCCGCCCAGCCCGCCAACGCCCACTGGTACAAGAACACCGTGCCGGGCGCGACGAACCTCCAGAAGACTTACGCGCATTTCGAGTATCCGGGCGCGGGCGCGGCCGGCGCGCGGGCCTGGGAGATGGCGCTTGAGAACGGCACCTATCAGGTGACCATGTCGATCGGCGACACGGCGGGCGCCTTCGACAGCAACTACCGGATCAACCTCGAGGGCCAGTCGGCCATGCCGGCCTGGACGCCGGCCAACCCGATCGACGGGTCGCAGAACGGCGGCGGATTCCGCTCGACGCTCGTGACCAAGATGGTGACGGTGACCGACGGGCGCCTGACGATCGACTCGATCGGCGGCACCAACACCGAGATCCAGCATCTCGAGATCGAGCGCGTCGCCGATCTGACCCCGGGCGACGGCCGCGCGGCCGACCTCGACTACTCCCTGTTCGTCGCACCCGTCGCCGACAACCTCGATGGCCAGCGCACCATCGCGCTCGGCGCGAACGGCGAGCTGCCGACCGGCATCGACCCGGGCTCCAGCTTCGTCGTCGGCGTCCAGCTGCAGGCGACGGGCAACCGAGGCCCCAACATCGCCCATGTCGACCACGTCAAGCTCGTGGAGACGCTGACCGGCGCCGAGGTCTCCATCGACATCCAGATCTCGGGCGGCGCCGACTCCCTGACCATCCGCCCGCTCCAGCAGCTCAAGGAGAACACGAGCTACACGCTCAAGGTCCAGGACGTCCTCGATCTCGGCAGCATCTCCGATCCTGATGGCGCCCTACGGCAATTCCAAGATCTCACCTCGACCTTTGTGACCGGCAAGGCAGTCGAGAACGTGCCGCGCGAGGTGGCCTTCAGCACCCAGACGCTGCTCGACGGCTTCGTGGACGGGGCCGGCGGCTACACGTCGATCGAGTTCGGGCCGGACGGCAAGCTCTACGTCGCGACGATCACCGGCGAGATCCACCGCTGGAGCGTCAACGCCAACGGCACGATCAACAAGGCGTCCCAGGAGACGCTGAGCCTCGACTACCTGAAGGAAGCGGACGGCGACCGGCGCGGCATCGTCGGCTTCGTGTTCGATCCCGAGAACCCGAACACCATCTGGATCTCGGACAACGCGCCGATCCCGCGCGAGGCCAAGGCTTTCGACACGCCGGAATTCTCCGGCCGCGTCAGCAAAATCACGCTGGGCACCGGCGGCTCCTTCGCGGGCGTCACCGCCGAGACCTACATCCACGGTCTGCCCCGCTCGGGCGGCGACCACCTGACCAACAGTCTGGAGTTCCGGCCCAACCCGGACGCGGCGACGCCCGGCGAGCCGAAATACCTCCTCTACGTCAGCCAGGGCTCCAACTCGGCTGCCGGTGCCCCGGACGACGCCTGGGGCGCACGCCCCGAGCGCCTGCTCAATGCCGCAATCCTCGAGGTCGACCCGCGCCGCATCGCGCCCAACGGCGGCTTCGACGTGCGCACCGAGCCGGTGTCGCTCGCCGATGACCCGAAGAAGACCTTCCCGGCAAGCGCGTTCAACGCGGACGGAACCTACCCGGGCTCTTACAATCCCTTCGCCTCGGACGCCGTCCTCAAGATCTTCGCCACCGGCGTCCGCAACGCCTACGACCTCGTCTGGCACTCGAACGGTAAGCTCTACGTGCCGACCAACGGCACGGCCTCGGGCGGTCGGACGCCGAACGACCCGACCCAGCCGGGCCTCGACACGGTCATCGCGAACTCGCCCAAGCAGTACGACTACTTCTTCACCGTCGAGGAAGGGAAGTACTACGGCCACCCCAACGTGCTGCGCGACCAGTACGTCCTAAACGGCGGCAACCCGACGTCCGGTCTCGATCCGAACGAGGTCGTGGGCGGCAATGACGGCAACCGCAACACCGACGGCTACCAGACCGGCGTCAGGCCGGACGCGAACTACGACCTCGATGGCGTCTACAACCTCGGCTACAACCGCTCGCCCAACGGCGCGACGGAGTACAAGGGCAACGCCTTCGGCCCGAACCTGAAGGGGTCGATCCTCTTCGCCCAGTTCTCGACCGGCGACAACGTGCGCGTCATCAAGGTCGACGGCCAGGGCAACATCATCGGCGACGACGTGCTGCGCCGTCCCGACGGCTCGGTGATCAACAACTACATCGACCCGCTCGACATCATCGAGAACCCGGTCACCGGCCAGCTCTACCTGATGACGCTGAACCGCGGCACGGGAGCGAGCCAGCTCATACTCCTGACGCCGGCCCCGGGCGGCGTGACGGCGGATCTCACGGCCGACGAGGGCGGCAACCTCGCCCTCGTGGCGCTCGACGTCTCCGACCCGGCGGCCGCGATCTTCCAGATCAACGGCCTCGACAGCGACATCACGGCGATCCGCGTGTCGTTCAACGGAGGCGCGGAGACCACCGTCACGCTCGACGGGCAGAACCGCTTCACCGCGGATCTCGGCAGCCTCTCGGGGGCGGTCACCGCCCGCATCAGGGTCACGGACGACGCGCTGAACCAGGCCGCCGCCTCGACGACCTTCACGCCGGGCGAGGAGCCGACGACCCCGGACTACGTCACGCTCGTGACGATCCAGGCCGAGGACCGCACGCCCGCGGACGGCACCGCCGTCACGGTTCCCACCGGCTCGGCCGCGCAGATCCAGATCCGCGATGCCGCCAATCCGGAGCAGGGGGTCACCGGCCCTGGCTACGTCAACGGGCTCCGGCCGGGGGCCTTCGGCACCGACGGCAACACCAGCAACACTGACGGAGTGCCGGGCGGCTACGCCGATTTCGGCTCGACGAACGCCGACTTCATGACCTTCGCCTTCTCGGCGGACAAGGCCGGGCCGGCGGTCCTGAAGTTCCGCTACGCCAACGGCGGCACGGCGGACCGGCCGTTGCAGCTCGAGGTCAACGGCTCGATCGTCAAGCTCCAGTCCTTCGCGCCGACCGCGACCGCGACGGTGACCGACGGCTGGACGAACTGGGCGGAGATCGAAATTCCGGTCAGTCTAGTGGGCCGGGCAGAACAGCGTCACCTTGCGCTCCGTGAACGCCACGGGTCCGAACATCGACCAACTCGTCGTGCTCGTGCCGGCTGCGACCGGCACCGTGCCGAACGACGGCGAGACGGTGGTCAACGGCGTCACCTACCTCCGTTACGAGGCCGAGAAGGCGGCGCTCGGCGGCGCGCCCGCGGTCGTGACGGAGAACCGCAACCAGTCGGGCGCCTTCGTTGACTTCGTCGGCCCCGATACGGAGACCATCACCTGGACGGTGGAGGTCGGCACGGCCGGGACCTACGGGGTCGACATCCTGTACGCGCTCGGCGTCGGCAAGACGGCTCGCCCAATGACGCTCGCGGTCAACGGCGAGGCCCGCGAGACGCTGCCCTTCACGGCGAACAGCTCGGCGGCGGAGGACGTCTGGGGCCCGCAGACGGCCACGCTGCAGCTCAAGGCTGGGGTCAACACCATCGCGCTGACCGCGCCGGGCGGGATCGCACCGAACCTCGACTACCTGCGCGTCACCAAGGCGCCGATCTCGGTCTTCACGCCCGACTACGCCGACATCGTGGGCAGCGGGCGGATCGAGCTCGAGACCCAGAACGGCTCGGCGCATGTCGTCAACGGCAGCGCCGTCGAGTTCTTCTTCACGGTTTCGGCCGACGGCGTCTACAAGATCGACACCGCCGCCAACGCCAACGCCGCGAACGGGCAGGGTCTCACCTGGCTCCTGAACGGCGTCGCGGTGGACGAGAGCGCCTTCCCGGGCGTCGGCACGGCGGGCGAGACCTCGGTCTACCTCGAGCTCAAGGCCGGCACGGAGTACCGCCTGCGGATCGTGTCGGACGCGCCGGGGGCGAGCGCCCTCGACTACCTCGACATCGGCCGCGCGCCCGGCAACCCGAACGCCGACATCGCGGTCCAGAGCCTCGACCCGGCCTTCTTCGACAACCGCCTGCACTTCAGCTTCCTGGAGGATCCGGACTTCGTGGCGCCCGATGCGGCGGACCGGGACTTCAAGGCCTCCGGCACCGTGCGGATCACCAACACGGGTACGGAAGCCCTGACGCTCACCGATCACGAGCTGAGCGGCCCCTTCTTGCTCGCCAACCCGGCCCAGCTCGATGGACTCTCGATCGCGCCGGGGGCGTCAGTGAACGTCACCGTCAACTTCAACCGCGCGGCCTACACGCCGCCGACCACCAACGTCGACGCGACCTCGACAGTCTTCCAGGGCGCACTCAAGCTCATCACCAACGATGCCGATGACCCGGTCACCACGATCGATCTTGCCGGCTTCTGGCAGGCCCGCGACGAGGGCGGGC
>NZ_BPQM01000016.1 GCF_022179245.1 Methylobacterium gregans
CTGTGCGGTGCGGACCCCCTTTCCCCGCACGCGGGGAAGGGGGGTCCGCACCGCACAGGAGGACCTTCAAGCCAGCGCACGATCCAGCGTCGTGAACACCGCATCGTACTGTGCCGCCGCGTTGTCGAGGCGCGCGCCGAGGTTCTGCGCGCTGCGGCGGTGGAAGGCGCGGGCGAGCTGGAACTGGAAGGTCTTGGCCTCCTGTGCCAGCGTCCCCGCCGCCTCGGCCGCCGCTGCGAGATCGGCCGCGCCGTGCCCGTCGAGCCAGCGCAGGTGGCTGCCGAGCAACTCGAAGTTCGCTCCGAGCTGGCGCGTGGTGTTGAAGGCATAGGCGTGGAACACACCGAGCGAGCGCTCGACCAGCGCGTCTGCGCTTCGCGAGAGTGCCGCCTGGAAGGCGAGGATCGGGTTCCGCGCCGGCGCCCGGGCGCGATGGCGCCGGAGCAGGTCGAGGGCCGCGCCCGGGAGCTCGGCGTCCGGCAGCGGCGGGGCACCCGCCTTCACGAACTCCGCGTAGGGCGGCAGCGCGGCGGGGGCGAAGATGCCCTCGTAATCGGCGCCCGACAGCGTGAAGCGGCCGGCATTGTGCAGGTAGTCGAGCGTCCTGGCCCCGGGGTCGAGCGCCAGGATGCCGATCGTGGTCTTGGCGTGGCTCCGGCCGTAGGTCGTGCCCGCGGTGTCGGGCAGGTAGAGCGCGTCGACCTCGACAAGGACCGGGCAGCCGCGCGCGGCCTGCACGAGGGCGTGCCGCTCCAGCCCGTCGTAGACCGCGAGCTCGTGGATCTCCAACCCGTAGAGCCGGTCGATGTCGGCGGAAGGCGGCTTGAAGAAGGTGAACTGGTCGCCCTCGAAATCCTGCCGCAGGGTGAAGCCCAGCAGCGCCTCGGGCACCAGGCCGCGCCCGTGCAGCAGCTCGATCCAGAGATCGACGTAGCAGTTCGTCTCCGGCCAGTGCCGGTCGGCGGCGTGCAGCGGGTGCGCGATGTAGGCCGGGGCGGGCTCCGGCCGCGCTAGGTCGAGGGCGGCGCTCACCGCCTCAGCCCCAGAGCACCCGGCGCACGGCCTCGGGCCAGGCGGCGAGGTCGAGGCCGTGATGGCGCAGCAGCGCCAGGGTGATCCGCTCCAGCCCGAAGCCGACGCAGGCCGTGTGGGCGACGCTGCCGTCGGCCTGAGTAAGGCCCCAGGTCGTGCCGAAATGGTCCTGATGGTAGTTGAAGCTGAGGCAGGCGGTCGGCTTCTCGACGCTGTTGACCGGCACGTTCAGCTCGAATTTCAGCCCCTGTGCCCGCTGGTTGTTGGCGAGCATGCGGCCGGCGCGCCCGAAGAACGGGTCGTTGGCGGCGTCGATCGCGAGCGGGAGCGCGAGGTCGCGGATCATCTGGGTGCCGCGCTCCAGCCAGGATTCGCGGAAGGCCAGCACCTGGTCGGGGCTGCCCATGCGCACGTACTCGCGCATCCGGAAGAGTTGCATCCGGGTCGGTTCCAGCGAGGGCTCGCGCCGGAAGCAGTAGGATTGCAGGTCGAACAGCCGGCCCTCCGCCGGGAGCGCCCCGCGGGCCGCCGCGACCGGGTAGAGTGGGTAGCAGGCGGCCGGCGTCAGCACGATGTCGGTGGCCTTCTGGCCCGCCGTCCAGTCCTCACCGGCCTCGACGCAGGCCAGCAGCTTCGCGTGCTCGCCCTCGTGGCCGCAGAAGCTGTGCACGGTGCCGGCGAGGTTCGGGAAGCCCTTGAGATAGCCCGAGCGCTCGAAGGCCGGGCGGCTCATGCCGGGGGGAAAGCGCAGCACCTCGGCGTTGTCGGCCGCACCGAGGCGCCCGATCAGCCGGTCGAGAGCCTCGACCACGCTCTCGAAGGCGCCGCTGCGGCCGTAGAGGCCGTCGACGCCCGTGCGGACCAGGAGGCCCTGGTCGAAGAGCCGGTCGAGGAAGGTCGGCTCGGAGAGGCCGTCGTCGTCGAGGGGCTCGCAGAAGGTCGGGGCGGAAGCTAGCGATTCCATCACGCGCTCATGAGCTGGCCAGCGCTCTTCTGCACGAGCAGGAGCTTGGCGGTGTTGGCGAGGATGCGGTCGTTGCCGATCATCAGCGGCGCCGAGAGGACGTCGCGTAAGGGGCGGCCGAGGCTGAAGGGGGTGCCGTTCTTGTACCCGGCGAGTCCGACGATCCCGAGCGCGCGCTGGACGATGTCGACCGCCATGTCGGAGGCGGTCGTCTTCAGGTTGTTGAGCATCACCGAGAAGGCGAGCGAGTCGAGAAGGTCGGCGTTCCCCTGCGCGTCCTCGAAGCGGCGCAGCGCCGAGACCAGCGTCGCCTTCATGGCCTGCAGCGCGTTCGACAGTTCGGCGAGCCGCAGCGCGGTCGGCGGCACTTGGCCCTGCCGTTTGCGGGCCTCGGCCTGCACGAAGACCCGGGCGCGGTCGACCGCGTAGCTCGCGATGCCGAACCACACGCTGCTCCAGAGCAGGTGCGAGGCGGCGAGCATCGACTGCGCGGCGATCTCCGCGAAGGGCTTGGGCAGGATCTGCTCGACCGGCACGCCGCGCGCCTCCAGCCGGAAGCCGTCGCTGCAGGTGCCGCGCATGCCGAGCGTGTCCCAGGTGCTGGTGCGCTCCAGCGTGATCTGGTCGGCCATGAGCGCCACCAGCACCTGATCGGAGGTGGCCGCCTCGGCGTTGCGCCGGGCGGTGGCGAGGATCAGGTCGGCCTGCGCACCGTAGGAGATCACCGAGGCGTCCTTGCCCAGGGCGAACGTCGCGCCCTCCGCCTCGACGGCGCAGAGGCTGTTGCGCAGGTCGCCGCCGATGCCGGCCTCGGTGGTGGAGGAGGCGACGAGCAGTTGCTCGCCCGCGATCCGCTCCATCAGGCGGCAGTGCCACGCGCTGTCGAGCCCGTGGCTGACGAGGCTCGACACCTTGATGTGGTGCATGGCGAAGACCATCGCCGCCGCGCTGCAGGATTGGCCGAGCGCGAAGCAGCCCTCCGCGATGTCCGTGAGGCCGGAGCCCTCGCCGCCGAACTGCCGCGGGATCTGGAGGCCCAGAAGGCGCTCGGCCTTCAGGGCGGCGACCGCTTCCGCGGGGAAGCGGCCTTCGCGGTCCACCGCGTCGGCGTGAAGCGCCGCCACCGAGGCGGCGCGGGCGAAGCGCTCGGCCAGCATGGTCAGGCGGCTTCCGCCTGGACCAGGCTCGAGACGGTCTCGCGGATGCTGCGGATCGTCGAGAACGATTTCCGGCTCAGCAGATGGTCGGGAAACTCGACGTCGAAGTGCTCCTCCAGCGCCAGCATGAGCTGCACCGAGCCGAACGAGTCGAGACCCTTGTCGAACAGGTTTTCGTCCTCCGAGATCTCCCCGGCGATCGGGGCGAGAGCCTCGTTCCGCGCGAGAATATTGCGAATTGCTTCCGGCGAAACCATCACGGTCTCCTGTAAATTAGCCTGTTTTACAGGTAAAACCCGGAGCGAAAGAAAGTCAAACCCGTTCCGGATCCGTGGTAAACCAGAAACCAACCGACCCTAGACCCGGATCGAGACGGCGATTCACATCTCGTTACGGCATCGGTCCTGCTGCCCGGGATCGAGGGAGCGCGCGCCGCTCCCGCTGCCGGACGGGAACGCGCGACGATGGAACAGAGGTCGGATACGGGACCGGGATCGGCGTCCCGTTTCGAAACGCTCGACGCCCTGCGGGGCGTCTGCGCGCTCGCGGTCGCCTTCTTCCACATGCCGTTCGCGCACCCGTTGCACGGCGCGCCGCGCTTCGACAACGTGCAGTTCTGCGTCGACGTGTTCTTCGTGCTGTCGGGCTTCGTCCTGCTACACGGCTACGGAGACCGGCTGGCGAGCCCGCGCCAGGCGCTGCACTTCATGCTGGCCCGGTTCGGGCGTCTGTGGCCGCTCCACGCCGCGACACTCGGGCTGCTGGTCGCGCTGGAGGTGGCGCGCCTCGTCTACCTCGCGGGCCATCCGGGCACACCGGTGGTGACGCCGCCCTTCGGTGCGGCGCACCGGCCGGTCGAGGTGCTCACCCACCTACTGTTCCTGCAGGACTTCCTCACCTTCGGCGAGTTCAGCTGGAACTTCCCCTCTTGGAGCATCGCGGTCGAGTTCTACGCCTCGCTGGTGCTGGCCGGCACCGTGATGCTGGCGGGGCCGCGGGCGCGCTGGACCTTCGCGGGACTGGCCCTGCTCGCGGCCCTCGCCCTGCACGCGGCGAGCCCCGGGACCCTGTTCGCCATCCAGGACTGGGGCATCCTGCGCTGCCTGTTCGACCTGTTCGTCGGCTGCTTCGCCTACTGCCTGCGCGATGCGGCGCGCGTTCCGGACCATTGGGCGGGCCGGGCCGAGGCCCTGGCGCTCGCCCTCCTCCTCGGGGTCGCCACCCTGGTCCCGCCGGGAAACTGGGCCTACGGGGCACCCCTCGTCTTCAGCGCTGCGATCGCGCTGTTCTCGCACGGCCGCGGGACCGTCTCGGCCGCGGCCAGGCACTGGCTACCCCAGACGCTCGGCCGCTGGTCTTTCTCGATCTACCTCCTCCACCTGCCGGTGCTGCAGGTCGTCCTCACCGGACTGCACTACGCGGTGCCCCGCTCCTCGATTCCGGCGGCCGGCGCGAGCGTCGATCTCGGCGGCCCGCTCCTCAACCTCGCGGCGGCACTCGGCATCGTCGGCGCCACCACGCTCCTGGCGGGGCTGAGCTACCGGTTCGTCGAGCGGCCGTCCCGCGCCTGGTTCAGGATGCCCAATCCGCGGACCGGCACCGGTCGGACGGGCCGCGTGTCTCAGCGCGTGTCTCAGATTGAGAAGGCGTCACTCGCGCCGACCGGTGGGGATTGGTCACCAATCGGACAGTATTTCTGGAGCCGAGCAGTGTTGCGTCGACCGGAGTGACGTCTTGGAACAGGTGCGGGCCTTGCCGCCGACCGGATCGGTCCCGGGGCCCCGCCCTTCCGGTGCAGCATCGGGCGCTCCCGCGGGCGCCCCGGCCGGCGGGACGCTCGCGGACCTCTGGGGCTCCGCGCGGCGGCGCTGGTTCTGGATCGTGGCGGGCGCCCTGATGGCCGGTGGGCTCGGTGCGCTCTTCGCGCTCAAGCAGACGCCGAGCTACCGCGCGAGCGTCGAGATCCTGATCGATCCGCAGGCCCTCCAGATCGTCGGGCGCGGCCTCGCCCGGACCGACACGCCGGCGCAGCTCGACTTCGCCAACCTCGAGAGCCAGTCGCTGATTCTGCTGTCGGCCAAGGTGCTGGATCGCGTGGTCGCGCGGCTGAACCTCGCCGAGGACCCGGTCCTCGTGCGCGGGGCCAAGCCCGGCATCGACCGGGCAGGCCTGGCGCTCGAGGCCCTGCGCAAGCGTCTGATCGTGCGCCGGGTCGAGACCTCGCTGATCTTCCAGCTCAGCGCGTCCTATCCCGAGCCGCGCCGCGCCGCCGAGATCGCCAACACGGTGGCGGCGGTCTATTTCGAGGTCGCGGCGAGCGACCGCCTCGCCGCGGTCCGGCGCGCCAACGACACGCTGCTGACGCAGCTCAACGACCTGCGCGGGCAGCTCGACCGGGCCGATCTCGCCGTCGAGCGCTACCGGGCCGACAAGGGGCTGATCGGCTCGGGCGAGTCCGGCCTTCTCGTCTCGCAGCAGCTGCGCGACCTCTACGGGCAGATCACCACGGCGGAAGCCGAGCTCGCCCGGCTCTCCGGCCGGCGCGAGAAGGCCAAGGCCTGGGCCGCCGCCGACGGGCCGCCCGCGACGCCGGAGGCGGGCGCCTCCGCGGTGATGATCTCACTGCGCGCCCAGCACGCCCAGAGCACGCAGGAGATCGCCCAGCTCTCGCGCAGCCTGGGCCAGAACCACCCGCAGATGATCGCGCTCGCGGCCCAGCGCGCCGCGACCGTGCGGCTGATCGCGGCGGAGGCCGACCGCATCCGCCGCACCATCGACGAGGACGTGCGCCGCGGCGAGGAGGGCCTGAAGCTCCTGCGCCGGCGGGCGGAGGCGCTGGTCTCGTCGCAGACCAGCAGCAACGAGGAGGGGATCCGCCTGCGCCAGCTCGAGAGCGAGGCCGAGGCGATCCGGCGCACCTACAACCTCGTGCTCGGCCGCTCCAAGGACCTCGAACAGCAGGAGGTGATCAATCCGAGCAACTCGCAGATCGTCTCCCAGGCCACGCCGCCGCTGAAGCCCTCCGACACGCCGATGCCGATCATCGCCGCGGCCGGCACCCTGGTCGGCGCCGTGCTGGGCCTCGCCGCCGGCTTCCTGTTCGATCGCTGGCGCGGGACCTTCGCCTCGGCCGCCGCCCTGAGCGCCTCCGGCCTGCCTGTCTGGGCACGACTGCCCGCGCAGCACCGCGCCGGGCGCGGCGATCCGGATGCCGAGCAGGCGCTCGTCGCGGTGGCCCGGGCGCTGCGCGACCGCCTCGCCGCCCGGTCCGGCGCGACGATCACGGTCGCCTCCGAGGGGCTCGGAGCGGAGCGCCTGCGCACGGCCCACATCCTCACCGAGCTCCTGATCCGGCTGGGCGAGCCGGCGCGCCTCGTGCCGGGCACGCTGCGCCCGCAGCGGACGCTCGCGGAGCCCGCAGGCGGGCGCGACGGTAGCATCGGCCTCCGGCCGCTGCCGGCCCCGGCGGCGCACGGGCTGGTGGTCACCGAGCGCGACTTCACGGACGGCGAGAGCTGGCTCGCGATCCCCGAGACCTCGGACGCGATCGTGCTGGTGATCGCCCCGGGGCGGACCACGCGCGGCGGCCTCGAGCGGGTGATCGAGATCCTGGACGGGAGCGGCCGCTTCCGGCGCGCGGGCCTGATCGGGATCGTCGCGGCGCAGCCGGCCCGGGCGCGGATCGCCCGCCGCACGGTGCCGCGGACCGCCGCCGTGGCCGTGAGACCCGCGTGACCGCCGTGGACGCGCGGGCGCCCTACCAGTCGCGCGCCGCGCACTGCGCGCTGATGGGCGCGCTCCTGTTCAACGCCGGGCTCTGCTGTCTCAACACGGTCGGCTTGCCCGTGACCGGCGGCACGGTCGCCGGTGCGGAGGCCTGCATCGTGATGCTGGCGCTGGCCTTCGCGCTCGACGCGCGCGCCGGCCCCTGGCTGGTCCTCGCGGCCCTGGCGGCCTACGCGATCCTGATCCTCGTGCTGCGGGGCTCGACCGACCCGAAGATGATCCGCGACCTGCTGATCCCGGTCGCCTTCTACAATCTCGGCCTGCGCGCGCCCGACATCCGCGACGCCGACCGCGCGGCGCTCGCCGCGGGGCTCGTCGTGGTGGCGATGGGCGTGTTCGAGTACGCGGCCCTGCCGGTCTACGAGCAGTGCTTCAACATCGTGCGCTACTACATCGCCCGCGGCACCATGACGGCGGCGGAGATCAACGGCCTCACCGGCTCGCTCTTCGTGAGCGGGGTGCGGCCGGACGCGCGCACGATCCTGCCCTTCCTCGGGCCGCATCGCGTCTCCTCGGTCTTCCTCGAGCCGGTCTCGGCGGGCAATTTCGGCGCGATCCTGTTCGCCTGGGGGCTCTACCGGCCGGGCATGCGCGGCCGGGCGCTGCTGTTCGGCTGCGCGGCCGTGACCATCATCCTGGCGGATGCCCGCTTCGGCGCCGTGGCCTGCGTGGCGGTTGCCGCCGCGATGCTGGCGGCCCACCGGCTGCCGCGCCTGCTCTGGTTCGCGCTGCCCTGCGCGATCCTGCTGGCGCTCGCGATCTGCGGCTTCGAGAGCACGGCATCGGACCGGACCAACAACTTCGTCGGGCGGCTGCTGGTGGCCGCCGACATCATCACCGCGCTGCCCGTCGAGGGCGTGCTGGGGATCAGCCCCGAGAAGGTGTTCGTCTCGGATGCGGGCTACGCCTACGTGCTGCTCCAGATCGGGCTCGTCGGCGGGCTGGCGGCGTGGCTGCTCTTCGTTCTGATGCCGATCGGCAGCGCGGATGCGTGGCGCCTGCGCTGCGCCGTCGCGACCTATATCTGCCTGCTGCTCGTCATCAGCGACTCGCCCTTCTCGATCAAGACCGCGGCCCTGCTCTGGTTCCTGCTGGGCGCCGCCGACGGGGCAGGCGAAGATCCCGGCTGCTCCGAAGAGGAGGTACCGGCATCGCCCCCCTATGCGGGGGCTCTCGCGAGCCCGTGGCCGGGACTTTCGGGGATCGCGCGGTAGCGAAAGGCGCGAACGGGTCGGGCGCCTCCGCGGCGCTCGTCCCGGGCACGCGGAGCGTGGGCCGAGGGGGCTTCGGCCCGGCCCGGCGCGAAGCGGCGCTCCCCCGCAAAGGCGACGGCGACGGATATCAGAGAAGAGAGAGGGAGATCGCGCCGGCTCGCGGCACGCCCGTTCCCCGGATCCGTGCGACCGGTCCGGCCGGCGCGGCTTGGAGGAACAACGCGCGAGCGCGCCGCATCGGCGGCACGGGGCCAGCGATGCGGCGCGCGGAAATCGGAACGGTCGCGCCGCGCCGAGGGCGCGGCGGTAGGGACGCTCAGGCCCGGGCGCGGCCGAGGCCGATGCCGTCCATGGCGGCCTGCTCGCGGGCGGCCTCCGCGGCGCGCTCGGCGGAGCGCTCGCGGTCGTCCAAGATCTCGACCTTCTTCAGGTCCTCGAAGGCCTCGCCGAGCTCAGCCTTGGCCTCGGCGAGCTGGTCCTCCAGCGCGGCGGCCGACTGGCGCATGTTGTCCCGGCGGCCGGCGGCGGCGCGGGCATAGGTCGGGTAGGCGAAGTGGGCGGTGTCGGAGATCCCTGCGCGGGCCTCCTCCTGGGCGATCTCTCGGTCGAGCTCCTGCGCCATGCGCAGGAAGTCGGCCATCATCATCTCGATCTGGGTGACGCGGCGGCGCTTCTCATCGACCTGGAAGCGGCGCAGGCGGATCAGCGTGTCACGCGATTTCATGGGGGGACGCTCACTCCACGCTTCGATCGAGGCCCCGCCCGGTCATGCCGGGACCAGCCTCTCAACCCGCCCCCACGATCTGGGCGAGACGTGCGTAACCTTCGCCGATGGACGTTGCTTCTTCCTTACCCTGTCCCAGAAAAGCCTCGATATCCGGCATCAGCGCCACCGCCTCGTCGACCTCCGCCGAGGAGCCGGCCCGGTAGGCGCCGAGGCGGATCAGCTCCTCCATGTCGCTGTAGGTGGCGAGCACCCGGCGGGCGCGCCGCACCACCGGCAGGAAGGCCGGGTCGCAGGAGCGCGGCATGGTGCGGGAGACCGAGCGCAGCACGTTGATCGCCGGGTAGCGCCCGCGCTCGGCGATGGCGCGCTCCATCACGATGTGCCCGTCGAGGATGCCCCGCACCGCGTCGGCCACCGGCTCGTTGTGGTCGTCGCCCTCGACCAGCACCGTGAAGAGCGCCGAGATGGTCCCCTCCCCCACCCCGGGCCCGGCCCGCTCCAAGAGGCGCGGCAGCTCGGAGAACACGGTCGGCGTGTAGCCCTTGGCGGTCGGCGGCTCGCCCGCGGCCAAGCCGATGTCGCGCTGGGCCATGGCGAAGCGGGTGATCGAGTCGATCATGCAGAGCACCCGCGCGCCCTGATCGCGAAAATGCTCGGCGACCGAGAGCGTCACGTAGGCGGCGTTGCGGCGCATCAGGGCCGGCTCGTCGGAGGTCGCCACCACCACGACCGAGCGGGCGAGGCCCGCCGCCCCGAGATCGTCCTGCAGGAATTCCTGCACCTCGCGGCCCCGCTCGCCGACGAGGCCGATCACCGCGACGTCCGCGGCGGTGTAGCGGGCGAGCATCGAGAGCAGCACCGACTTGCCGACGCCAGAGCCGGCGAAGATGCCCATGCGCTGGCCGGCGCACATGGTCAGGAAGGTGTTGATGCAGCGCACCCCGAGATCGAGCGGCGTTCCCACCCGGCGCCGCGCATGGGCCGGGGGCGGGTCGGCCCGCAGGGGATAGATCTCCGGCCCCTGCGGCAGGGGCCCGAGCCCGTCGACGGGGCGTCCGAGGGCGTCGATCACCCGGCCGAGCCAGCCCTGGGACGGGCGGATCGCGCCGGCGGCCTCGTCCCGCACGAAGGCCGGGCAGCCGCGGCGCACGCCCTCCAGAGAGCCGAACGGCATGGCAAGCGCCCGGTCGCCCTGGAAGCCGATCACCTCGCAAGGGATGAGGCCGGCCGCGCCCTCGACATCGAGCCGGCCGCCGAGGCGCATCGCCGAGACCGGGCCCGCCACCTCGACGAGCAGCCCGCGGATCGCCACCACGCGGCCGTAGGTCTCGACCGTCTCGACCCGCTCCAGCGCGGCCCGCAGGGCCGCGAGCGAGGGCAGCGAGGTCCTTGCCGGAGGATTCTGCGACACCCCCACCCCTCTCAACGCTTCGTTTACCTCCCTCCTTAACACTGCGCTCATCGGGCTTGTAGCGACCCGTACCCTCGATGCCGGACAGGAGCCTTCGGGCTCCGGGCCGACAAGCCGAGCCGGCGTGACCGGCAGGCAACAGGGGGGAGGGATCCGTTGCGGGCGAGGCACTTGGGCAGGGGATCGAGCGTTTGGTACGCACGGCGTTGCGGTAGCTGTGAGAACAGACCGTCAACGACTCGGGCTCCGGCCCGGGTGAGATGCGAACGGATCGCTTGCAACCCGGAATCAGGTTTTGTTAACGATTAACGCATAGCGTCGTACGTCAATGTCGTGGCAACGCTCTTCCACAGGACCGTGGGCGAGCGCGGCGGGGACGTGTCCGTGCGATATGCGGCCGGCGGGGCTGGGGACCGACGATGCGGGTACTTCTGATCGAGGACGACAGCGCCACGGCGCAGAGCATCGAGCTGATGCTCAAGTCCGAGAACTTCAACACCTACACCACCGATCTCGGTGAGGAGGGCGTCGATCTCGGCAAGCTCTACGATTACGATATCATCCTGCTCGACCTGAACCTCCCCGACATGTCGGGCTACGAGGTTCTGCGGAGCCTGCGCGTCGCCAAGGTCAAGACGCCGATCCTGATCCTGTCGGGCATGGCCGGCATCGAGGACAAGGTGAAGGGCCTCGGCTTCGGCGCCGACGACTACCTGACCAAACCCTTCCACAAGGACGAGCTCGTCGCCCGCATCCACGCGATCGTGCGCCGCTCGAAGGGCCACGCCCAGTCGGTGATCACCACGGGCGACCTCGTGGTGAACCTCGACCAGAAGACCGTCGAGGTCGGCGGCGCCCGCGTGCACCTCACCGGCAAGGAGTACCAGATGCTGGAACTCCTCTCGCTCCGGAAGGGCACGACGCTGACCAAGGAGATGTTCCTCAACCACCTCTACGGCGGCATGGACGAGCCCGAGCTGAAGATCATCGACGTCTTCATCTGCAAGCTGCGCAAGAAGCTCGCCAACGCCAGCCAGGGCCGCAACTACATCGAGACCGTCTGGGGCCGCGGCTACGTGCTGCGCGAGCCGAACGAGGTCGAGGAGCGCATCGCCGTCTGACGGTCGCGCCAGAGAGAATCGCCGCACCCCGCCGGTGCGGAACAGGGCCTGCCGCCGCGATCCCCTCGCGCCGGCGGGCCCTTTCGTTTTTGGGGACGAAGGCCGCCTTCGCGCCCTCACACACGGCCCGAAAAGTCGGCGGCGATCCTCGAAGCGGGCCCGAACCGCGCCGAGCCCCCGCTCCCGCGCAGGAGAGTGGGCACCTCGTCCAGGTCCCGTGAGCGCGCGTTTCGGCAAGCCCCGACGTGAGAGGGCGAGCCCGGTCGCTCGACCAGGCTCGCCCTTGGAGTTTCGCCTGCGCCGGTCCTGCCGACGCGATGGTCCGACGGTCAGGCCGCCGAGACGTCGACCCGGATGTTGCCGCGGGTGGCGTGCGAGTAGGGACAGACCACGTCGGCGCGCCGGACGATGTCTTCGGCTTGGGCGTGCTCGATGCCCGGCAGCGTGGCACGGAGGGCGACGGTGAGGCCGAAGCCAGTGCCGTCGTCGCGCTTGCCGATGCCGACCTCGGCCTCGACCTTCGCGTCCTCCGGGATCTTCACCTTGTCCTGCGCGGCCACGAACTTGATCGCGCCGAGGAAGCAGGCGGCGTAGCCGGCCGCGAAGAGCTGCTCGGGATTGGTGCCGGGACCGCCGTTGCCGCCGAGTTCCTTCGGGGTGGCGAGGCCGACGCTCAGCCGTTCGTCGTTCGAGGCGGCGGAACCCTCGCGGCCGCCGGTCGCCTGGGCATGGGCGGTGTAGAGTGCCTGCATGATAATCTCCTCGTCCTCTTCAGGATCCGCGTGGACTTCGGCGATCGGTCGCGAGACGCGACCCCAAGCTCCGCGGCGTTCCGGTGAAAGCCAAAAACGATTGCGCGCAACCTATATGCCAGATGCGGCCGCAGGTCTCAATTGCGCGCAATCGATAGGTGCCTTGCGGTCAGTTCATTGTGCGCGAACGGCCCAGTGGCTAGGATGTTGCTTTCATGCTGGCGATGGGCGGTCTGGCTCGGGTGGCCGGACGGGAGTTGAGTTTCATGTCAAGCCGACCAGACGCTGCGGCCCGCGCGCCGCGCAAGACCGAGGGCGACGTTCCACCAGCCCGCACCATCGACCCGGCCGACCCGCAGCGCCTCGACAATCAACTCTGCTTCGCCGTCTACGCGGCCGCGCACGCCTTCGGCCGCACCTACCGCGCCCTGCTGGGCCAGCACGACCTGACCTACCCGCAATATCTGGTTCTGCTGGTCCTCTGGGAGGAGGAGGGGCTGACCGTAAAGGAGATCGGCAACCGCCTGTTCCTCGATTCGGGCACGCTGACGCCCCTGCTCAAGCGGCTGGAGGCGTCGGGCCGCGTGCGCCGCGCGCGGGACCGGGTCGACGAGCGGCAGGTCAGCATCTTTCTGACGCCGGAGGGGCGCGCCTTGCGCGAGGAACTCGCCTGCGTCCCGAATCAGGCCGGCGGCATGACGGGCCTCGACATGGAGGGGCGCCGGGCGCTCCTCGACACGCTCGTCACCCTGCGCAACGGGCTGCACGGAGGCGTCCCCTGCTGAGGTGCGGAAACGAGAAGGCCGCCCCCGCCGATGCGGGAGCGGCCCGGATGGACCGTAGCGCCGGTCCCCCCTCCGACAAATTCTCGGATCAGCTCTTGGAGATCAGCTCTTGGACTTGAGATAGGCGATCACGTCGTCGAGCTTCTTCTCGTCCTTCAGGCCCGGATAGACCATCTTGTTGCCCGGCACCTTGGCCTTCGGGTCCTTCAGCCACTCCTTGAGGTTGGCCTCGTCCCAGGTCAGGCCCGAGTTCTTCAGGGCGGCCGAGTAGTTGTAGCCCTCATAGGTGCCCGCCTTGCGGCCGACGACGCCCTTCAGGTCCGGTCCCACGCCGTTCTTCTCGAAATTGTGGCACGCCTTGCAGGGCGCGAACGCCTTCTCGCCGGCCGCCGCGTCGCCCTCTGCCTGGGCGGCGACGGGCAGGAGCAGCGCGAGGGCGGCGCCGAGGATCATGTGACGCATTCGTTTTTCCTCCGTTGGGCGGATCTACGCCGCCTGGGTTTATGGCAGAGCTTGAGCCCTTAGAACAGGTCAAGACTGGACCGCTTGGCATCTAGGGCGCGTGGACGCGGGACAAGCCTCCCGCCGGCCCGCTCGCCGGTACGTTTGCTCCCGCACGCGGCGGATCCGGTGGGCGACGCACTTGGATCAGAGCGCCAGGATCCGCTAACATCCCCGCCAAACCGCCGGCCAGCCGCCCCAGCGCCCACGGACGAAGGTCGGGAGCGGGCACGGCACCGGGACGAGACGCCAGAGGACGCCAACGTCATGTCGATCCGCTTTCCGGACCCGGATCCCGGGATCCTCGCCCGCCGCGAGACGATCCTGGCCGGCCTTCGCCCCCTGGTCGGGCCCGAGGCCCTCGTCACCAGCGAGGACGAGCGCCGCGCCTTCGAGACGGACGGGCTGACCGCCTACCGCAAGATGCCGCTGGCCGTGGTGCTGCCCTCGACAACCGAGGAGGTCTCGGCGGTGA
>NZ_BPQM01000017.1 GCF_022179245.1 Methylobacterium gregans
CTAACGCAGGGCGCCCGCGCACGGCAACCGCCGCGGGCGCCCTGCGTTAGAGCCCGGGCAACCCGTTCCGACACGAAGCGAATTCCTGCTATGTCCCAGGCCGATCCCAAGAAGGCCGATATCAAGAAGGCCGACACCCTGAAGCCCCGCCTGCCGCGGGGCTTCGTCGACCGGCGCGAGGACGAGATCGCCGCCCAGCACCGCATGCTGGAGCGCATCCGCGAGAGCTTCGAGCTCTACGGCTTCGAGGCCCTGGAAACCCCGTTCGTCGAGTACACCGAATCCCTCGGCAAGTTCCTGCCCGATCTGGATCGGCCGAACGCGGGCGTGTTCTCGTTCCAGGACGACGACGAGTCGTGGCTCTCGCTGCGCTACGACCTCACGGCGCCGCTCGCCCGCTTCGTGGCCGAGCATTACGACAGCCTGCCCAAGCCCTACCGCAGCTTCCGCGCCGGCTACGTCTTCCGCAACGAGAAGCCGGGACCGGGCCGCTTCCGCCAGTTCATGCAGTTCGACGCCGACATCGTCGGCGCGTCCTCGGTCGCGGCGGATGCCGAGACCTGCATGCTGATGGCCGACACGCTGGAGAAGCTCGGGCTCGCCGGCCAGTTCGTCGTCAAGGTCAACAACCGCAAGGTGCTCGACGGCGTGATGGAGGCCATCGGGCTCGCGGGGGACGACAAGGCCGGCCAGCGCCTGACGGTGCTGCGCGCCATCGACAAGCTCGACCGTCTCGGGGCCGACGGCGTGCGCCAGCTGCTGGGCGCCGGCCGCAAGGACGAGAGCGGCGACTTCACCAAGGGCGCGGGCCTCGACGCGGAGCAGATCCGCCGCATCCTGGCCTACGTGGCCTTCCAGCCCTCCGCCGATGCGGGCGCCGACCGGCTCGCCTTCTGGGAGCAGTTCTTCGGCTCCTGGCAGGACGTCGTCGGCACCTCGGAGACGGGCCGGGAGGGCATCGCGGAACTCCACGCGATCATGCGGCTCTGCGAGGCGGCCGGCTACGGGCACGACCGGATCCGGGCGGACGCCAGCGTGGTGCGCGGGCTCGAGTACTATACGGGGCCCGTCTACGAGGCGGAGCTGACCTTCCCGGTGACCAACGAGGACGGCCAGGTGGTGCGCTTCGGCTCGGTCGCGGGCGGCGGGCGCTACGACGGCCTCGTCGGGCGCTTCCGGCCCGAGCCGGTCCCGGCGACCGGCTTCTCCATCGGCGTCTCGCGGCTGTTCTCGGCGCTCCAGCTCGTGGGCAGCCCGCTGCTCGGCGGAGCGAGGAAGCCCGGCCCCGTGGTCGTGCTGGTGCTCGACCGGGAGAACATCGCCGACTACCAGCGCCTCGTGGCGGCTCTGCGCGCCGAGAACATCCGGGCCGAGCTCTATCTCGGCGGGGCCGGCATGAAGGCGCAGATGAAGTACGCCGACCGCCGCCGGGCGCCGGTGGCGATCATCCAGGGCTCGAACGAGCGCGCGGCCAACGAGGTCCAGGTCAAGGACCTGATCGAGGGCGCGCGCGCCGCCGAGAACATCGCCAGCAACGCCGAGTGGAAGGCCGCGCGGCCGGCGCAGTTCTCGTGCCCGGAATCCGAGATGGTCGCCCGGGTGCGCGAGGTGCTGGCGCAGCACTTTCCGGAGGGGTGATCAAGCCCGCCGCGCAGCGCTGCCGAAGGTGATGCTGAGCCGCGCGCCGGTCGCCTCGGCGAAGCGGCGCAGGGACGTTGTGGTCGGTGCCGACCGGCCGGTCTCCCAGCGGGCGACCATGGCCTGCGACGTGCCGATCCGCTCCGCCACCTCGGCCTGGGAGAGGTGCGCGCGTTGCCGCGCCTCCGCCATGGCGAAAGCCAGCTCCATCTCGGGTGAGACCTCCGCATGGGCGGCTCTGTAGGCGGGATCCGCCTGCCAGCGCGCGCGCACGGTTTTAAACGGGATCGTCATCACGCAATACCCTTCGCGCGTTCGAGAGCGAGATCCAGCCAGCGCTTCGGCGTCCTCTGGCTCTTCTTCATGAAGGCCACGACGATCACCACGCGCTGGCCGGTGACGGTCACGTAGAGGGCACGGCCCTCATTGCCGGCCGCGCCGGGTCGCATCTCCCAGAGCTTGCCCTGCAGGTGCTTCACGAAGGGCGGATGCAAGGCCTCGAGCCCGAGACTCTCGATCCGCTCGATGATCTTGTCCAAGGCCGCCCGAACCTTCGGCGGCCAGGCATCGAGTTCCCCGAGCACCGTCTCGTCAAGGATCTCGACCTGCCAGGGCATAGGGGGTAATTTATATCAAAATCGGCATTGCACAAGCCTTCGCGATCGCCCGCATTCCCCCTCCGCGATTCGTTCGACCCGCGCACCGGCCCGAAAAGGTCGCCAAGCCCCATCGCGGTTGCTACAGAGCCGCCGGACACGGGCGAGTGGAGCCGATGACACGACCGGAAGCGGAGACGGGGGCGGATGGGGCTGCGCAGGCGCGGCTGCTCGCGCATCTGACGGCGGCCGGCTACGCGCCGGTGACCCCGCCCGTGCTGCAGCCGATCGAGCCCTTCCTCGAACTCTCCGGCGAGGACATCCGCCGGCGCATCTTCGTGACGCAGGACGTGTCCGGCGCCGAGATGTGCCTGCGGCCCGAATTCACGATCCCCGTCTGCCGCCTGCACCGCGCGCGCGGAGCGGGGGCGCAGGCCGATTACGGCTATCTCGGCCCCGTCTTCCGCCTCGCCGCGGAGGAGCCCGACGAGTTCCTTCAGGCCGGCATCGAGTCGATCGGGCGCACCGACATCCCGGCCGCCGACGCGGAGGTGCTGGGGCTGGCGCTCGAAGGGCTCGCGCTGTTCGGCCACGCGAGCCCGGTCGTCCGCCTCGGCGACATGGGCCTGACGGTGGCGCTCCTCGACGGGCTCGGGGTGCCGCCGGCCGCCAAGAGGCGCACGCTCCGGGCGCTCGCCGCCGGCCGCTCCCTCGACGGCATCACCAACGCGGCGACGCCTGAGGACCCGCATGCGGGCCTGCTCGCGGCGATCCAGGGCCAGGACCCGCGCGGCGTGCGCGCCTTCGTGGAGGACGTGCTGGCCATCGCGGGCATCTCGGCGGTGGGCGGCCGCTCGGCCGGCGAGATCGCCGAGCGCTTCCTCGCCAAGGCCTCGGCCCAGGCGAGCGGCGGGGCCGGGCTCAACGCCGAGAACCGCGCGGTGATCGAGCGCTACAGCGCGATCGCCGGCGATCCGGACGCGGCGGCCCGGAGCCTGCGCGCGCTCGTCGCGGAGGCCGGCATCCGGCACGACGCCGTCGCGGCGGCCCTGGACCTGTTCGAGGAGCGCAACGGCTTCATCGCGGCCCGCGGCCTCGCGCTCGACGCCTTCCGCTTCAGCGGCGGCTTCGCGCGCAACCTCGACTACTACACGGGCTTCATCTTCGAGGTGACGGGGGGCGCGGACCGGCCCGTCCTCGTCGGCGGCGGGCGCTACGACGGGCTGCTGACGCATCTCGGGGCGCCCGAGCCGCAGCCGGCTGTGGGCTGCACCTTCTGGGTCGATCGTGTCGTGGGAGGGGCCCGGTGAGCCTGTCCGAATCGCCTCTCGTCCTGGCCGTGCCCTCGAAGGGCCGGCTGCAGGAGAACGCCAACGCCTTCTTCGGCCGCGCCGGGCTCAAGCTCGCGCAAGGCTCGGGCGCGCGCGACTACCGGGGCAAGCTCGTCGGGGTGCCGGGCGTCGAGGTGCGCTACCTCTCGGCCTCCGAGATCGCGAGCCAGCTGGCTTCCGGTGCCGCCCATCTCGGCATCACCGGCGAGGACCTGATCCGCGAGAGCCTGCCGGACGCCCGCGGCCAGGTCGAGCTCCTGACGCCGCTCGGCTTCGGCAACGCCACGGTGGTGGTCGCCGTGCCCCAGGCCTGGATCGATGTCCGCGCCATGAGCGACCTCGACGAGGTCGCGGCCGAGATGCGCGCCCGCCACGGCCGGCGCCTGCGCATCGCCACGAAGTACGTGAACCTGACCCGGCGCTTCTTCGCCGAGAAGGGCGTCGCGGACTACCGCATCGTGGAGAGCCTGGGCGCCACCGAGGGCGCGCCCGCGGCCGGCTCGGCCGAGATCATCGTGGACATCACCACGACCGGCGCGACGCTCGCCGCCAACGCCCTGAAGATCCTCGACGACGGCATCATCCTGCGCTCCGAGGCGAACCTCGTCGCCTCGCTCAACGCCCCCTGGGGCGCGGCCCAGCGCGCCGCCTTCCGGGCCGTGATGGGCCGGATCGCCGCCGAGGAGCGCGCCCGCACCACCCGCGAGGTGCGTGCCGGCCTGCCGGAGGACGGGGCGATCGACCTCGCGACGATCGCCGGGCTGCACGAGGCCGAGCTGCCCTACGGCGCGCCGCGGGCTGCTGACGGCGAGATCGTGCTGCGCTGCCCCGAGGCCGCGGTGTTCGACCTCGCCGACGCGCTGGTGCGGGCGGGCGCCCGGGCGGTCAGCGTGCGCCGCATCGACTACGCCTTCGCGGCCGAGAACCCGCTGGCGGAGCGGCTGCTGGCGCGGCTCTGAAACCGCGTCACTGCCCCTGCTTGGCGAATTCCGCGAGCAGGCCGCGCAGGGTCTTGAGCCGGGCGTCGTAGAGGTCGCGCAGGCAGGCGACGTCGGCGGCGCAGGTGCGGCGCTCCTTCAGCCACGTCTCCTGGTCCTCCTGCATCTTGGTGCGCCCGCCCATCGGCAGAACCTCTTTCAGGATCTCGAAGCGCGTCGCCATCTCGACGTCGCGGTCGTTGAGCGCGAGCGTCTTGCAGATCGCCGTCTCGTCGGGTGTCTCCGCCTTGTCGCAGGCGAAGCTCGCGGCGTGCGCGGGGGCGGTGAGAAGCGGGTTCGCCAGCAGGGCGAGGAGCGGCAGGGTACGGAACAGCGTGGACATGCGCGACAACGGGGCGGGGGCCCGAAGGCTCCCGATCCGCGCCGGCTTGGTTAAGCGCTCGTTTCGACCCGCTGCCGCCGAGCCTGCCGGTTCAGGCACCGCCGCTTTCCCGGCGGCCTGGAGCGGCAGCGGAAGGCGATCCGGGCACGGGCGTGGGTGAGCCGGAACCGCAGGTCTCCGACGGGATCCTCCGATCACAGGATCCGGCGAGCCCGCGTGCCCTCAGGTCGCGATGAACTTCAGCCGGTGGTCGCGGTAGAGGTCGAGGATCGCGGCCGCGGTCTCCTCGATCGAGCGGCGGGTCACGTCGATGGTCGGCCAGCGGTTTCGGGTGAAGAGCCGGCGCGAGGCCGTGATCTCGTCGGCCACCGCGACGCGGTCCACGTAGGTGGTCGACTCGTCCGCCTGCAGGCTGAGGATCCGGTTCTGGCGGATCTGCACGATCCGCTCGGGGCTCGCGAACAGCCCGACGATCAGGGGGCGCTTGGCCCGCTCCAGTTCCGGCGGCAGGGGCACGCCGGGGACGAGGGGCAGGTTCGTGGTCTTCAGACCGCGGTTGGCCAGATAGATCGAGGTCGGCGTCTTCGACGTGCGGCTGACGCCGAGCAGGATGACGTCCGCCTCCTCCAGATCGTGCGGCAGGTTGCCGTCGTCGTGCGCCAGCGTGAAGTTCATCGCGTCGATGCGCTTGAAGTACTCGGCGTTCAGCATGTGCTGGGCGCCCGGCCGCGCGGCCACCGGCGCGCCCAGGTAGGATTGCAGCAGCGCGTGCACCGGCTGCAGCACCGAGAGGCAGGGCGAGCCGCTCTCGCGGCAGGCGCTCTCCAGCCGCTCGCCGAGATCGCCGCCGACCAGCGTGTAGAGCACGAGTCCCGGCGCCGCCTTGATCTCCGAGATCACCCGCTCGAGCTGCGAGCCGGAGCGCACCAGCGGGTAGACGTGCTCGATCGCCGAGACCCCCTCGTACTGGGCGGCCGCCGCGCGACCGACATTGATCAGGGTCTCGCCGGTCGAGTCGGAGACGAGGTGGAGGTGGAAGTAGCTGCGGCTCATCCGGTCGCCTCAGGGCCCGGCCGGAGCCTCGCACGAAACGCCCGGCCACCGGGAGCCCTCATCTGCGCGCCGACGCAGCGGAGGTTTCGTGCGAGGCTCTTATCCACCGGGAGCCGTCAGGGGAGTCGATGGATGTGGATAGGATGCCCCGGGGGCCGGGTCCAGCGCCGGCTCCGTCCCGGCCGTCGACTCCGCGCTCAACAGGCGCGCCGGCAAACGATCCGGATTCCGGGCGCGTGGGAGAATCCGGGACGCGGACACGCCGCTCGGGCGTCACCAGCGTCCAAGGCCTTCTGGGGCCGAGCCTATCCCGGACATTAGAGCGAACCTGTTAAAGCCCTCTTAACGCCGTGGCGGCGGGGACGGCCTGTGGACGAGGTTGCGGTCCCGCCATCCAGCCTCCAATAGAAAAAACAGAGTCCTAGATTCTCTCTTCTCTTAGATAGGGCCGGTGTGGGGACGGCGCCGTCGCGCCCCGTCCTGCGGGGCGGGCTCGGGGGTTCTATCGGAAGACGGCGCCCGTCGGGGGCCGAAAGGGTTTTCGGAAGGACGGCCCCGGTTCGGGTGCCGTGATCGGGGAGCGGAATGGCAGAGGGTCAGGGGACGAACCGCAAGCTGATGCGGGTGCTGGCGGGCGAGCCCGTCTCGCCCCCGCCCGCCTGGATGATGCGGCAGGCCGGGCGCTACCTGCCGGAGTACCGGGCGACCCGCGCGGAGGCGGGATCCTTCCTCGACCTCTGCTACAGCCCGGACTTCGCCGTCGAGGTGACGCTGCAGCCGATCCGGCGCTTCGGCTTCGACGCGGCGATCCTGTTCTCGGACATCCTCGTGGTGCCGCACGCGCTGGGTCAGGACGTGCGCTTCGTGGAAGGGGAGGGGCCGCGGCTCGACCCGATGGCCGGCCGGACCGAGTTCGACCGCCTGCGCCAGGGCGACGACCCGGCGGTGTTCGCCCATCTCGCCCCCGTCTTCGAGACGGTCGGGCGCCTGCGGGCGGAGCTGCCGGCCGAGACCACGCTGCTCGGCTTCTGCGGCGCGCCCTGGACGGTGGCGAGCTACATGATCGGCGGGCGCGGCACGCCCGACCTCGCCCCCTCTCGGGCGCTCGCCGAGGGCGACACGGCGCTCGTCGACGCGCTGATCGACCGGCTGGTCGCGGTGCAGACGGAATACCTCGTGCGCCAGCTCCGGGCCGGGGCCGACGCGGTGCAGATCTTCGAGTCCCATGCCGGCACCCTGCCGCGGGCTCTGCCGCGCCCGGATGCGGCGGGGCGCGACCCGGTGGAGCCGGTCGGCGACGTCACCGAGAGCGCGCTGCCCGCGGACGCCCCGGAGGACGCGCTGACGCGCTGGTCGTTCCGCCCGATCGCCCGGATGATCGCGGGCATCCGCGCCGAGGTGCCGGACGCGAAGATCATCGTCTTCGCGCGCGGCTCCGGTCTCGAGGGCCACGCCCGCGTCGTGCCGGAGACGGGTGCCGACGCGGTGGGCGTCGATTGGGGCGTCGATCTCGCCGCGCTGCGCGCCCGCGTGCCGAACGCCACCGTGACCCAGGGCAACCTGCATCCCGAGACGCTGATCGCGGGCGGCGACGCGCTGGACGCGGAGGTGGACGCGATCCTGCGGGCGACCGTCGGCGTGCCCCACATCTTCAATCTCGGCCACGGCATCACCCCGCAGACGCCGGTGGCGCATGTCGAGCGGATGCTGGCGCGGCTGCGGGGCTGATCGCGTGCTCTACGACTGGATCAAGGCGCTCCACATCATCGCGCTGATCGCCTGGATGGCGGCGATGCTCTACCTGCCCCGCCTCTTCGTCTACCACGCGGCCCTGCCGCCGGGCTCGGAGGCGCAGTCGGCGACCTTCAAGGTGATGGAGCGGCGCCTGCTCAAGGCGATCATGACGCCCGCCATGATCGCCACCTGGGTCTTCGGCCTGACGCTGGCCTGGATGAGCGGCTACTACGCGAGCCTGTGGCTCCAGCTGAAATTCGTGCTGGTGCTGGCGATGAGCGGCGCCCACGGCTTCCTGGCCCGCACGGTGAAGGACTTCGCCGCCGACCGGAACACGCGGGGCGACAGGTTCTACCGCGTGATCAACGAGGTGCCGACGCTCCTGATGATCGCCATCGTGATCCTGGCGGTGGTGAAGCCGGGGTTCTGAGCGAGGACAATCCCACGTCCTCTCCCTCCCCCTCTGCGGGGGAGGGGGATCGCGCGCGGTGTCCCTCCCGTATCCTGGGACACCCGTCCCCATCCCCCGTTGACCTTTGGCTAACTCCGTCCTGGCACCTTGGCGTCAGGGCCACGTTGCGTATCGGCCTCCCGGCAGCCTCGCCGCCCCCTCCCTCCTCGGGGCGGCGGGGTTCGCGGGCGTCCCGCGGGTTGCGGCGGCGCCGCGATCCGTGACACTGGGCCGATGACCCCGCTCTCGCCCTGGCTCGGCCCCAAGCCGCTCCTCCTCGCCTCCACCAGCCCGACCCGCCGCGCCCTGCTGGAAGGCGCGGGCCTGCCCGTCGAGACCGAGGCGCCGGAGGTGGACGAGCGCGCGGTCGAGGCCGCGAGCGCCGGCCTCGCGCCCGCCGACCTCGCCCGGCGCCTCGCCGAGGCCAAGGTGCTGGCGGTGGCGCGCCGCCACCCGGACCGGCTCGTGCTCGGCGCCGACCAGGTGCTGGCGCTGGGCGCGACCGTCTTCCACAAGCCCGCCGACGCCGATGCCGCCCGCGATCAGATCGCCCGGCTCGCGGGCCGCACCCACCAGCTCCACGCCGCCTACGCGCTGGCGCATGGCGGCGCGGTCGTCGCGGCCGGCGTCGAGACGGCGAGCCTCACCGTGCGCCCCCTCGATGAGCGGCAGATCGCGGCCTATGTGACGTGCGCCGGCGAGGCCCGGGTCCGCGCCAGCGTCGGCGGCTACCAGCTCGAAGGGCTCGGCATCCACCTGTTCGAGGCGGTCGCGGGCGAGCACAGCACGATCCTGGGCCTGCCGCTGCTGCCGCTGCTGGCGCATCTGCGCGCCGACGGCTGGCTGCGCTTCTGAGGAGCGGCCCGCTTGCACGATCACCCCGATCACGGCGCGCACGACCACCCGGACCACGGCACGGATCACGGGCCGGTCGCCCGCCGCCACAGCCACAGCCACGGCGGCGCCGGGCACAATCATGGCCACGGTCACGGGCATATCCACGCGCCCGCGCGCTTCGGCACCGCCTTCGCGCTCGGCATCGGGCTCAACACCGCCTTCGTGCTGATCGAGGCCGGCTACGGCTGGGCCAGCAACGCGATGTCGCTGGTGGCCGATGCCGGCCACAACCTCTCGGACGTGCTCGGCCTCCTCGTCGCCTGGGTGGCCTCGGTGCTGGTGCGCCGCGCCCCGAGCGCGCGCTTCACCTACGGCCTGCGCGGCTCCTCGATCCTCGCCGCCCTGTTCAACGGGGTGTTCCTGCTGGTGGCGGTCGGCGCCATCCTGTGGGAGGCGGCCTGGCGCCTCGTCCATCCCGAGCCCGTCGCGGGCGTGACCGTGATGGTGGTGGCGGGCATCGGCATCCTGATCAACGGCCTCACCGCCTGGCTCTTCGCCTCGGGCGCCAAGGGCGACATCAACATCCGCGGCGCCTTCCTGCACATGGCGGCCGACGCCGCGGTCTCGGCGGGCGTCGTGCTGGCGGGCCTCGCGATCTGGCTCACGGGGATGACCTGGATCGACCCGGCGGTGAGCCTCGCGATCGGCGGCCTGATCGTCTGGGCGAGCTGGGGCCTGCTCCGCGACAGCGTGACCCTGTCCCTCGATGCGGTGCCCCCCGGCATCGACCCGGAGGCGGTCGCGGACTGGCTCCGCGCCCGGCCCGGCGTGGCCGGCCTGCACGACCTCCACATCTGGCCGATGAGCACCACCGAGACGGCGCTGACCGCCCATCTGGTGATGGCGGGCGGCCATCCCGGCAACCGCTTCCTCATCGAGGCCGCCGAGACCTTGCGCGCCCGCTTCGGCATCCATCACGCCACCCTGCAGATCGAGGAGGCCGGCGGTCCGCCCTGCCGGCTGAACGAAGCCTGCCAGCCATGACCGGATCTTCCCGATGAGACGCGCCTTCGTCGTCGGCCACCCGATCGCCCACTCGCGCTCGCCGCTGATCCACGGGCACTGGCTCGCGGAGCACGGGGTTAGCGGCACCTACGAGCGCGTGGACGTGCCGCCCGAGGCCTTCGCGGGCTTCGTCCGGAACCTGGCCGCCTCGGGGTATGCGGGCGGCAACGTCACGATCCCGCACAAGGAGGCGGCGCACGCGCTCAGCCATGCGCTGACGCCGCGGGCGGAACGGATCGGGGCCGTCAACACGCTGGTGCTGCGGCCGGACGGTACGATCCTCGGCGACAACACCGACGCGCCGGGCTTCGTCGCCCATCTCGACCAGAGCCTGGGGGCCGACTGGCCGGACCGGACGGGCGGCACGGCGCTGGTGCTGGGGGCGGGCGGGGCGGCCCGCGCCATCGTCGTCGGGCTCGCCGAGCGCGGGCTCGCGCGGATCCGGGTCGCCAACCGCAGCCCGGAGCGGGCCGCGGCGGTGGCGGCCCTCGCCCCCGGGATCGCTGATGCGCTGCCCTGGGCGGAGATCCCGGCGGCGCTCGCCGGCACGGGCCTCCTCGTGAACACCACCGCGCTCGGCATGAAGGGGCAGCCGCCGCTCAGCCTCGACCTCGCGCCGCTGCCGGAGCGGGCCGCGGTCGCCGACATCGTCTACGCGCCGCTGGAGACGCCCCTGCTCGCAGCCGCCCGCGCCCGCGGCCTCGCGGCGGTGGATGGGCTCGGCATGCTGCTGCACCAGGCGGTGCCGGGCTTCGAGGCTTGGTTCGGCGTCCGGCCCGCCGTGACGCCGGCCCTGCGGGCGGCGATCGTGGCGGATCTGGCCGCCCGATGAGCGCGCCCACCCGCCCCTTCGTGCTCGGCCTCACCGGCTCGATCGGCATGGGCAAGTCCGCGACCGCGGCGATGTTCGCGGCGCGCGGCGTGCCGGTCCACGACGCGGACGCCGCCGTGCACCGCCTCTACGGGCCGGGCGGCGCGGCGGCCGCGGCGATCGGCGCGGCCTTCCCCGGCACGCTCACGCCGGACGGCTCGGTCGACCGGGGCGCCTTGCGCGACGCGGTGCTCGACCGGCCCGAGCGCCTAACCGCCTTGGAGCGCATCGTGCATCCCCTGGTCGGGCAGGTCGCGCAGGAATTCCTCGCCCGCCACGCTGGGGCGGCACTGGTGGTCCTCGACATCCCGCTCCTCTACGAGACCGGGGGCGAGCGCCGCTGCGACGCGGTGCTCGTCGTCACCGCGCCGCCGGAGGTGCAGCGCGCCCGGGTGCTGGCCCGCCCCGGCATGACGGACGCCGCCCTCGCGGCGATCCGCGCCAAGCAGATGCCGGACGCCGAGAAGCGCGCGCGGGCCGATTTCGTGATCGACACGAGCCAGGGCTTCGCCGCGGCCGAGGCGGAGGTCGACCGGCTGATCGCGGCGGTCGGATCCGGGACGCGGGTCAGGCCGTCCTAGGACCGGGACCGGGTCCGCGCGACCGGGTCAAAGGTCTCCTGCGGTCGCGGAGCATGTATTCGGCGCGTCTGTGACGTCGCGACGAACGATGAAGACAGTCGGACGCGACCAGAATTCGGACATCGATGATCGATGGCCATAGGAAGATCGCGTTCTCGTTCGGCCTCGTTGCTGCGTGAAGCCGCTGGATTTGTTCAGGATCAATCAAAATTTCTGTCCGATTGTCCGGTCGGATATCCGTGCTTGATGCGAAAATGAGTCAAGAATTACCCGATTACTGAAATCAGGCCGCGTAATTCTATCATCGGTTGTATAGTAAAGATCAACGTCATAGAAATTGTTTCCTATTTTCTGCGATTTTTAACCACCTCAAAGCACACTTACGGAGTCGCTTTCAATGACTGAGCCGAAGGAGACCGCCCGTGAAAAGCCTGATGCGCAACTGTAGACTAGTCGTAAAGTCTTCCGCTCCACTTGTGATCATGGTCGTTCTCGCTCTTGGACTCGTTTTCTACGCACACAGCGCCTTGAATGAGCTTGCAACACGGTCCGAACAGATCGTCGAAGTACAGGCGGCACGACTCGAAAACATCCTCAACGTCCGTATTTTCGTGAACGAGGCTACTGTTATCAATCGAAATATCATCATTGAAACGCGCGATCCAGAGATGGAAAGATACAAATCAAGATATGAAGTTGCAAAAAATTCGGCTTACGCAGCATTGGATAAGTTGATCTCCCTCGCAGATACGAAAGAGCGTCGAGAAGCCAACCAAAGCCTACGCAAGCTCGTGGAGGAGTACTTCGCTATCATGGACAGGTCGACGGAACTCGGATTGAGGAACGAGGGCGCGGCCGCGGCCAGGGTCGCCCTGGTCGAAGGCGCCGTGGGGCGTGCGCGGGTCCGCGATGCGGTTCAGCCTCGGCTCGAGCTTCTGACGCAGCAATTCAAGGAGGCCAAGGACGAGGCGCAGGAGCAGGCCAGCGAAGCGACCACGCTCCTGGTCACCTCCACCGCCGTCGGTCTGGCGGTCGCGCTCGGCCTCGCCGCCACGATCGTCATCGTGGGCATCACGCGTCCGCTCGGCAGCTTGGTCGGTGTCCTTCAGCGCATGGCCCAGGGCGAGATCGAGGCGGAGATCAAGGAGGCCGCACGCGGGGATGAGATCGGCGCCGTGGGCCGCGCGGTCGAGGGCATCAAGGCGATGGTTGCGAAGAAGGCCGCAGAGGAGGCCGAGCGCAGACAGATTGCCGACGCTGCCGCGGCCGCCGAGCGCAAGCGCACGATGATCGCGCTCGCGGACGGCTTCGAGCGCGCGGTCGGGGGGATTGTCAGCCTCGTGTCGTCCTCCGCCACCGAGCTGCAAGCGACGGCACAGCACCTGACCTCCTCCGCAACGGAGACCGCCAACCAGTCGACGACGGTTGCGGCGGCGGCGGAGCAGGCCTCGACCAACGTCAACACCGTCGCCTCGGCGGCCGAGGAACTGGGCGCGTCCGTGCAGGAGATCGGTCGGCAGGTGACCGGTTCGGCCGATCTCGCCCGCGCTGCGGTGAGCGAGTCGGACGAGACGGCGGCGCAGGTGCATGAGCTGAGCAAGGCCGTCACCAAGGTCGGCGACGTCGTTCAGCTGATCTCGACCATCGCGGCCCAGACCAACCTGCTGGCCTTGAACGCCACGATCGAGGCGGCGCGGGCCGGCGAGGCGGGCCGGGGCTTCGCGGTGGTGGCCGCCGAGGTGAAGGAACTCGCCAACCAGACCGCCAGGGCCACGGACGAGATCGCCAGCCAGATCGGCAACATCCAGGGCACGACGGGACAGGCCGTGAGCGCGATCGGTTCGATCACGACGCGCATCAAGCAGATCAACACCGTCGCGGCGACGATCGCGGCCGCCGTCGAGGAGCAGGGCGCGGCCACGCAGGAGATCGTGCGCAACGTTGGTCAAGCCTCGGTCGGGACGACCGAGGTCACGAGCAACATCGCGGGTGTGGCGCAGGCGTCCGAGGAGACGGGTTCGGCCGCCAACCAAGTCCTCGTCTCGGCCTCCGAGCTGTCCCGCCAGTCGGAGCATCTCTCGTCCGAGGTGCAGCGTTTCCTCGCGTCCGTCCGCGCAGCCTGAGGCGAATGGCCCGAGGCGACTATGGCCGCGATCCACGTCCTCCAAGGTGCGTCCAGACGGAGGGACGGTCTCTCCTCCTGCCGGATGGCCTCCCGGACGCCCTCAACGACGGTGTGGATCGCGGCCGAGACAGAGCCGAGATAGAGCCGACATGGCGCCGACGGGCCCGGACAGGCGACCGCTCCGTCGCGACGGCCCGGTGATCCGCGGCCCGGTGGGCGGCCGCGCTCGGGACCCTGCCACGCACTCGGTTAACCCGGCCGCGCTTATCGGTTAGGCTCGACCGGGCCAGGGTTCTGGATGATGCTGCGCGAAATCGTTCTCGATACCGAGACCACCGGAACGGACGCGAAGAACGGCGACCGCCTGATCGAGGTCGGCTGCGTCGAGCTCGTCAACCACGTCCAGACCGGGCGCACCTTCCACCGCTACGTCAACCCGCAGCGGGCAGTGCATCCGGACGCCTTCGCGGTGCACGGGCTGTCCGACGCCTTCCTGGCCGACAAGCCGCTCTTCGCCGACATCGTCGCCGACTTCGTGACCTTCTGCGGGGATGCCCCGCTGGTGATCCACAACGCGCCCTTCGACGTCGGCTTCCTCAACATGGAGTACGGCCGGCTCGGTGCCGCCGCCCCGCCCGCCATCCGGCTGGAGGACGTCGTCGACACGCTGATCCTCGCCCGCAAGAAGCATCCGGGTGCCGGCAACAGCCTCGACATGCTGTGCAACCGCTACGGCATCGACCGGAGCCGCCGCACCAAGCACGGCGCGCTCCTCGACGCGCAGATCCTGGCCGAGGTCTATATCGAGCTGCTCGGCGGCAAGCAGACCGGCCTCGCGCTCGGCCTGGCCGCGGAGGAGCAGGCGGTGGACGCGGCGGCGGGCGAGGCCGGCCCGATCGACCGCGGTCCTCGGCCGCTGCGCGCCCGCCTCAAGGCGGAGGAGCGCGTCCGGCACGACGCGTTCCGGGCAAGCCTGGGCCCGAACGCGATCTGGGGCGAGTATATCGGAGCCGACGAGCCGGCCTGAGACGCGACCCGGCGCCGCGTGATTGCTGCGCTGCGTCATTCCCTATTGCGGCGCACAACGAACATCCCATATCCATCCCACTGGATGGTGAGGAGATGGTTCGATGCTCGACCTGCCGACCGATAGGCCGATCGACCTGCGGCCCGACGCGGCCCGGCCGGAGAACCGTGCGCCGGTCCGGATCGGCGACAGCGAGAAGATCACGATCAATCTCGGCCCGATCGACCTCGGCCATGTCGACCTGCTGGTGGCCGAGGGCGTCTACGCCAACCGCAGCGACTTCATCCGCACGGCGATCCGCAACCAGATCGAGCGCCACGCCGAGGTGACGCGCCAGTCCGTGGCGCGGCGCAGCGTCGAACTCGGCCTGCGCCGGATCGACCGGGCCGACCTGGAGGCGGCTCTGGGCGAAGGCCGCCGCCTCGACATCCGCGTGCTCGGCCTCGCCAGCATCGCGCCCGACGTCACGCCCGACCTCGCCCGTGCCGCCATCGCCTCCCTGGAAGTGCTCGGCAGCCTGCAGGCCAGCCCGGCGGTCCGGGCCGCCCTCGCCGACCGGCTGCGCTGAGACCCGCGCCGCCCACCCCCCTTCCATCCAGCCGCGAGGCCAGCATGACCGATTCCGATGACCGGAGGGCCGCCCCCCTCGATGCCATGGTCGAGGCGGCGCGTCTGACGCGCCTCGGCCGCCTGGAGGAGTCGACGGCACTGATCCAGCGCACGCTGCTCGGCCTCGGTGCCGGGCCGTCCCGGAGCGCCGCGCCGGCTGGAACACCCGCTCTGCCACCCCCCGCGGGGCAGGGACGTGCCGACAGGGCCGAGCCGGCTCCATCCTCTGCTGCATCCTCTGCCGCCTCCACGCTCTCGCCGGAGCGGGTCCGTGCGGCCGTCGACAGCGTCGTGCGCGGGTTCGGGCGCGGCGTGGCCCCAGTGCTGAAGGGGCTCGAAGGCCTTGGCCTTGATAACCTGGGCCTCGACAATCTCGCTCGCGGGCCGGCCCACCCGGCGCCGCATGCCCCCGGCCATGCGCCCGAGGACACCTCCGGAGGCAGCTTCACGGACGGGCATTTCGCCTGCTCGGCGGGCGGGCGCGACTACAAGCTTTTCGTCCCGAGCCAGCCGCGCATGCCGGCGCCGCTCGTGGTCATGCTGCACGGCTGCACCCAGACGCCGGAGGATTTCGCCGCCGGCACGGGCATGAACGCGCTCGCCGAGCGGGACGGCGTGTACGTCGTCTATCCGGGCCAGTCGCGCCGCGCCAACGGGCAGCGCTGCTGGAACTGGTTCGAGCCGCGCGACCAGGGCCGCGAATCCGGTGAGGCCGCGATCATCGCCGACATGACCCGCGCGATCGTGGCCGAGCACGGGCTCGACCCGGCCCGGGTCTACATCGCGGGCCTCTCGGCGGGCGGGGCCGCGGCCGCGAACATCGCCCGCGCCTATCCGGACCTCTACGCGGCGGTCGGCGTCCATTCGGGCCTCGCGGCGGGCTGCGCCCGGGACCTCACCTCCGCCCTGATGGCGATGCGCTCGGGCGCGGCGGGCGCGGAGATCGCCGGCTCCTCCGCCGGCTCCTCGCCGACCGTGCGCGTGCCCACCATCGTGTTCCACGGCGACGAGGACGGCACGGTGAGCGCCCGCAACGCCGATCTCGTGCTGGCCCAGGCGGGGGCGGCCGGACTCGACGGCGCCCCCGAGCCCTTCGCGGGGGAAGGCCATCCCTATACCCGCACCCGCTACCGCGACCGGAGCGGACGGGTTCTTCTGGAGGATTGGCGCGTGCGCGGCGGCGGCCATGCCTGGTCCGGCGGCAGCCCGCGCGGCAGCTATACCGACCCGCGCGGCCCGGACGCCTCCCGGGCGATGCTCGACTTCTTCGCCCGGCACCGGCTGGAGGGGCGCGGCTGATCCGCAACCCTCGCCTGTGCCGCGGGCGCCACGCCCGACCCCGAATCGCGCGCCGCGACCCCGGGACGGCGTGCATGCCGGCTCGAAACCCGCCAAGCAGGTCCCGTGGTCCCGGATCGGGGCGGAAGCGTCGAGAGCGGCATGAGCGGGCAGCGGTTCGTTTCCCGGGGGTCGGCCCCGTTGCCGGTCCGGTGCCTCGCCGGCGCGGGGCTCCTGATCCTGGCAGCGGGCGCCGCCGAGGCCGCCTCCTCGGCCCAGCCGGGCCAGACCGTCGGCCTGCCGGTCGGCGCGCCGCTCGATGTCGGCCTCTACTTCATCGACACGTCGAGCTTCGGCGTGCGGGACACGAGCCCGCGCGGCTCCGAGTCCAACGTCAACCTGCCCTCCTTCCTCTGGGCGACGCCCTGGCAGGTTGCGGGCGGGCGGCTGCAATTCGTGGTGCTGCAGCCGGTCACCGCGCAGAGCACGCGCGGGGCGGCCTACCAGAGCGGGTTCGGCCAGACCCTGATCGCCGCGCAGGTGGCCTGGAAGCTGCCGAACCACTTCAATGTCAGCTACCTGCTCGGCGGCTACATGCCGAGCGACACCGCCTTCGCGATCCGCAATCCCGTACTGCACCAGCGCTTCGGCCTGACCTACAACGGCGACGGGCTGAACCTGACGGCCCACTTCCTCTACGGCACCTTCTTCGAGACGCGCTCGCCGACCGGCGCCTTCTACCCGGACTTCCTCAACCTCGACCTCACGGCGACGAAGAAGTTCGGCAAGTGGGAGGTGGGTCCCGTGGCCTTCGGCTCGACCGACCTCTCGGCGCGCGCGGATCCGACCTACCGGCGCCAGGGCCAGTTCGCGGTGGGCGGCCTCGTGGGCTACAATTTCGGGCCGGTGAACCTGCAGGCCTACGTCACCCGCGACGTGGTCGAGCGGAACTACGGCGGCCTCGAGACCCGCGGCTGGCTGCGCGTGATCGTGCCGATCCACGGTGAGACGAACGAGGCGCCGCGCCCGCTCGCCCGCAAGTTCTGAGGGGCGCGGGCGCCCTCAGAACATCCCGTTCGGGTTGGCCGACGTCTCCGGCAGAACCTGCAGCACGTCCCAGTGCTCGACGATCTTCCCGTCATCGTCCAGCCGGAAGATGTCGATGGCGGCGTAATCGTGGTCGCCCGGCCAGTGCTGCAGGCAGTGCAGAACGACGAGATCGCCCTCGGCGATCGCCCGTTTGACCTCGACCCGCTTGCCCGGCCACGCGCGGGCCATGTGCTCGAAATAAGCGACGAAGCCGTCCTTGCCGGTCGCCACGTGCGGGTTGTGCTGGATGTACTCCGCACCGACGTAGCGGGCGATGGCCTCGCTTGGCCGGCAATCGTTGAACATCAGCTCGTAGAAGGCGATCGCGTTGGCCTTGTTCCGCGCAAGGTCGCTCATGCCGATCTCTCTCGTGAGGGCCTGTCTGCCGGAGGAGCCTCTGCGAGATCCTTAGGACCGGCCGCGTCCCAGCGCGTAGAACTCCGCGTTGACGCGAAGGCTGGTGAAGTTGGCCAGACGGTTCGACATGCCGAAGAAGGCCGCGATCGCCGCGATGTCCCAGATGTCGTCGTCGCTGAATCCGTGCCCGCGCAGCACTGCGCTGTCGGGCTCCCCGACGTCCTGAGCCTCCTGCGAGACCTTCATGGCGAAGTCGAGCATTGCGCGCTGGCGCGGTGAGATGTCCGCCTTGCGGTAGTTCGCCGCCACCTGATCGGCGATCAGCGGGTCCTTGGCACGGATGCGCAGGATCGCGCCGTGGGCGATGACGCAGTACTGGCACTGGTTCGCCGCCGAGGTCGCCACCACGATCATCTCGCGCTCGGCTTGGGTGAGCCCGCCGGGCTTGTCCATCAGGGCGTCGTGGTAGGCCATGAACGCGCGGAACTCGTCCGGGCGATAGGCCAGCATCAGGAAGACGTTGGGGATGAAGCCGGATTTCTCCTGCACCTTCAGGACGCGGGCTCGGATATCCTCGGGCATCGCGTCGAGCGCGGGGACCGGGTAGCGGCTGACCGGGACGCCTGTCGCGTTGGGCATGGGGCTGTCTCCACTGGGGTCCCGCCGGTTAGGAGCATCGGGCGCGGCCGCTAGACCGGCAGGTTGTCGATGAGACGGGTGCGGCCGAGACAGGCCGCCGCCAGAACCCGGGCCGGCCCCGCGATCCGGGCGACCGGCGCGAGCGTTTCAGCGTCGCAGACGGCCAGATACTGCACCTGGAAGCCCGCCGCCTCCAACTCATCGATGCCGGCCGCGCATGGGGCCGCCGTCTCGGCGCCCCCACGCACGGCCTCGGCGATCCGGGCGAGCACCGCGTGGAGCCTGGGCGCGGCGGCACGCTCCTCCGGCGTGAGGTAGCGGTTGCGCGAGGACAGGGCGAGGCCGTCCGCCTCCCGGATCGTCGGCACGCCGCGGATCTCCACGCCCATGTCGAGATCGGCCACCACGCGCCGGATCACCTGCAACTGCTGGAAATCCTTCTCGCCGAACAGGGCGATGTCGGGCCTGACCTGATTGAGCAGCTTCGTCACCACCGTGGCGACGCCCGAGAAGTGGCCGGGCCGGTAGGCGCCGCACAGACCCTCCGTCAGCCCCGAGACCTCGATGCGGGTGGAGAAGCCCGGTGGGTACATGGTGGCGACATCGGGCGTCCAGGCAGCGTCCGCACCCGCCTCGGCAAGGCGGGCGAGATCGGCCTCCACGTCGCGCGGATAGCGCGAGAAGTCCTCGCTCGGGCCGAACTGGGTCGGATTCACGAAGATGCTGACCACGGCCCGGCCCACGCGCCGCGCCTCCGCCACCAGGGCGAGGTGGCCGACATGCAGCGCGCCCATGGTCGGCACCAGCACGACCCGCTCGCCGGCCGCGCGCCACGCCGCGACCTGCGCCCGCAGGGCGTCGAGGTCGGAGAAACGCTGCGGCGACAGGGGGGAACGCGACACGGGACGGGGCTCCGGCTCGGTGGGTGCCCGTGACTTAATCCGCCCTCCCGCGCCGCACCAGCCCGATATCCGTCAGGGGCACCCCCGTTAGGGGCAGTAGGGCAGCACCGCCCGATCGAACGGGTCGTCCCAGCCGAGCGGCGGGGTGAAGCCGTAATAGCTCGGCTTGCCCAAGCCGTAGGCCGAGCCGACATAGCTCGGATCGTTCGGGGCGTCCGTCGGCACGGGCGCGCGCCGCGGCACGCAGGCGACCGGCGCCCGCACGGGGGGCGCGCAGCGGGCCACGGCCTCCTCGCCGTCGCCGCGGGGGAAGTAGCGCGGGGCGGCGCAGCGCGGACCAGCAGCGGGCGGACCGAAACCGGGCGGTGGGGGCGGGCGGTCGAGGAGATCGGCCGCGCCGAGGGGCGCCACCCCGAGGAGCAGGATTCCGAGGGCCAGGCTCGCGCGCATCCTCACCCGAACCCTGAACCCCCACCAAGCGTGCGCCGAGCGTGGGACGGCCAGGGTAAACGCGCGGTTAACCGCTCAAGCGAGCTCCGCCGTTCGCGCGCCCAGCGCACGCAGCAGATCGTCCGGCCGGATGCGGATCTGGAGGCCGCGGCCGCCGCCGTTCACGTGGATCTCCGCATCCGTCGCCAGGGAGTCCGCGTCGATCACGGTCGGCACCGCCTTCTTCTGTCCGAGCGGGCTGATTCCACCGACATGGTAGCCGGTCAGCCGCTCGGCATCGGGCACCTTCAGCATCGCGGCCGCCTTGCCGCCGAAGGCCGCGGCCACCCGCTTCATGCTGACCTCCTTGTCGGAGGCGACGAGAAGGCAGACCGGCTTGCCGTCGACCGCGGCCATCAGGGTCTTGAGCACCCGGTCCGGGCCGACGCCGAGCGCCTCCGCGGCCTGAAGACCGATGCGCGGCGCCTCCGGATCGTAGGCGTAGGTGTGCAGACTGTAGGGGACGCCCAGCTTGTCGAGCGCCCGGGTGGCGGGGGTGGCCTTGGCCATCGAGTCAGGATCCTGCGACGCGCGCCGTGACGATCCGGCCGATCTCGGCATGGGCTGCGTCGCGCGCCTCGACCGGCCCTGCGGCCCCGGTGATGTAGACCGTGGCGACGAGCGGCGCACGTCCTGGCGGGCGCAGAAGGGCGACGGTGTTGGCGGTGCCGTTGTCGCCGCTGCCCGTGCGGTCGCCGACCGTCCAATCGGCGGGCAGACCGGCGCGCAGGCGCTTCAGGCCGGTGCGGCAGTCGCGCATCCAGCCCTCCAGCCGCGCCCGGGAGGCGGGGGCGAGACCGTCTCGCAGCAGCAGCCGGTCGAGGGTCGCGGCCATCGCGGCGGGCGTGGTGGTGTCGCGCGGGTCCCCCGGGATCGCGGTGTTCAGGTCCGGCTCCCGCCGATCGAGGCGGGTGGTGGCGTCGCCCTGTTCCCGCAGGAAGGCGGTGAGCGCGTCCGGGCCGCCGAGCGCGTCGAGGAGCAGGTTCGCGGCCGTGTTGTCGCTCCAGACGAGAGCGGCGGCGCAGGCCTCCTCCAGACTCATCAGGGTCCGGCCGCCGGCGGCCTCGACCTTTGCGCGGGCAACGGGCGCGTAGCTCTGCAGGTCGTCCGCGCCGAGCGGCAGCGCGCGCTCCAGGCGCTCCGCGCCCCGCTCCACCCGCGCCAGAATCGCGGCGGCGGCGAGCACCTTGAAGGTGCTGCAGAGCGGAAAGCGCTCCTGCGCGCGCAGCGACAGCAGGGTCTCGCCCGTTCCCGTGTCGCGCAGGGCGACGCCGACGCGCCCCCCGACCTGCGCGGCCAGCGCCGCGAGGCGCGTCGCCGGATCCTCCGCGCCCGCCGCCCGGAGCGGGCCGGAGGCCGCGAGGGCGAGGCCGGCACCGAGCCAGCCGGCCACGCCGCGGCGCGTGGGCGCCGAGCCTGCATGGGTCATGGTTCGTCCTCCCGATCCGCGCCGGCGCATCATTCTGCCCCGGGCCCGCAGCGCGACGGTGCCCCGCGCACGCCGCGCCGCCCGAGTGTGATAGAGCCCGCCCCGGATCTCGGGAACAGCGGCGCATGGACGACCAGAGCACCATCTTCGCGCCGGCGAGCGGCTTCGGGCGGGCGGCGGTCGCGGTGATCCGGATGAGCGGCCCGGCCTGCGCGGCCGCGCTGACGGCGCTCGGGCAGACGCTGCCGCCGCCGCGCCGCCTCGCCTTGCGCACCCTGCGCGACCCGGAAAACGGCGCCGTGCTCGACAAGGCGCTGGTCTGCTGGATGCCGGGTCCGGGCACCTTCAGCGGCGAGGACATGGCCGAGCTGCACCTGCACGGCGGCGCGGCGGTGCGCGCCGCGGTGATCCGGGCACTCACCGATTTCCCCGGTTGCCGCCCGGCCGAGGCCGGCGCCTTCACCCGGCGCGCCGTCCTCAACGGCCGCCTGGATCTCACGGAGGCCGAGGGGATCGCCGACCTGATCGAGGCCGAGACCGCCGTCCAGGCCCGGCAGGCCCTGCGCCAGCTCGACGGCGCGCTCGGGCGGCAGGTGGAGGCATGGCGGGAGGAGGTCCTCGCCTGCCTCGCGGGGGCCGAGGCCGCCCTCGACTTCTCCGACGAGGGCGACGTGGACGACGCGGGCCTCGACCGCGCCCTGATCGGGCGCGCCGCGGCCGTGCGCGATGCCGTTGTGGCCGCGCTCGCCGACGGGCGCCGGGGCGAGCGCCTGCGCGAGGGCTACACCGTGGTTCTGGCCGGTGCCCCGAACGCCGGCAAATCGACCCTGCTCAACGCGCTGAGCCGGCGCGACGCGGCGATCGTCTCCGATCGTCCGGGCACCACCCGCGACGTGATCGAGGTGCGGCTCGATCTCGGCGGCCTCCCCGTGCTGCTCGTCGATACGGCCGGCCTGCGCGAGACCGCGGACGAGCTGGAGGCGGAGGGCATCGCGCGCACCCGGCGCCGGATCGCCCAGGCCGACCTCGTGCTGCTGCTCGACGCCGCGGGCGAGGCGGCGGCGCTGCCGGAGGCGGTCGACCTCCTGCGGGTGCGGACCAAAGCGGATCTCGGCGGGGCGCCGGGGCAGGCCGGAGCCCTGGCGATCTCGGCGCTCACGGGCGCGGGCATGGACGCCCTGCTGGAGGCGATCCGTGGCCGCGCCGAAGCGGCGATCGGCGGGGGCGAGGGGATCGTCACCCGCGAGCGGCACCGGGAGGCTCTCACCCGCTGTGCCGGCCATCTCGACCGCGTCGCAGGGGCCGGCGCGGAGGCCCTGCCGGAACTGGTGGCCGAGGATCTCCGCCTCGCCGCGCGCGCGCTGGGCGAAGTGAGCGGCCGGGTCAGCGTGGAGGCCGTGCTGGACCGCCTGTTCTCCAGCTTCTGCATCGGGAAGTGAGTTCGCAGGACAGGCCCATATGGTGAAGGGTCCGTTTCACGTGAAACGGCAGCGCTTCCCGCAGAGCGCGACGGTCAGTACGGCGCCATCAGCTTCAGCACGAGCAGGGCGACGAGGCTGAGCACCGCGATCGGAATCTGCAGCGGGCGCAGCCGCGCGAAGAACAGGGGTGCCTCGCCCCGGCGCGCGGCGATCGGGTCCAGGATCGCGATGGCGACGAATCCCGCGATGAGCAGGTCGAGGGCAATCACCCGGTTGCCGAGGATCACCACGGTCAGCAGCGCCCCGAGCCCGAGGCAGAACAGGCCGAGCATCGTGGCGATCTGCATGAAGGTCGGGCCGCCCTCGGTCCGGAAGCTGACCCCGCGGCGGACGCCCGAGAGGAACAGCAGGATCGCCGCGCCGTACAGGATGGTGGCGAGCAGGATCAGCTCGTCCCACTGTCCCCGCTGCCACCACGCGGCGGCGGCGCCGGCCACGAAGGGCAGCATCGGGCCGTAGCCGAAGACGACGCTGAGCCAGGGCGTCTCGCGCGGCTCCTCGGTGACCAGCGTGCGGCCGGTGGCGTTCTCGAGCATCAGGGCCTCAGGACTCGGGCTGGGCGCTCTCCGCCGAGGTGGATGCCGGTTCGGCACCGGAGAGCGCGGCAAGACAAGGACCCGGAGCCGCCCCCGATCACGACCCGATCGAAGGCGGTGCCGGGCGGACACCTGGGGCGCAACAGGCCCGGCCCCCGGGGGTTCCGCGTCTCGACCTTTCGTGAGGTCGGGTCAAGGCGGCTCAGGCCGGCTGAGGGGCGGTCCGGGCCTGCCGCCGCCGGGCGCGCCGACCGGGCTCGGGCGTCGCGTCGAGCCAGACGACCAGAGCGAGCGCCACCAGGGCGGGTGCGCCCAGCGCCAGGAACGCGCCGGTCCAGCCGAGGAGCTGCTGGGCGAGCCCGCCGTACCAGGCCGAGAGCGCGCCGCCGATGCCCTGCACCGCGTTGAGCGAGCCCAGCGCCGTCTGGGTCCGGCCGGAGCCCCAGGTCAGGTCGGCGACCACGATCGGCACCGCCACCCCGACGATGCCGGAGCCGACGCCGTCGAGGATCTCGGGGAGGATCAGCCAGTAGGGGTCGTCGATGAAGGCCGAGAGGGCGGCGCGCACCGGCAGCACCGCGATGGCGAGCATCAGGAGCTTGCGGCGCCCGCTGCGGTCGGCCAGCGAGCCGGCGAAGAGCGCCACCGGCACCATCACGAGCTGCGCCACCATCACGTAGCGCGCGGTCCAGCTGGTGGCGTCGGCGGCGGTCGCCACCAGCTTCTGGCCGAGCAGCGAGAGCATGCCGCCGTTGCCGAGGTTGAACAGGGTCAGCGCCACGGCCAGCACCAAGAGCTTGCGGTTGCCGACGACGCTCTTCAGGCCGGCCCGCTGCGGCTGGTCCTCCGCATCCTCCTTCCAGCCGACCGCCCGGCGCTCGTTGTAGCAGTGGCCGGGCGTCGTTGCGGTGGCGACGATCGCCAGCACCGCCATCGCGCCGAGCACCCAGAAGGCCACTGCCGGCCCGAACCAGCCGGTGCCGAGGCTGATCAGCCCGGCCGCCAGCAGGATCCCCACATGGTTGAAGGCCTGGTTTCGCCCCTGCTGCTTCGGGAAGCGCTCCTTGCCGACGATGCCGAGCGTCAGCGCGGTCACGGCCGGCAGCAGGAGGGTGCCGCCCGCCGCCGCCAGCATCTGCGCCGCGAACACGCCCGGTACGCTGCGGGCCGGCAGCAGCAGAAGGGTCCCGCCGAGGATCGCCGCGCAGGCGAGACCGATGAGGAGGCGCGGCCGCCCGAGCCGGTCGACCAGGGCGCCGAAGGGTCCGCTCAGCAGCAGCGCGCCGACGCCGACGAGCGTGGTGACGAAGCCGACGCGGGCCGGGCTCCACTGCGCCGACTCCGCGAGCCAAGTTCCGAGGAACGGCCCGAGCCCGCCCTGAATGTCGCCGGTGAAGACGTTGATCAGGGCGAGGTGATGGGTGGCGAGCATGCGATCCTGGGGTTCCGATGTCAGGGGCCGGACCTGTGCCGCCTTACCGGACGGTCAAGCCCAGCTGCGACTAAGTGCAGCCAAGTGCGGTCAGGAGGTGCCGCGCGAAGCGTGGCGTTGCCGGAAGTAACACTGGAGGAGCCGAAATGGACCCATGAAGGATAGGCATGAAAAAACCCCGGTCGCTGGTGCGGCCGGGGTCGAGGATTCGGATCGCTTTCGTGCTCTCTCCTGCGGGAGAGAGGCCGTGCGTCAGGAGGCGAGCGGGCCGCCGGCCTGCTGCTGCGCCTCGAAGGCGCGCTGGCGGTAGAGACCGACGAAATCGATCGGGTCGATGTAGAGGGGCGGGAAGCCGCCGTTGCGCACCGCCTCGGCGACGATCTGGCGCGCGAAGGGGAAGAGCAGGCGCGGGCACTCGATCATCACGGCCGGATGGAGCTGATCCTGCGGGATGTTGAGCATCCGGAAGATGCCGGCGTACTTCAGGTCGAAGGCGAACAGGACCTCGTTGTTGACCTTGGCGTCGCCCTCGAGCGCCAGCACGACCTCGAAGTCGGTCTCCGAGAGCTGCTGCGCGTTGACGTTGACCTGGATGTTGATCTGCGGGCCCTGGCCCTCCTGGGGCTGGAGCGAGCGCGGCGCGTTGGGGTTCTCGAACGAGAGGTCCTTGGCGTACTGCGCCAGCGCGTTGATCGTGGGCGGAGCCTCGCCCTGCGGCGCGCCGCCGTTGCCGTTCGGAGCCGGAGAGTCGGCCATGGCGGTTATCCTCCTCAAAGTGTCGCGCCGGCGCCGGGGCCGGACACCGTCGTGCGAAGCGCGCCGGGTATTCGGGGCCGCGGCCCCGCGATTCAGGCGGGCAGGCCGCTAACATGCCCGTCTCAGCGGAACAAGCGAGCGGGGCCGGCGGATGGTGGGCCGGTGCCGGGCCGATGTCATCCCTTCACCGGCGCTTCATCGGCCTGCCGCGCGCCTCCCTGCGTGCCGCGACGCACCGAAGCGGGCCGGGGCGGCTGGAACCGACCGGCCTCGCGTCCCATATGGCGGGGATCGTCCGGGCGACTCGTCCGGCGAATCCGGCTCGCACCTCGCGCAGCGGTCGGGTAAGAGCAGTGTCGTGCGACGTCTGCCCGGTCCACCGGTCCGGTGCGGCGTTCCGCGGGGGACTCTCACGGGGCGCCGCGGGATAGGTTCTCAAGGATCCCCGCGCGGAATTCTCTGGACGCCGGCACACCGCAGCCGGCACTCGGATCGGTGATGCAGGATACCTTCGACCTCACGACCATCATCTTCCTGGCGCTCGCGGTCTTCGTGATCTGGCGCCTGCGCTCGGTGCTCGGCCAGAAGACGGGGGCCGAGCGCTCGCCGTTCAAGCCGGTCGAACGGGGCCGGGCGGAGCCGCAGGCCCGGAGCGAGGGCGACAACGTGGTGCGTCTGCCGGGGGCCGACCGGGCGGCGCCCGAGCGCGCGCAGGCCGCACCCGCCCGCGACTGGCGCGGCATCGCCGAGCCGGGCTCCGCGGTCGCCCGCGGCCTGGAGGCGGCGGTGCAGGCCGAGCCGAACTTCGACCCGCGCGAGTTCCTGGAAGGCGCCAAGAGCGCCTACGAGGCGATCATGATCGCCTTCGCCAAGGGCGACCGGAAGACCCTGCGCAGCCTGCTCTCCAAGGAGGTCGGCGAGGCCTTCGAGGGCGCGATCGCCGAGCGCGAGCGCAA
>NZ_BPQM01000018.1 GCF_022179245.1 Methylobacterium gregans
GCCCCTTTTCCATGGCCGGTGCAGGACGCGCCTCGCGCGCCCCGCAGAGGATCAGAAGGTGAAGCCGGTCTCGACCATGTAGCGGTCCTGGTTGCCCTTGTTGCCGAGCTTGCCGAAGCCGAGGCCCGCGATGCCGTTGAGGGCGTCGCCGCGCTGGAAGTCGACCAACTCAACGTGCGAGTACTCGCCGCGGATGAAGTAGCGGCCCACGGTGAAGGTCGGGGTGACCGTGAACGAGTAGGCCGAGCTGCCCGAGCCGTAGAGCACGTTGGTCCGGTTCTGCAGCAGGGCGCTGCCGCTCTGGCTGATGTACTCGAAGCGGCCGGCGAGCGCGAAGTTGTCGGTGAAGGCGTAGCTGGCGAGCAGCGCGCCGCCGAAGGTCTCGGCACCGGCCAGACCGAGCACGTTGCTCTGCTCGACCTTGGTATACTGGATGTAGGGCGTCACGATCCACGGACCGGCCGCGTAGGTGTAGTTCGCGCTGATGATGCTGCTGTTCTGCAGGGTCAGCGGCGTGGCGTAGTAGAACCGGTTCGGCTGGGTGACGTTGTTGTAGCTCGCGAAGTGCGTGCCGCCGTTGACGCCGATCGTGTTGGCGTCGTCGAGCTTGTAGGTGATCGCGCCGGTGATCCAGTTCAACTCACCCGAGAAGAAGCCGTCCGTCACAGCGAGCGAGGCCGCGAGCGGGCCGCTCGCGTAGTTCACCTGGACGCCCTGGTTGATGATGTTCTCCTGGTTGAACAGGAGGCCGCGCGAGATGTTCAGGTTCTGGAAGGTGAAGGCCAACTCCGAGCCGATATTGGTCGGCATGCGGCCGCCCTGGATCGACCACTCGTCGTTGATCGCCCACTTGCCGAACACCACCGGCACGGGGCCGAACAGCAGGCCGGTCTGGTCGATCGCGCTGAAGGTCGGGAAGCCCAGCGCCGGGATCGAGTACAGGCCGGTCTGCACGTAGAACTGGAACGGGCCGTCCGCCTTCTGGATGAAGGCCTGGACGTTGCTGAAGTCGACGCGGGCGACGCGGTCGTCGCGCTGGCCCGGGACCACCGGGGTGTAGAAGGACGGCAGACGGTCGCTGTAGTTGTAGGCGTAGCCCGTCACCGCGCCGCCGACATAGATGTCGCCGATACCGGTGGTGAAGCAGGACGGATCCGGGTTCTGCTTGATGATACCGCCGAAGGACGGGAAGGTGATCGCCGTCTTGCAGGGGCCCGTCACGGGCACCGCGGCGGGAACCGGCATGTCGGCGGCCTGAGCCTGGGCGAGGCCGAGCATCAGGGCAGCCGACGCCGTCGCGCTCCGCAGGATCAGTTTGGTCGTCATGAGTTTTCGAGCCCCAAGTTATTGTGTGCGCCGAAACTGCCCCAACTGCGCCGGACACAGCAAAACGAAACTGCGGGCATTTGCCTAGTTTTCGGGCATTCGAGCCGCGTCCGAGGTCTTGGCGTCCGCATGTTGCGGGAGGGACACATCCGGAGGGCCCCAATTCGCGGGTTTGGTGAAGAAACCCTTAATCGCCCCGGCTCATCCAGCATTCGGGACCTGTCCGGCAGATCTGCGTGGTATCTCCAATGCGGGTTTTCCAAGTCGTTCGATTCGAGCCGGGCAGGACTGCTCCTCCGGACGCGGAACGGCCCCGGCTCTCGCGAGCCGGGGCCGTCCGTGATCCGACCGAACGGTGCGGCTGATCAGTAGTTGTAGGCGCGCTCGCCGTGATCGGCGATGTCGAGACCTTCGCGCTCCTCCTCCTGCGTCACGCGCAGGCCGATGGTCAGGTCGACCAGCTTGTAGAGGATCGCCGAGCCGATGCCCGACCACAGGATGGTGAAGCCGACGGCCTTCACCTGGGCCATCACCTGCGTGGCGAGCTCGTAGGTTCCCACCGTCAGCTCGCCCGGCTTGGTGGTGTAGTCGGGGATGCCGACGCCGCCGAGTGCGGGGTTGACCAGGATGCCGGTGGCGATGGCGCCGATGATGCCACCGATGCAGTGCACGCCGAAGACGTCGAGCGAGTCGTCGTAGCCGAGGGCGTTCTTCACGCTGGAGCACATGATGAAGCAGGCCGCGCCGGCGACGAGGCCGAGCACGATCGAGCCCATCGGGCCGGCGAAGCCCGCAGCCGGGGTGACGGCGACGAGGCCGGCGATCGCGCCCGACAGCATGCCGAGCAGCGACGGCTTGCCCTTGAGCGCCCACTCCACGAACAGCCAGGAGATGGCGGCCGCGGCGGTGGCCACGAAGGTGTTGATCATCGCGAGCGCGGCCGAGCCGTTCGACTCGAGGTTCGAGCCGGCGTTGAAGCCGAACCAGCCGACCCAGAGCAGCGCGGCGCCGATCGTGGTCATGGTGAGCGAGTGCGGGGCGAGCAGGTCGCGGCCGTAGCCGATGCGCTTGCCGAGCATCAGGCAGCCGACGAGGCCCGCGATGCCCGCGTTGATGTGCACCACGGTGCCGCCCGCGAAGTCGAGGGCGCCCCACTTGAAGAGCAGGCCCGCGTCGCCGAGAACCGCGTCGTACTCGGCCTTGGCGGCGGCGTTCGCCTCACCGCCCGCGGCGGCGAGCTTCTTGGCGGCGTCGGCGAACACGTCCGGACCGCCCCAGTACCAGACCATGTGGGCCATCGGGAAGTAGATCAGCGTGACCCACAGGATCGAGAACACGATCAGCGCGGAGAACTTCATCCGCTCGGCGAAGGCGCCGACGATGAGGGCCGGCGTGATCATCGCGAACGTCATCTGGAAGCAGATGTAGACGTATTCGGGGATCACGACGCCGTTCGAGAAAGTCGCGGCGACCGAGTTCGCGTCGACGCCCTTCAGGAAGGCCTTGGAGAAGCCGCCGACGAAGTCGTTGAGGCCGCCGCCGTTGGTGAAGGCGAGGCTGTAGCCGAAGCAGACCCAGAGCAGGCAGGCGATGCAGCCGATGGCAAAGACCTGGGTCAGCACCGAGAGCATGTTCTTGGTGCGCACGAGGCCGCCGTAGAACAGTGCGAGGCCCGGCACGACCATCATCAGCACGAAGGCCGAGGAGACCAGCATCCAGGCGGTGTCGCCCTTGTTCGGCACCGGCGAGGCCGCCGGCGAGGCGGCTTCGGGCACCGGCGTCTGGGCCAGCGAGGGCTCGATCAGGAGAGCGGCGAGCGCCGCGCCTCCCAGCCCGAGCGCGAGGGCATTGCGAAGTTTCATGGACACGAGACTCCCGGTCGCGTTTGCTGTCGTTTGCGGTGAAGGATGGCGCGGGCGGCGGTGCCGGCCCGTTGCGGGCCTTCCGGCCCAGCGGAACTCAGAGGGCGTCGGCGTCGGTCTCGCCGGTGCGGATGCGGACGGCCTTCTCCAGCGGCATCACGAAGATCTTGCCGTCGCCGATCTGGCCGGTGCGGGCGGCGGCCGCGATCGCGTCGATCACGCTGGAGACGAGATCGGAGGCCACCGCCACCTCGATCTTCAGCTTGGGCAGGAAGCTCACCGCGTATTCGGCGCCCCGATAGATCTCGGTGTGCCCCTTCTGCCGGCCGTAGCCCTTGACCTCGGTCACCGTCAGGCCGTGCACGCCGATGCCGGTGAGGGCGTCGCGCACCTCCTCCAGCTTGAACGGCTTGATGATGGCCATCACGATCTTCATGGGCGGCGCCCCCTGCTTCCGGTTGGGGCCTCGGCCGGTGCACTCGGTGCGCGGCGGCCTCGGTCCGGTTGTCCGCGGCGAGCCGGAATGGCCCCGCGATCGGGGCCGCCTCATTCAAGGACTATGCCAGGATCGAGGGCACGGAACCTTTCGGGGTCGGGCCGTTTTGCCCACGCTTTAGTCGAATTGCGATCGACTCTGCCGCTTCAATGGCCGAGCTTTCGCCTACCGATTGGGCATTCTGGCGATGTCGGCGGCAGATCCTCGTCGCGGCAGCATTCACACCGTTCGCGGGCGGATCAGTCCTTCCTGAGCGACCGAGGCCACGAGCGTGCCGTCCTGGGCGAAGATCTGGCCGCGGGCGAAGCCTCGGGCGCCCCCCGAGCTCGGGCTGTCCTGGGTGAAGAGCAGCCAGGAATCGGCCCGGAACGGCCGGTGGAACCAGAGCGCGTGGTCGAGGCTCGCCCCCTGGATGTCGGGATCGAACACCGAGCGGCCATGCGCGATCAGGGTCGCGTCGAGCAGCGTCATGTCGGAGGCGTAGGCCAGCACGGCCCGGTGGATCGCCGGATCGTCCGGTAGGCGAGAGGCGGCGCGCAGCCAGACGTTGCATTGGGGCTCGGCCGGACCGGGTTCGAGGTAGCGCTTCAGGTCCACGGGCTTCAGCTCGATCGGACGCGGACGGGCGAAGTAGCCGGTCAGCGCGGGCGGCAGGCTGGCGCCACCCCGCTCGATCAGCGATTTCACCGAGGGCAGCGCATCGGGATCGGGCATGCCAGGCATCGGCATCTGATGGGCGTAGCCCTCTTCCTCCGCCTGAAAAGAGATCGAGGTGGCGAAGATCGGCCGGCCGTGCTGGATCGCCCGCACCCGCCGCGTGGTGAAGCTGCCGCCGTCGCGGATGCGCTCGACCTCGTAGATGATCGGCGCCTTCGGGTCGCCGCCGAGCAGGAAATAGGCGTGCAGCGAGTGCGGCGGTCGGCTCGCCGGAACCGTGCGGCTCGCCGCCACCAGCGCCTGCGCCACCACCTGCCCGCCGAACACCCGGGGCCAACTCACCTTCGGGCTCACGCCCCGGAACAGGTCCTCCTCCAGGCGCTCCAGGTCGAGGATGTCGAGCAGCTCTGTGACGATGTCGTTCATGGGGCGGACGGTGCCTTTCGGCGCGGCGGCGGTTATCGGTGGGCGGGAATTCATCGGTGAGTCGACATAGCACCGCCCGCGGGGCAAGCCACGCGGGGATGGGGGCAGCGGCCGGGGAGACGCAGGGGAGCGTGATGAGCGGAGCGAGCGGGCGTTCGGGCGGCCGGAAGCTGATCGTGGCCGGCGGCGGCATTCCGGGACTGACCCTGGCGCTGGCGCTCGCTCAGGCCCACGGGCCCGCGCTCGCGGTCGCCGTCCACGATCCGGCCCTGCCCGCGGGTGCCGGCCGCCACCGGGGCCGCGCCTACGCGGTCGCGGCAGGCGGGCGACGCATGCTGGCGGCACTCGGCATCTGGGAGCGCCTCGGCGCCGCGGCCGAGCCGATCACCGAGATGGTGATCAGCGACAGCCGTCTCGCCGATCCGGTCCGCCCCGTTTTCCTGACCTTCGGGCGGGAAGCGGATGCGGAGGACGGCACACCCTTCGCCCACATGGTCGAGGCGGAGCCGCTGGCCGCCGCCCTGCTCGACGCCTGCCGCGAGGCCGGTGTCGCGCTGGTCGCGCGCGGCATCGCCCGCTTGGAGGGCGCGGGGGAGGGCGCGGGGGACGGCGTCAGGGCGGTCGCGCCGGACGGCACCGCCGAGACGGCGAGCCTCGTGGTGGCGGCCGACGGGGCGCGCTCGCGCCTGCGCGAGGCCGCCGGGATCGGCTGGGTCGGCTGGTCCTATCCGCAATCCGGCATCGTCGCGACGATCGGGCACGACCGGCCGCACGCCGGCCGCGCCTACGAGCACTTCCTGCCGAGCGGGCCTTTCGCGGTGTTGCCGCTGGCCGACGGTGGCGCGCTCGGGCACCGCTCCTCGATCGTCTGGACGGAGCGCAGCCGCGACGTGCCGGCGTTGCTCGGCGGCGACGCGGCGGAGGTGCTCGCGGAGATCGAGCGGCGCTTCACGCCGGAGCTCGGCCGGCTCTGCCTGGAGGCGGGGCCGCACGCCTACCCCCTGTCCTTCGGCATCGCGCGCCGCTTCCGCGGGACGCGGCTGGCGCTGCTCGGCGACGCCGCCCACGTCATCCACCCGATCGCCGGCCAGGGCCTGAATCTCGGACTGGCCGACGCGGCCGCTCTGGCCGAGGCGGTGACGGGCGCGCTCCGACTCGGCCTCGATCCGGGGTCGGACGCGGTGCTGCAGGAGTACGAGCGCGCCCGCCGCTTCGACACGCTGGCGATGGGGGCGGCGACGGACGGGCTGAACCGCTTGTTCTCGAACGACGCCCTGCCGCTGCGCCTGGCCCGCGACCTCGGCCTCGGCCTCGTGGACCGGATGCCCGTCCTGAAGCGCTTCTTCATCGGCGAGGCCGCCGCCTCGCGCGGCGCGCAGCCTCGGCTGATGCGGGGAGAGCGGCTGTAGGGCGATCCGGGCTCCGGAATCCCCTCCCCCCGCCTGCGGGGAGAGGGTCGCATCGAGGGCCGCCGCGCGGCCCCGCGGCTTACGCCTTCGACTTGTTGTAGCGCTCGATGCCTTCCTGAATCAGGCGCTCGGCCTCGGCGCGGTCGCCCCAGCGCACGATCTTCACCCACTTGCCGGGCTCCAGATCCTTGTAGTGCTCGAAGAAGTGCTGGATCTGGCTGACCGTGATCTCGGGCAGGTCCGTGTAGTTCTCGACCCGGTTGTAGCGCTGGGTCAGCTTGCGCGAGGGCACCGCGATGATCTTCTCGTCCTCGCCGCCGTCGTCCTGCATCACCAGCACGCCCACGGGGCGCACGCTGATGACGGCGCCCGGGATGATGGCGCGGGTGTTGGCCACCAGCACGTCGCACGGGTCGCCGTCGCCCGACAGGGTGTGCGGGATGAAGCCGTAATTCCCGGGGTAGAACATCGGGGTGTAGAGGAAGCGGTCGACGACGAGCGTGCCGGCGTCCTTGTCCATCTCGTACTTGATCGGCTCGCCGCCGAGCGGCACTTCGATGATCACGTTGACGTCGTGCGGCGGGTTCTTGCCGATCGAGATGGCGTCGATGTTCATGGGCGTCTCTCCCGGCCCGCGCAGGCGGGCATACTTCCTGCGGTCTCTTATCGCCGCCGGCGGGAGAAGCAAATCGGGTGGGCCCGCACGCACACAGGCGGCGCGCGAGCCTCAGCCGAAGATGTAGCCGATCTTCGGCAGCGGGACCCCGGCGACCCTGTCCAGAACGTGAGGACCGGCACGGCCGCCGAGCGCGGCGTAGAAGGCGCCCGCCCGGTTGTTCTCTTCCAGCGCCCAGGCACCGAGGCGGGCGAGGCCGTGATCGGAGAGGTCGTTGCGCACGGCCCGGAACAGGCGCCGGCCGAGCCCGAGTCCCTGGTACTCCGGCAGGAGATAGAGTTCGTCGATCTCGCCCGCGGTGCCGAGACCGCGGCTGCGGGCCGGACCGTAAGCGGCATACCCGATGACAACGTCGCCGGTATCCAGCACCGCGATCGGGCGACCGCGCCGCAGCGCGCCCCGCCACCATGCGCCGTCGCGCTGCGCGATCATCCGTTCCAGGGCCACACCTGGAATGATTCCCCGGTAGGCCTCGCGCCAAGCCGCATCGAACACCCGCGACAACCCACCGACATCTCCCTCGCGGGCCCGGCGGATGCTCGTGGTGCGCGTGCTCATGGCCGGACCTTCCTGGTGGGAGCTGCCTTCGTGGGGGCTGCGGGCTGACAACACCGGTGTCGGCCAACAGGTTCAGTCGCGATCCTGGCGAACTGAAGGCAAGAGCGGTGCCGTGGTTCTCGCCGGGCCGTCCGAAATTGCCGCCGCCCGGCACGGCTGTTAGAGGCGGCGATCCGACCTCTTCCGTGCGACCCGGTCCCGCCCTCGTGTTCAAGCGATTCCTGAAGCCCGAGACGCGCTACGCCCGGCGCATGGCGCGCATCGCCCGCTTCGAGCGGCCGATTACCGGTGCGGGCGGGCGGCTGATGGCCTGGGCCAACATGCTGTTCGTCGATCACGGCGTGTTCCGGATGGCCTATCTCAACCGGCACCGGGTCGGCGCGGGGGAACTCTGGCGCTCGGCCCAGCCCGGTCCGCACCAACTCGCCCGCTTCCGCCGGGAGGGGGTGCGCACCATCGTCACCCTGCGGGGCGGGCGCGAGCACGGCTCCTGGCCGCTCCAGCGCGAGGCCTGCGAGCGGCACGGGCTGAAGCTGGTGGAATTCGTGCTCCGCTCGCGCGAGGCGCCCGATCGGGAGACCATTCTCGCGGCGCGCGACGTCTTCGCCCGGCTCGAGTATCCGGCGGTGATGCACTGCAAGTCCGGAGCGGACCGGGCGGGCCTCGCGGCCGCCCTCTACCTGATCCTGCACGAGGGCCGCCCGGTGCGGGAGGCCGCGCGCCAGCTCTCGGCGCGCTACGGCCATTTCCGCTTCGCCAAGACCGGCATCCTCGACGCCTTCTTCGCCCGCTACCTCGTCGAGGGCGAGGCGAAGGGGCTCGACTTCCTGACCTGGGTCGAGACCGTCTACGACCCCGAGGCGCTCAAGCGCGACTTCCGCCCCGGCTTTTGGTCCGACCTCGTGGTCGACCGGGTGATCCAGCGCGAGTAGGCCGCGCCCCGTCCTGGGGATCCCGCAGGGCCTCGGGCCCTTTGGCGGAATTCGGGGCTTGGCCCCGAGCTCCGCCCCGCGCTTGGCTTCGCCGACCAGGGCTCCGCGCTGGACCCGCCAAAGGTCTCGGACTGTGCGATCCGGAACTCAGGCGGGCCGCGCCGGATCACATCCCGTGCTGCTCGGTCTCGATCAGGATCTCGCGCTTTCCGGCATGGTTGGCCGGGCCGACGATGCCCTCGATCTCCATCCGCTCCATCAGCGAGGCGGCGCGGTTGTAGCCGATCTGCAGGCGGCGCTGGATGTAGCTGGTCGAGGCCTTCTGGTCCCGCAGCACCACCTGCACGGCCTGCTCGTAGAGGTCGCCGCCGGTCTCGCCGAAGGCGCCCTGGTCGAACACCGCCCCGTCCATCTCGATCTCGGCGGCGCCAGCCTTGCCCTTGCCGCCCTTGGCCGAGGCGTCGTCGTCGTCCTCCGCCGTGACGGCGTCGAGGTAGGCGGGCCGGCCCTGGCGCTTGAGGTGGGCCACCACGCTCTCGACCTCGGCGTCCGAGCAGAACGGGCCGTGCACGCGGGTGGTGCGGCCGCCGCCGGCCATGAACAGCATGTCGCCTTGGCCGAGCAGCTGCTCGGCGCCCATCTCGCCCAGGATTGTGCGCGAGTCGATCTTGCTCGTCACCTGGAAGGAGATCCGGGTCGGGAAGTTCGCCTTGATGGTGCCGGTGATCACGTCCACCGAGGGACGCTGGGTCGCCATGATCAGGTGGATGCCCGCCGCCCGCGCCATCTGCGCGAGGCGCTGGATCGCCCCCTCGATGTCCTTGCCAGCCACCATCATCAGGTCGGCCATCTCGTCCACCACGATCACGATGTACGGCAGAGGGCTGAGGTCCATCGCCTCGTCCTCGTAGATCGCCTCGCCGGTCTGCCGATCGAACCCGGTCTGGACCGTCCGCGTCAGCACCTCGCCGCGGCTCTGGGCCTCCTGAACGCGAGCGTTGTAGCCGTCGATGTTGCGGACCGCGATCTTGGACATCTTCTTGTAGCGCTCCTCCATCTCGCGCACGGCCCATTTCAGGGCGATCACCGCCTTCTTGGGGTCCGTGACCACGGGCGTGAGGAGGTGCGGGATGCCGTCGTAGACGGAGAGCTCCAGCATCTTGGGGTCGACCATGATCAGGCGGCACTCCTCCGGCTTCATCCGGTAGAGCAGGCTCAGGATCATGGTGTTGATGGCCACCGACTTGCCCGAGCCGGTGGTGCCGGCGACCAGCAGGTGTGGCATGCGGGCGAGGTCCGCGATGATCGGCTCGCCGCCGATGTTCTTGCCCAGGCACAGCGCGAGCTTGTGCTTCGTCTCCACGAAGTCGGCCGAGGCCAGGAGTTCGCGCAGGAACACGGTCTCGCGGCGGGTGTTCGGCAGCTCGATGCCGATGGCGTTGCGGCCGGGCACGACCGCGACGCGGGCCGAGACCGCCGACATCGAGCGCGCGATATCGTCGGCGAGCGAGATCACCCGGCTCGACTTGGTGCCGGGAGCTGGCTCCAGCTCGTAGAGGGTGACGACCGGGCCGGGACGCACGGCCAGGATGTCGCCGCGCACGCCGAAATCGCCGAGCGTGGCCTCCAGCAGGGTCGCGTTCTGCTCCAGCGCGTCGGCCGAGACGAGGCTCGCGGCCGAGGGACCGCGCGGTTCCGCCAGAAGGCCGAGCGCCGGCAATTCGTAATCGTCCGGATGGACCGGGGGCGGCACGGGCTGGCGCCGGGCCGGCACGGGGGCGGCGGCCGGCGGCGCGACGCGCGAGCGCGGCGGCTCCGGCGCGAGATCGTCCTCGTCCGCGTCGGGCAGGTCGGGCGGCGCGACGGCCGGCCGCGCGCGCGGCGGGCGCGGCGCCTCCGCCTCCTCGAAGACCGGTTCGCGCCGTGGGGCCGGCCGGGCCTGAGCCGGTGGCTGGTGGTCGGCCCAGGGCGCCTCCTCATCCGCGAAGGCGCGCTGCGCGGCGAGCGTCGGCGAGGCGCCCGCATAGGCGAGGTTGCCGGAGCGCTGGGCGCGCCAGCCCTCGACCGTGTCGCTCAGCGCCGCACGGCCGCGCATCACGGCCTGTGCCAGCGCGCCGAGCCCCACGAGGCCGAGGCCCGGCTCGCCCGCGACATCGCGCTCCTCCGAGCGGTGGGCGGCCGGGCGGCGCGCCGGCGGGGCGGGCTCGTAGGCGTCGTAGCTCTCGTCCGCGTCGTTCAGGCCCGCGCGGCAGGCGCCCGTGAGGCTGAGGATCGCCACGATCGCGTAGGCGAAACCGACGAGCGAGGCGGCGGGCCCCGCGATGGCTCCGACGACCGTGCGGCCGAGGCCGAGCAGCGAATCGCCCGCCACGCCGCCGAGCCCGGTCGGCAGTGGCCAGCGCGCGGTCGGCGGCAGGGCGCTCGCGACCGCGCTCGCCGCGCAGAAGCCGATGATCCAGAGCGCGATGCGCAGGCCTCCGCGCGGCAGGTCGCGCTCGCGCATCAGCCGCATGCCCCAGAGGGCCGGCGGTAGGACGAGGGCGAGCGAGCCGAGGCCGAGGATCTGCATGGCGAGGTCGGAGATCACCGCGCCCGGTCGGCCCAGCACGTTGTGGGCGCCGTGGTCGGTGGCGTGGTTCAGGCTCGGGTCGTCGATTGACCACGTCGCCAGTGCCACGGTCAGCGCCACCGCGGCGGTGAACAGCACGAGGCCGCCCATCTCCGTCAGCCGGCGCGCCAGGAACGGGCGCAGCGTGTCGACGAAGGTGTCGTAGGGCGACGCGGAGCGGCGAAGCGAGCGCATGCGGGACCGGACGCGTGATGGGATGGTTGGCCGTGAGGCACTTGCCCGGAACGCTACGGACGACCCGTTAACGGGTGGCTAAGGTTGAGGAAGGCTCAACCGGAGGCTGCGGGCGGGACCGGCCGCCTTCGCCTCAGAACAGGAATGCCACCGGGAGGAGCATCAGGCCGAGGGTCAGGATTGGCACGAGCGTCGCCAGCATGCCGCCGATTCGCAGGCGGATGTCCTCGGGCGCCTGTGAAACGCCGAAGGCGTGCACGCAGCGGCCGGCCAGCAGGACGAGCCCGATCCCGTCCAGCGTCCAGCGCGGATAACCGGAGAGCTCGGCCAGCAGCATCAGCACCAGCGCGAGCGGGACGTATTCCGCGAAGTTCGCGTGGACCCGAACTCGGCGCTCCAGGACGGGCTGCCCCCCGACCCCGAGGAGAACCCGGGCCGCGCGCCGCGCCTGCACGACCCGCAGCGAGAGCGCGCAGTACAGGATCGCGAACAGGCCCGCGTAGAGCGCGGTCGCCGCTGGGACGAAGAGTTGAGTCATCGACATCGAGCCTAGGATGGAAGTCCGGACCCGCTCCTGTTTACGGCCGCTCCGCTCCGCCGCAAGCCGCCGAGTGCAATCCGGCGCCTGTTGTGGCAGACCGCACGCATGAAGATCGACGGCCGCCCCTACCGTACCATTGTGCCGCACGCCGACGGCGTCAGCGTCGATGTGATCGACCAGACGCGCCTGCCCTTCGCGCTCGAGATGCGGCGGCTCGCCACGCTGAACGACGCCGCGGTCGCGATCCGCACCATGATCGTGCGGGGCGCGCCGCTCATCGGCGTGACCGCCGCCTACGGGCTGGCGCTGGGCTTGGCGGAGGATCCCTCCGATGCCGGCCTCGCCCGCGCGGTCGATGCGCTGGCGGCGACCCGGCCCACGGCGATCAACCTGCGCTGGGCCCTCGATCACGTCGCCGCCCAGCTCCGCCCCCTCCCCGTACCTGAGCGCTTCGCCGCTGCCTTCGCGGAGGCTGGGCGCATCGCCGAGGAGGACGTGGCGAGCTGCCGGGCGATCGGCGAACATGGCGGGCGCCTGCTGGCGGACTTGGCGAAGGCCCGGGGGCGGCGGATCAACGTGCTGACCCACTGCAACGCGGGCTGGCTCGCCACCGTCGACTGGGGCACCGCGCTGGCCCCGATCTACTGGGCGCACGATGCCGGTGTGGACCTCCACGTCTACGTGGACGAGACCCGACCGCGGAACCAGGGCGCGGCGCTCACCGCCTTCGAGCTGAACGGGCACGGGGTGCCCCACACGGTGATCGCCGACAACGCGGGCGGCCACCTGATGCAGCACGGCGGCATCGACGTCTGCATCGTCGGCTCCGACCGCACCACGGCGTCCGGCGACGTCTGCAACAAGATCGGCACCTACCTGAAGGCGCTGGCGGCCTCCGACAACCGGGTGCCCTTCTACGCGGCGCTCCCCTTCTCGACGATCGACTGGACGCTGCGCGACGGCGTCGCCGAGATCCCGATCGAGGAGCGCGACGGGCGCGAGGTCACGCACCTGACCGGCCGGCTGGCGGACGGGGGTTTCGCCACCGTGGAGGTGGTCTCGCCCGGCAGCCCGGTGGCCAACCCCGCCTTCGACGTGACGCCCGCCCGGCTCGTCACCGGCATCATCACCGAGCGCGGCGTCTGCGAGGCCTCGCCCGAGGGGTTGCTCGGCCTCTATCCGGAGCGGCGCCAGGCGGCGTGAGAGGAGAGAGCATCCCCGCGCCCCGCGCCTACCGTGTCTAAACATCGTCCGAACGAGGAGCGGGTCCCCTCTCCCGCGCGGGAGAGGGACAGGATGAGGGGCTCGGAGCGGGCCGAAAAGGGCTCGGCGGTCGCGGCGATGGCCAGCCTCATCCGGACAGTTCTCATCCCTCACCCCAACCCTCTCCCGCACGGGAGAGGGGGCGGGCCGTGGTTCGAGTTCGAGCCGACGTCAGCCGAGTTGTCAACGAGGCCGGAACCGGATGCACGGATCCAGTAGGCAGTGCAGGGAGAGGACGGAAGCGCGACTTCCGCAGCGCCCACCCGGCGCCCGCCCTACGGCTCCCACTGTGCGAACACGGCCGAGTCGAACCGAAACACCTCTTCGCCGTGCTGGTTGGTGCCCGTGTTGTGCGCGAAGGCCAGCCCCCAGCCCGGCCTTGAGGCCGAGGCGCGGCGATCGGTGAGCGTGGTGCGGTAGCGGATCGTGTCGCCCGCGTAGACGGGTTTCAGCCAGCGCAGCTTCCGGAAGCCCGGCGAGGGCCCGAGCATCGGTGCCGGACCGCGCGCGGCCGTGTAGGCGTAGTCGCGCGCGCGGGTCGTGGTCAGGCGCTTCATATAAGCCGCCGCCGTGTGCCAGCCCGAGGCGCAGAGGCCGCCGAAATGCGTGCGCGCTGCGGCCTCCGCGTCGAGGTGGAATTCCTGCGGGTCGTAGGCCCGCGCGAAGGCGACGATGGTCTCGGGCGTGAAGGTGTAGGGGCCGAGGTCCCGCGTCCGGCCGATCTCGGCTTGGCCGATAAAGTCGAGGATCTCGGCGTCGTCCGGCTCCGGGGGCGGCGCGGGCGGGGTCAGCGTGACCGGCCGGGGCGGCGGCGGTGCGACCCCGCGGCGCCCGAACATCACCGTGAAACCCTGGGTCATCACGATGCGGCCCGCGCCGTTCTCCAGGCGCGCGGCGAAGCGCACGAAGCCGACGCCCGGCTTCGAGGTCGAGGCGCGGCAATCCTCGACCGTGGTCTTCAGGACGAGGCTGTCGCCCGGCACGACGGGGAGCATCCAGCGCAGCTCGTCGATGCCCGGCGAGCCGAGCGTCGAGGCGCCGCGGAAGACGCTGGCGTGCAGGAGCCGCATACCGAGCGCGGCCGTCTGCCAGCCGGAGGCGATCAGCTTGCCCACGAAGGTCGCTTCCGCCGCCGCCTCGTCGAGGTGGAAGGGCTGCGGGTCGAACGCGCGCGCGAAGGCGACGATCGCGTCGCGGTCGACCGTCAGCGGATCGCTGACGATGCGGTCGCCGGGCCGGAAGTCCTCGTAGACGGGGGCCGACATCGCGCGCCTCAGTTGGCGAAGCGGAAGTGCAGCACGTCGCCGTCCTGCACGCGGTACTCCTTGCCCTCCAGGCGCAGCTTGCCGGCGTCGCGCGCGCCGCTCTCCCCCTTCAGAGAAACGTAGTCGGCGTACGCGATGGTCTCGGCCCGGATGAAGCCCTTCTCGAAATCCGAGTGGATCACGCCGGCCGCCGCGGGAGCGCGGGTGCCGTCGGTGATCGTCCAGGCACGGGCCTCCTTCGGGCCGACCGTGAAGTAGGTGATGAGGCCCAGCAGGTCGTAGCCCGCCCGGATCACCCGGTTGAGGCCGGGCTCCGCGAGGCCCACCGCCTCCAGGAACTCCGCCTGGTCGGCCGCCGGCATCACGGCGATCTCGCTCTCGATCTTGGCCGAGACCACCACGGCGACCGCACCCTCCGCCTTCGCGCGGGCGATGACGGCGTCCGAGTGCGCGTTGCCCTTGTCGGCGTCGCCCTCGTCCACGTTGCAGACGTAGAGCACGGGCTTGGCGGTCATCAGGCCGAGCTGGCGGAACAGGAACTCCTCCTCGGGCTTGCGCTCGACGAGGCGGGCGGGCTTGCCGTCGCGCAGCAGCGGCAGCGCGCGGTTGACGAGGTCGAGGAACTCCTTCGCCTCCTTGTCGGCGCCGCGGGCCTTCTTCTCGAGGGCGACGACGCGCTTCTCCAGGCTCTCCAGATCGGCGAGCATCAGCTCGGTCTCGATCGTCTCGATATCGGCGATCGGGTCGACTTTGCCCTCGACGTGGGTGACGTCGCCGTCCTCGAAGCAACGGACCACGTGGGCGATGGCGTCCACCTCGCGGATGTTGGCCAGGAACTGGTTGCCGAGCCCCTCCCCCTTCGAGGCGCCGCGCACGAGGCCGGCGATGTCCACGAAGGTCAGGCGGGTCGGGATGATCTCCTTGGACGCGGCGATCCCGGCGAGCGCGTCGAGGCGCGGATCCGGAACCGCCACGTCGCCGACATTCGGCTCGATGGTGCAGAACGGGTAGTTCGCCGCCTGGGCCGCCGCGGTCTGCGTCAGCGCGTTGAAGAGGGTCGACTTGCCGACGTTCGGCAGGCCGACGATGCCGCATTTGAAGCCCATGGGTCAGTCCTAATGCTCGGTCATGACGGCCTCGGGGCCGACGATGAAAGGGTTGAGGATGGTGGTGCCGCGGACCGTGCGGCCGTGCTGGTAATCCTCGGAGAGCAGGTAACGGCATCCGGCCTGGATCGCGGAGGCGAGGATCACGCTGTCCCACCACTGGAAGGCCGTCTCCTTCCGGATCGTCCAGGCCTGCGTTATCAGATCGAGGTCGGTCGCGCCGTGCGAGAACGCCTGCAGCTCGACCGCCATGAGCCGCATCGCCTCCGCGTCCATGTCGATCTTGCCGCGCAGGATGGCGTTGTGGATCTCGCCGATCACCTGGGGGCTCACCATGAGGGCGTCGCGGCGCGCGAGCGTCGCGAGCCAATGGCCTGCCGCCTGCTGCTTGCCGGGATAGCGGTCGTCGCGGGCGTAGAGGAAGACGTTCGTGTCGACGAAGACCAAGTCACTCGTCATCGTACAACTGGTCCCGCGTCGGGGCCTTTCCGTTCTCGTCCAGGAGATGGAGAGGCGGTCCGGCCAGGAAGCGTTCGATCGCCTCAAGCTGCGTCATCGGCCGGCCGACCCGCTGCTCCACGGCCTCGGCGACGAACTTCGACAGGCTCTTGCCATCGCGCGCGGCCGCGACCCGCGCCCGCTGCAGCAGCGCCTCGCTCATGGTCACGGTCACGTTCTTCATCGCCGCCTCCGGGTCGCCCTCGATATCGTGTCCTCGTGTTTTCGTGTCAATTCTTCGAAGGACCGCCCCGCGCCACCGTCTTCACGTCGTCCCAACCCCGGTCCGCCATGGCGAGGTGAACCTTGTTCTGGAAGCTCGCATCCTCGCCCGCGGCGAGCAGCGGGGCGTGGTCGGCGACCGCCCGGCAGAGATCCTCCACCCAGGGCTCCTCCGCCTTGCCGAAATCGTTCAGCACGTAGGCGTGCACCTGCGCCTTGTCGCCCGGATGACCGATGCCGAGGCGCACGCGCCGGTAGTCGTTGCCGCAACTCGCGGTGATCGAGCGCAGGCCGTTATGGCCGGCATTGCCGCCGCCGAGCTTCACCCGGAGCTTGGCGGGGGGCAGATCGAGCTCGTCGTGGAGCACGATCACGTCGCCGAGCGCGATCTTGTAGAAGCGCTGCGCCTCCGCGACCGCGCGGCCGGACTCGTTCATGAAGGTCTGGGGCTTCAGCAGGATGGCGCGCTCGGTGCCCAGCACCACCTCGGCGGCCTCCCCCTGGAAACGGCGGCGGAACGGGCTCGCCCGGTGCACCCGGGCGATCTCGTCGATACCCAGAAAGCCGATGTTGTGGCGGTTGCGCGCGTAGCGCGGGCCCGGATTTCCGAGGCCGACGATGAGCCGCATGCTGTGCCTCCGACATGAAAATGCCCCGGCCGCGGGACCGGGGCATCGTGAGGGCGGACGGGACCGCGGGGTCCCGGTCCGACTTACTCCTCGGTCTTGGCCTCGTCGGCGGACTCGGCCTCGGACTCCGCCTTCTCCTCGGCGGCCTCGGCGGACTGCGCCTCGGCGATCGCGGCCTCCTCGGCCTCGACCTCGGCGCCGAGCACCGTCGGCGGCACGATGTTGGCGACCGGGTCCGTGCCCTCGCCCGTGTAGGTGCCGGCCGGCAGCTTCAGGTCGGAGGCGTGGATCACGTCGCCGATCTCGCGGCCGGTGAGGTCGACCTCGATCGCGTCCGGGATCTGGTCGGGGGCCACGTCGAGCGAGACGGTGTGGAGCGAGACGTTGAGCGTGCCGCCGCGCTGCTTGATGCCGGGGGCCGCGTCCTCGTTCACGAAGTGCACCGGCACCTCGACCACGACGGTCTGGCCCTGGACGACGCGCAGGAAGTCGACGTGCAGCGGCACGCTGGTGACCGGGTCGAGCTGGAAGTCGCGCGGGATGGCGCGGACCTTCTTGCCGCCGATGCTGATCTCGAACACCGTGGTCTTGAAACCGCCGGCATAGATCAGGGTGCGGGTGCGGATGAGGTCGACGGCGATCGACTCGGGCGGCTGGCCGGCGCCGTAGATGACGGCGGGAATCTGGCCCTGGCGACGAACGGCCCGGGCGGCCCCCTTGCCGGCCCGGTCGCGTGCCACGGCCTCAAGCGACTTCACTGCGCTCATGGCGTGATCCTTTACGATTGATGGCCCGGGAAACGACAAAGGCCGCCCGAAGCGGACGGCCCGACCGATCCCCAGCGCGCCCGTGCCTCCAAGGGTGTCTGTTGGGCGCGGGGGGCGCATACACCCGGGAGACCCGAAAGGCAATGCCGGCCGCCGCGCGAGGAACCTTGCCAAGCGGCGTCGGCCCTCGATAGAGCCCGCCTGATCTTTCTCATCAGGACGAGACCGCGCCATGGCCAGCTACAACCTCCTGCTCCTCCCCGGCGACGGGATCGGCCCCGAGGTGATGGCCGGTGTCCAGACCGTGCTGAGCGCGCTCCGCGAGACCGGCATCGCCAGCTTCGAGACCGAGACCGACCTCGTCGGCGGCGCGGCGATCGACCGGCACGGCAAGCCGCTCGCCGACGAGACGCTGGCGCGCGCCGAGGCCGCAGACGCGATCCTCCTCGGCGCGGTCGGCGGGCCGAAGTGGAACGGCGTCGCCTACGACATCCGTCCCGAGGCCGGCCTGCTGCGCCTGCGCAAGGATCTGGGCCTCTTCGCCAATCTGCGCCCGGCGATCTGCTACCCGGCGCTGGCCGACGCCTCGGCGCTCAAGCGCGAGCTCGTCGAAGGCCTCGACATCATGATCGTGCGCGAGCTCACCGGCGGCGTCTATTTCGGCGAGCCGAAGGAGATCACCGTGCAGGCGGACGGCTCGAAGCGCGCCGTCGACACCCAGGTCTACACCACGGGCGAGATCGAGCGGATCGCCCACGTCGCCTTCGACCTCGCCCGCAAGCGCTCCGGCCGGGTCGCGTCGGCGGAGAAGAACAACGTGATGAAGTCCGGCGTCCTCTGGAAGGAGGTCGTCACCGCGGTGCATGCCGAGCATTACGCCGACGTCGCCCTGGAGCACGTGCTGGCCGACAACTGCGCCATGCAGCTCGTGCGGCGGCCGAAGCAGTTCGACGTGCTGGTCACCGACAACCTGTTCGGCGACGTGCTCTCGGACGTCGCCGCGATGCTCACCGGCTCGCTCGGCATGCTGCCCTCGGCCTCGCTCGGCGCAACTGGAGAGGGCGGGATGCGCCGCGCCCTCTACGAGCCCGTGCACGGCTCGGCGCCCGACATCGCGGGCGCCGACAAGGCGAACCCGATCGCGATGATCGGCTCGCTCGCCATGTGTCTGCGCTACTCCTTCGGCCTGGGCGAGGCCGCCGATCTCCTCGACGGCGCCATCACCGACACCCTCGCCGCCGGCACCCGCACGGCGGACATCGCCGCGGACGGTGCCGGGGCCGTGGGGACGAAGGCCATGGCCGAGGCGATCGCCGCCGCCGTGCGGGCGCGCGCCGCCTGAGTCAGGCTTGGGGCTCTGCCCCGAGACCCGCCAGAGGGCCCAAAGGCCCTCTGGATACCCCCAACGCGAGAGGGGCGCACGGCCTTCGCCGCGCGCCCCTTCACATGAGACGGACCAGATGGTCTCAGTACGGGTTGCCGTAGCGGGACACGTACGAGGTCGGGTCGATCGCGTCGACGAAGGAGAGATCGACGTTGCGGATCGAGCTGTTCCGGGCGCCGATGAACGGACCGTTGGTGATCGGGTCGGGCAGGATGCCGAAGCCGAAGCGGTCGTTGCGGCCGTAGACCGGGTTGAGCTGGTTCGACTGGGCGATCAGCACGGGGTTGGTGGCCGGGTTCGAGACCGAGCCGTTGCCGGGCTCCACCACGTTGCCGGCGTCGAGCCAGCTGCGCGGACGGATGCGGATCGGCAGCGGGCGGCTCACGCGGTAGTAGCCGACGCCCGGGGCGTAGCCGTCCTGGGCCTGAACCGGGGCCGTGGTGCCGAGCCCGATTCCGGCGACGGCGAGGGCGCCCAGCAGGGCGATCTTGATCGAGCGCATGTCGCACCTTGATGAAAGCGGGGGTGATCGTGGCGGGAAGGTGTTAACAATCCGCCGCGTCTTCTTGTTGAGTAGACGTCTGAGCGTTGCCGTTGTTCCACCCGTGCGGCCGAGCTAGCACGGATCTGCCGCAGATTCGCCTCATTTTTTCGTGGCGGCCTCATCCGCGTCCGGCCGCGGCGCGGCGGACACGGATCGAGCCGGTGCGCCCAGCGGGGGGCTCCGTCGCGGCGCTGGGCTGAGGCGGCCGGCAGCCGGGATCGCGGCGGGTCTCGGCCGCGCGGAACAGGTCGGCGGCCGGCCCCTCCGCGCCGTCGAGTGTCAGGGCGTCGAGCGTGCAGGCGAGCGACCGCGGCTCGGGCGGCTGCGCCAACGGTGCGCAGAGCCAGCCGTCGATCCGCAGGGGGCTCGCGCCGAGCGTCGCGAAGCCGGTACAGATCCGGCGCGCGCCGCCGGCCAGCGTCGCCTCCAGGGTCTCGACCGGGCCGAACTTGGTCTCGATCCGGCCCCGCGGCCCGGTGCGGACCACGGCGATGCCCGGCCCGTCCGCGCCGCGGCGGACGAGCGTGATGAAGAGGCCGGGCGTCTCACCGCCGGCGTCCCGGGCCAGCGTCAGGCGCAGAGCGCTCGCCTCGATCGCGTCGAAATCGCCCCGCGCCAGGGTTTCCTCGCGCAGGCCCGTCACCGGGTTGATGCGCGCCGGCTCCAGCCGCACCGGGTCGATTGCCTCCGGCTCGTCGAGCCCGAGGCGGCCGGGCATCGACGGCGCGGCCGACCGGGCCGGGGCCGCGAGCGTCGCCGGCACGAAGGGCGTTTCGGCCGCGGCCGGCGCGGGCGGCTGGGGCGGCGCCTCGGTCCGGCCGCGGGCGAGCAGCGCCATGAGCGCGACCGCGCCGCAGGCCGCCGCGATCTTCAGGCTCGGCCCGAGCAGCGGCAGGCGCATCGGGGGCTCGGCGGCTTCGGTCGGTTCGAACGGTGTCGTGCGCAACGGGGGCCGGGGGTTCGCCTCGGCGGATCCGCGTCCGCCGCGCCCCGACCTTGGGCGCGGGCTCGGCACCAAGAGGTTGCCGCGGCCCCGCGCATCAACCGGTTCCCATCGCTAAGGTGAATCGAAGGTTGCGCCTGTGATGCGCTCCGCAATCCTGCCGCTTGACAGGCGCGCGGGTCCAGCGTCTTGCTCCGCACGGCTGCCGCACCCACCTGCCCGTCAGGTCGGATGCGCGCGGCCATGCCCGCATTGGGGCAAGCGATCCGGCCGGTGAGCCTGCGTTCCGCAGGCCGGAGAAGCCGGGGCCCGCGCGAGATGCGGTGGCCGGGTCGTCACGGACAAGCGGAGTGGACAATGGGCTACAAGGTCGCCGTCGTGGGCGCCACGGGCAACGTGGGCCGCGAGATCCTGGATATCCTGGCCGAGCGGGCCTTTCCCGCCGACGAGGTCGTGGCGCTGGCCTCGCGCCGCAGCCAGGGCCAGGAGGTCTCCTTCGGCGACAAGATCCTGAAGGTCAAAGCCCTCGACACGCACGACTTCTCCGACACAGACATCTGCCTGATGTCGGCCGGCGGCGAGACCTCGAAGGAGTGGAGCCCGCGCATCGGGCAAGCCGGCTGCGTGGTCATCGATAACTCGTCGGCCTTCCGCTACGATGCCGACGTGCCCCTCATCGTGCCCGAGGTGAACGCCGACGCGGTCGAGGGCTTCACCAAGCGCAACATCATCGCCAACCCGAACTGCTCGACCGCCCAGCTCGTCGTGGCGCTCAAGCCCTTGCACGAGGCGGCCGGCATCCGGCGCGTGGTCGTCTCGACCTACCAGTCGGTCTCCGGCGCCGGCAAGGAGGCGATGGACGAGCTGTTCAACCAGACCCGCGCCGTCTTCACGGCCGGCGAGGTGACGAGCGCCAAGTTCACCAAGCGCATCGCCTTCAACGTCATCCCCCACATCGACGTGTTCATGGAGGATGGCTACACGAAGGAAGAATGGAAGATGGTCGCCGAGACCAAGAAGATGCTCGACCCGAAGATCAAGCTCACGGCCACCGCCGTGCGCGTTCCGGTCTTCATCGGGCACGCGGAATCGGTGAACGTCGAGTTCGAGCGCCCGATCACCCCCGAGCAGGCGACCGAGATCCTGCGCGCGGCCCCGGGCGTGCTCGTGGTCGATAAGCGCGAGAACGGTGGCTACATCACCCCCCACGAAGCGGCCGGCGAGGACGCGACCTACATCTCCCGCATCCGCGAGGACGCCACGATCGAGAACGGCCTGAACTTCTGGTGCGTCTCGGACAACCTCCGCAAGGGCGCGGCGCTGAACGCCGTGCAGATCGCCGAGGTACTGATCAACCGCAAGCTCCTGAACAAGGCGCGTCAGGCCGCCTGAGGTTTCCGGGGGCCGCGCCCCCGGCCGGGTTCTGGATCCATCCGACGCCGTCTCGCTCGCGAGGCGGCGTTTTTCGTTTCGCCAACTATAGGAATTATAACTGTATATTCCCGATTTGTTCTGGTATTTGATCCTAATTGAGGGCGATTCGGGTCGGTGTCATGACGAGACGGGAACCGGTCGGTGACGAGATCCGGCAACTAAGGGGTGTCCTGGCCGGACTCGCCCTCGACACGAAGCTGCTCCGCCTGGAGCACGCCCTGGGGCGGAAGGACTGGTCCGACCAGCCGCGCGCTCCGGCCGGGCAATCGGACGGCGGGCAGTGGGTTGGCGGCGGCGGCGGTGGCGCCGTCGATCCCGAGGTGCTGTGGCTGGTCACGCCGCAATGGGCGCAGATGCCCGAGGCCGAGCCCGCGCAGAGCCAAGAGGAGACCCGTCTCGAGGACGGGACCCGCATCCTCTCGATCCGCATCCGCGCGGGCCGGCGCGATTTCGACGAGCAGCACGCGGTCACCGCGCCGGACGGCGAGAGCCGGATCTTCGAGACGCTGGGCGCGACGCAGACCATCCGCGACGGCGTCTCCGGCGAGATCCTCGGGCGCAGCACCTTCACGGCGAACGGCGTCGAGCCGGACGCGACGATCCAGCCGGCCTTCCTTCCGGCGGTTCCGGCTGCTGTGGTGGCCGTGCAGGCTCTGCGCACGCTCCAACTCGCCGGCACGCTCTACTCGCTCCTATCAGCGAGGCGCAGCGGCTACGGGACTGTCCTGGGCGCTACGGCGCACGAGTTCCGCGGAGCGGAGGACTTCCGGGAGAAGCCGGCGATCTGGGTCGGCCCGCTCGACCAGCCGGCGCTCGACGCCGCCTGCCCGAAGACCGGCGCGATTCAAACACAGCTCGATGCGGTCAACACGGCCGTTCGGCAAGAGAATCAGTTCCGGACTCCCAGCCAGATCGGTAACGAGGTTCATTCTCGGATGCACTTTTGGGTGCAACACCAAAAAAATTCTCGCCTCAAGTCTGAATTTTCGATCGACAAAGAAGGGTTCTCAACCCGTGTCAACAAAGCCGGCACAAGTCGGCTCGACATCTACCACCAAGCCAGCCCAACGGTCACCTGCATCTATGATCATAAGACGGGAGCGCGTGGCCTCGCATGGTCGAACGCGTTGCGCTACGCGGCCGCTGCCAAGAAGCACTTCCCCGGAACGCAACGGATTATCGTCATTCAAATGAGGCCGCGCACATGACAAACGCGAAGCAGATAAAGTGGCTGTTTCGAAGCCTGCTGGAGCGTAATCCAGATCTCATCCAAGTCGAGCCGGGCGTAATATGGATCAGGCCGATTCGGCACTTCGCTGCCAAAATATGGGTGAAACGGTGTTTGGATCCGAATATATTCGACTCAAATATGAGTCTGACAACCCTCTACTGGGGCGGATCAACAATAGAAGATCCTTTCGGAAGCTTTATTGAATCTTTTTCGCGAAAGCCTCGTCCGGCTCCGTTCACCAGGGAGTATTTTCTTCAGCCGCAATACGAGCTTCGGCCGGAATTCCCGCAATTGGCTGCTTGGGGGAGCACGATCGGTAGATGGGATTGGAGGGTTCCCGACATCGACCGCATCTTCACATGCGCGGTCGAGGAGCAGGTTCTACCCCTGCTTCGCCCACTCGCAGAGGACCACCGCGCCTATCTGCCGTTCTTCCGTAAGTTCATTATCCCTGGCGGTCGCGTACATGCCGAGCAACAGGTCGCTATCGCCCTCGCATCCGGCGCGCTCGACGAGGCGCGCACGTTCCTCGCCCAGATCTGGAAGTGGTACGAGACGGACAGTTACGGCGACTACGAACCGCCGGACCAGATCGTCTATCCGAAGCCTGGCCAGAGGAAGCGGGCTGCCATCGAGGCTTGGGAGAAGGCCTGTCTCTGTACCAGCTATCGGAAAAGACGCCGCCGCATCCTCGAGGTCGTCGAACCGCTGCGGACCGGCGACCGCGCAGCGCTTGCGGCCATCCTCCATCGCTGGGAGGCTGAGGCGGCGCGCATCCACGGGGTCGAGCGCTGGTGGGAGCCCACGCCGTTTCCCATCGAGGAGCGGGCAGCGTGACAACCGCTCGGCAGATCAAGGGCCTGTTCCTGCCGCTGCTTCAGCGGAACGACGACCTCATCCAGATCGACAGATTTTTCCTCTGGGTAAATCCCGTTCGCCATGTCGTATGCTGAGTGACGATCGACGGAACGTCTGATCCCGACCTCTTCGTGCCCGCTTTTAGTCTGACGCCGATATATTGGGATATCATTGAAATCAAATCATGTCCTGGTTCCTACAACGAGCAGTTCGGGACGGAGCCGTCGCTGCCGAAGCTTCCGGACGCATATCGATATCAGCCTCAGTACTGGACGTTGCCGGACTACATCGAGCGACTGGCTATACTCAGATCGCACCGGCAATGGCGTTGGTCCGATCCCGAGATCCCGCGGATTTTCCTCATGATGGTGGAAGCCGAGATCCTGCCACTGCTGCGGCGGATGGCGCAGGATAACGCAGCCTACGCCGCCTACCACCGGACCGATATCCTCCCGGATGAGCGGGCTCACCAGATACGGCGGTGGGCCGTCGCGCTCGCTGCGGGCGCCATCGACGAGGCCCGCGAGATCAAGGCAATCCTCATGAGAGGGTAAGAGGTGGACAGGTACGGCGATTACCAGCCGCCGGATCCTATCGTCTGGCCGCGGAAGGGCGAACGAAAGCGCGGCTATCACGAGGCCTACATCAAAGCGATCGACTGCGTCGCCTATCGCCGTTGCCGCCAGCGCCTTCTGGAGGTTGCTGAGCCCCTGCGCCTCGGAGACCGCGCCGCCATCGCGGCGGCGCTTCATCGCTGGGAAGGCGAGGCGGTGCGGGGGGACTACCACGAGCGCTTTTGGGAGCCGACACCGTTTCCCATCGAGGAGGGGCTGGGCTGAGCGGCCAGTGAGCAGGGGATGCAAACCTCACCTCGGACGCGAATGGTGTGGGTACTTTTCCCACACAGTGCGGAAACATAGCTGCGGCACAGGGTGCGCTCCTCACAGGATGTCCGCCATGCTCGCTCCCGAACCGCCGCGCCTCCGCCGTCGCGAAGTTTGCCTCCTCTGCCTGCTGGCCCTCTGGGTCGTGGCTCTGCTCCGCGTCGAGCACGCGCCGCCGCTGACGCCGCCGGCCGTGCCCTACGCCGCCTCACGCTGAGGTGGCGGCCTCCAGCGCATCGACGTCGCCGTCGCCGATCGCGCCGAGATGGGCTGTGATCCGGTCCGCGTCCCAGTCCCACCACGCGATACGCAGGAGGTGGGCGATGTCGGCGTCCGAGAAGCGCATCCGCACGACGCGGGCCGGGTTGCCGGCCACGATCGCGTAGGGCGGCACGTCGGCGCTCACCACGGACTTTGCCGCGACGACCGCGCCGTCGCCGACAGTGACGCCCGGCAGGACTGTGGATTCGTATCCAAGCCAGACGTCGTTGCCGATCACCGTGTCGCCCCGGTTCGGGAACTTGCCAGTAGGCGCCGTCGCCCAGGCGCCGCCGAAGATCGCGAACGGGTAGGTCGAGGGCGCGTCGAGCCGGTGGTTGCCGCCGTTCATCAGGAAGCGCGTGCCGGCCGCGATGGCGCAGAAGCGCCCGATCACGAGGCGGTCACCCAGAAAGGCGAAGTGGTACAGGATGTTGTCGAGGAAGGCGCCAGGTCCCGCCGGGTCGTCGTAGTAGCTGTAGGCGCCGACCTCGACGTTCGGCGGCAGGTCGAGATTGCGGAGGAAGGTGACCCGCGGATGTTCCGCCAGCGGGTGCAGCTGGGACGGGTCTGGTCCGGTACGCGCGTCGTGGGGCATGCGGGCTCCTGATTCGCCGCGGGAGCGCGCATGGTAGCCTCGTCGGCTGGGCGAGAGCGTGGAGATCGTCGCTGCGGGAACTTGAACTTGCCCCAGTCCAGGGTTATCTAGCGCCTAACAGTTCTGATGGCAGTCGAAAGGCTGCGGTTCGGAGTGGGTCCCCCGGGGCCCGCTCTTTTTTATTGCCGCACCCTGCCTGTCGATCGCGCGCCCCGCGGGCGCCCGGAATCGCGAGACCAGCATGGCGGAAGCCCCCGAGACCCCGACCCCCGAGAAGCGCCTCGTCACGGAGAGCGGCGTTGCCGCGCGCGTCGTCCAGGTGATCGAGGGCGCGGTCGAGGGGCTGGGCTACCGGCTCGTGCGGGTGAAGGTGACCTCGGGCGGCAACGCCACGGTGCAGATCATGGTCGAGCGGCCGGACGGGCTCTGCGCGATCGAGGATTGCGAGGCGGTGAGCCGCACGATCTCGCCGCTCCTCGACCTCGATGACCCGGTGGGCGGCGCCTACAACCTCGAGATCTCGTCGCCCGGCATCGACCGGCCGCTGGTGCGGGTCTCGGATTTTGCCCGATGGGCCGGCTACGAGGCCAAGGTGGAGCTCGCCCGTCCGCTCGACGGCCGCAAGCGCTTTCGCGGCATTCTGGGCGAGCCCGACGCCGCGGCGCTCACCGTGCCGATCGACCTGCCCGACGTGAAGGAGGGCCTGCCGAGCCGGATCGTGCTGCCGCTGGCCGACCTCGCGGAGGCGCATCTCGTCCTCACCGACGACCTGATCCGCGAATCGCTGCGCCGCGGCGGCCCGCCGGCCGAGGACGCCGACGAGCCGGAGGCGGACGAGGAGCCCGAGGCGGAGGCCGCCCCGCAGGTGCGCTTCATCCCCGCGCCGAAGCGCCCGAAGCCGAAGGCCGACAAGCCGGTGAAAGCCAAGCCCGCGAAGGGGCCCGGCCCGAAGAAGCCCGTGATCACCAAGGCGAACCGCCTGAAGGACCGCGACTCGTTCCACTGAGCGCGTCGCCGAAGATTTCCGCCGCCGCCCCCCGCGGCCGGCACACATCAATCCGGCACACCCAAGCCGAACGGAAAGGACCTGAACCATGGCCGTTGTCAGCGCCAACAGGCTCGAACTCCTGCAGATCGCCGACGCGGTCGCCCGCGAGAAGGTGATCGACCGCCAGATCGTCATCGAGGCGATGGAGGAGGCGATCGCCAAGGCCGCCCGCTCCCGTTACGGCGCCGAGACGGACGTCCACGCCGAGATCGACCCGAAGACCGGCGCGCTGCGCCTCTCGCGCCACCTGCTGGTGGTGGAGGAGGTCGAGAACGACGCCCGCGAGATCACCCTCGACCAGGCGCGCCGCTACAATCCGGGCGCCCTCGTCGGCGACGTGATCTCCGATACCCTGCCGCCCTTCGATTTCGGCCGCGTCGCCGCGCAGTCGGCCAAGCAGGTCATCGTCCAGAAGGTGCGGGACGCCGAGCGCGACCGTCAGTACGAGGAGTACCGCGACCGCATCGGCGAGGTCGTCAACGGCCTCGTGAAGCGCGTCGAGTACGGCAACGTCATCGTCGACCTCGGCCGCGGCGAGGGCATCGTGCGGCGCGACGAGATGATTCCGCGCGAGACCTTCCGCCCCGGCGACCGCATCCGCTCCTACCTGTTCGACGTGCGCCGCGAGGTGCGCGGGCCGCAGATCTTCCTGTCCCGCTCGCACCCGCAATTCATGGCCAAGCTGTTCGGCCAGGAAGTGCCCGAGATCTACGACGGCATCGTCGAGGTGAAGGCGGTGGCCCGCGATCCGGGCTCGCGCGCCAAGATCGCCGTGATCTCGCGGGACGGCTCGATCGATCCGGTCGGCGCCTGCGTCGGCATGCGGGGCTCGCGCGTCCAGGCCGTGGTCGGCGAGCTGCAGGGCGAGAAGATCGACATCATCCCGTGGTCGGAGGATCAGGCGACCTTCATCGTCAACGCGCTCCAGCCGGCCGAGGTCGTGAAGGTGGTGCTGGACGAAGAGGCCGACCGCATCGAGGTGGTGGTGCCCGACGACCAGCTCTCGCTCGCCATCGGCCGCCGCGGACAGAACGTGCGCCTGGCCTCGCAGCTCACCGGCTGGGACATCGACATCCTGACCGAGGCCGAGGAATCCGAGCGCCGCCAGAAGGAGTTCGCCGAGCGGACCCAGGTCTTCATGGAGGCGCTCGACGTCGACGAGACGGTCGGCCAGCTGCTCGCGGCGGAGGGCTTCCGCAACGTCGAGGAGATCGCCTACGTCGACACGCAGGAACTCTCGAATATCCAGGGTCTCGACGAGGAGACCGGAGCCGAGATCCAGGCGCGCGCGCAGGATCACCTTGCTCGCATCGAGCAGGAGCACGACGACCGTCGCCGCGAACTCGGCGTCGAGGACGAGCTGCGCGAGATCGACGGAGTGACCACGCCGATGCTGGTGGCCTTCGGCGAGAACGACGTGAAGACGATCGAGGATCTGGCCGGATGCGCCACCGACGACCTCGTCGGCTACACGGAAGGCCGCGGCCCCGAGGCCGTGCGTCACGCGGGCTACCTCGACGGGTTCGACCTGTCGCGCGCCGAGGCCGAGGCCATGATCATGGCCGCGCGTCTCCACGCGGGTTGGGTCGAGGCCGCGCCCGAGGAGCCCGAGGTTGCCGAGGGCGACGGTGAGGCGACCGGCGACGCCGCCGCGGCGCAGGCCTGAGGAGAGCGGAGAGCCGCGCCGTGGAGGCCGCAGTCACCGATACAGGCGAGGAGCTGGCGCTCGACGCCGGCCCCGTCACCGGCCGCAAGGTGCCTCAGCGCACCTGCATCGTCACGCGCGCCGTGCAGGCGCCTGAGGCGATGATCCGGTTCGTGCTGGGGCCGGACGGCGCGGTGGTGCCGGACCTGCGCGCCCGCCTTCCCGGCCGCGGCGCCTGGGTCACGGCGCGCCGGGACACGGTGGCCGAGGCGGTGAAGCGGCGCCAGTTCCAGCGCGCCTTCCGGGGCAAGGCCGGCGCGGTGCCGGCCAACCTCGCAGACCGGATCGCGCAGGCGTTGCGCGAGGATCTGCGGCAGGCCATCGCGCTCGCCAACAAGGCGGGCTGCGTGGTGGCCGGGTTCTCGAAGGTCGAGTCGGCGATCGGGGCAGAGCCCGGCGTCGCCGCCCTGATCCACGCCGCGGAGGCGAGCCCCGACGGGCGCCGAAAGCTCGTCGCGGCATTGCACAGGCGGCATGGCGGCTCCATATCGGGGATCCCGATCGTGGATGACCTGTCCGAAGACGAATTGGACATGGCCTTGGGTCGGGATCATGTGATACACGCTGCGCTCGTCGCAGGAGTCGGAGCCACCGGCTGCCTGGTGCGTTGGCGTCGGCTACGCTCCTTCGAGGGCGCCGGTACGGCGGTCGAGGAGCCGGGCTCTGCACGCGATGACGGGGGCGCACCGCCTCCGCCGGGAGGTGCGTGAGCCCTCCGGGCGGAAACGGGTTCGAGGCCCGTGTTCGAGCGGGACGCGACATCTTAGGAATTCTCGGCTGGATCTGTGGGCGTCGCTCACCGCTTCCTGCTCAGAACAGGTCAGATCGGCGCTCAAGGGGGCGTCGATTCACGGGGCGATGGAAACCCTCAAGGGTTCGAACTGAATGAGCGATACGAACAACCCGGGCGACAAGACTCTGAGCAAGGCTCCCGCGCGACCGCTGTCTTCGAAGCGGCCGATCGAGGCTGGGACCGTGCGCCAGAGCTTCTCCCACGGCCGCACCAAGCAGGTCGTGGTGGAGACGGTGAAGCGCCGTGTCATCGGCGCGACGCCCGGCACCCAGGCACCGGCCCGCGAGGCGAATCCCGCTCCCGCGGCTCGCCCCGCACCGGCCGCCCCTGCCGCCGCCCGTCCGGCGCAGCGCCCGACCTCGGGCGTGGTGCTGCGGACGCTGAGCGAGCAGGAGCGCGACGCCCGCGCCGCTGCTCTCGCCGACGCCCAGCGCCGCGAGCGCGAGCAGCAGGAAGCGCGCCGCCGTGCCGAGGCCGAAGCCGAAGCCGCCCGCCGGGAGGCCGAGGCGGCCGCCCAGCGCGAACGTGAGGCTGCCGAAGCCCGCAAGCGTGAGGCAGAGGCCCAGGCCCGCCGCGAGGCCGAGGAGCGCCAGCGCGCCGCGGAGGCGGCCAAGGCCGCTGCCGAGGCGCCTGCCGCACCGCCGGTCCAGGCACCCGCACCGGTCGCAGCCGCGCCCGCCGCGGCGGCCCAAGCTGCGCCGGCTCAGGCTCCTGCCGCAGCGTCCCCGAATGCGCCCGCTTCCCGTCCGGTCGCGGCGGCCCCGGCCCGTCCCGCGGCACCCGCTGCCGCGCGTCCCGCTGCGTCGCCCGCCACGGCACGCCCGACCACGCCCGCCGGCGTCCGTCCCGCCGCGCCCGGCGCTCGGCCGCCCCTCGCGCCGCGTCCGGTCTCCGCGGAGCCGCGCCGCACGATCACCGCCGATTCGCGCAAGCCCCGCGATCTGAACTTCATGGCTCGTCCGGCTCCCGCGCCGGAGCCCGAGAAGCCCGCTACCCCGACGACCGCGCAGCGGCCGACCGGCACAGCGGCGCGTCCCGCGACCGGCCGTCCCGCCGCGGCCGAGGACGAGAGCGACAACACGAAGCGGGTCATCCGCCGTCCGGGTCAGCCGCTCAAGATCATCGCAGCGCCCAAGACGCCGAAGTCGCCGGGCGGCGACCGCAACCGCGGCCGCCTCACCATCGCGACCGCCACCTCGGGCGAGGACGAGCGCACGCGCTCGGTCGCCTCCTTCCGCCGCCGCCAGCAGCGGATGAGCGGCCACCGCCAGGTGGAGCAGAAGGAGAAGCTGTCGCGTGAGGTGACGATCCCCGAGACCATCACCATCCAGGAGCTCGCCAACCGCATGTCGGAGCGCGCCGTGGACGTGATCCGTCTGCTGATGAAGCAGGGCCAGATCCACAAGATCACCGACGTGATCGACTCGGACACCGCCCAGCTCATTGCCGAGGAGCTCGGTCACACCGTGCGCCGCGTCGCAGAGTCGGACGTCGAGGAGGGCCTGACCTCGGACGAGCCGGATCTGGAGGAGGATCTCGATCCCCGTCCGCCGGTCGTCACGATCATGGGTCACGTCGATCACGGCAAGACCTCGCTGCTCGACGCTATCCGCAAGGAGAACGTGGTCGAGGGCGAGGCCGGCGGCATCACCCAGCACATCGGCGCCTACCAGGTGGCCTCGCCCTCCGGCGACCTCATCACCTTCATCGACACCCCCGGCCACGCGGCCTTCACCTCCATGCGCGCCCGCGGCGCCAAGGTGACGGACATCGTGGTGATCGTGGTGGCGGCCGACGACGGCGTGATGCCCCAGACCATCGAGGCGATTCAGCACGCCAAGGCGGCGGGTGTCCCGATGATCATCGCGGTCAACAAGATCGACAAGCCGGATGCCAAGCCGGAGCGGGTCCGCACGGAGCTGCTGCAGCACGACATCCAGGTCGAGTCCATGGGCGGTGAGACCCTCGAGTTCGAGGTCTCGGCCAAGACCGGCCAGGGCCTGCCGGAGCTCCTTGAGGGCATCCAGATCCAGGCCGAGATCATGAACCTGCGCGCCAACGAGAAGCGCGACGGCGAGGGTACGGTCATCGAGGCCCAGCTCGACCGCGGCCGCGGCCCGGTCGCGACGGTCCTGGTCCAGCGCGGCACGCTCTTCACCGGCGATATCGTCGTGGCGGGCGCCGAATGGGGCCGCGTGCGCGCCCTCATCGACGACCAGGGCGAGCACGTGCAGTACGCGGGTCCCTCGGTTCCGGTCGAGGTGCTCGGTTTCAACGGGACGCCCGATGCCGGCGACCGCGTGATCGTGGTGCCGAGCGAGGCGCGCGCCCGCGAGGTCACCGAGTACCGCGCCCGTCTGAAGCGCGAGCGTCTCGCCGCCCGCACCGGTGGAGCCAACCGCTCGCTCGTCGACATGATGCGCGAGATGAAGGAAGGCGCCGGCCGCAAGGAGCTGCCGGTCGTCATCAAGGGCGACGTGCAGGGCTCGGTCGAAGCGATCTCGGGCGCCCTTGAGAAGCTCGGCAACGACGAGGTCGGAGCGCGCATCCTGCTCGCCGGCGTCGGTGGCATCACCGAGTCGGACATCACCCTGGCGCAGGCCTCGAAGGCCTTCGTCATCGGCTTCAACGTGCGGGCCCACAAGGAAGCCCGCGAGTCGGCCGAGCGCAACGGCATCGATATCCGGTACTACAACATCATCTACGACCTCGTGGACGACATCAAAGCCACGCTGTCGGGGATGCTGCCGCCGACGCTCCGCGAGGAGCGCCTGGGCGAGGCCGTGATCCAGGAGGTCTTCGAGGTCTCGAAGGTCGGCAAGGTCGCGGGTTGCCGCGTCACCGATGGCATCGTCGAGCGCGGCGCCCATGTCCGCCTGATCCGCGACAGCGTGGTCATCCACGAGGGCAAGTTGAAGACGCTGAAGCGCTTCAAGGACGACGCGAAGGAGGTCACCTCCGGTCAGGAGTGCGGCATGGCCTTCGAGAACTTCGAGAACATGCGCTCCGGCGACATCATCGAGTGCTACCGGGTCGAGGAGATCCGCCGCAGCCTCTGACACGGCCCCTTCAGGGCCGGTCGCGGCGGCTGCAGCCCGGGCTGCAGCCGCCGTTTTCTATTGTCCCGCTCCGCGCCGGCCGACTCCGCCGCGGAGCCAGATCGCTTTCGGATGATGGCTCAGAAACCTTCTCAAGCCGGCCCCTCGCAGCGCCAGCAGCGCGTGGCCGAACTCGTGCGCCATGCGCTGGCCGAGGTGCTCCAGCGCGGGGACGTGCAGGACCCCACCCTGTCCTCGCACGTCATCACCGTGCCGGAGGTCCGGATGTCGCCGGATCTCAAGCTCGCGACCGCCTACATCATGCCGCTCGGCGGCCAGGACGAGGCGCCGGTGCTGGCGGCGCTCGATCGCAACCGGAAGGTCCTGCGCCAGGAGGTCGCCCGGCGGGTGAACCTGAAATACGCGCCGGAACTGCGCTTTCGCCGCGACGAGACTTTCGATGAGGCGGCCCGCATCGACCGCCTGCTGCGGGACGAGCGCGTGCAGCGCGATCTCGCACGCCCGGACGACAGCGACGCCGAACCGGATGCCGATTCCGGGCATTGACCCGGTCTGCCGCAGACTTCCGCCCGCCGACATCCGGGCGTGGAACGAACCCGACGCACCCGGAAGCGGGCCCCGATGCCAGCCCGCCGCCGCTCGAGAGGACAGACACGGCTTTGATCAACGAGTTTCCGCCCCCGGAGCGCCCGGCCGCCGCCGAGATGCCCCTGCCCCGCGAGCGCCGCTTCCAAGGTGAGCATCATGGCGAGCGCCAAGGTGAGCGCGGTGGTGAGCGCCGACCGCAGCGCGGCCCCCGTCCCGATCGCCCCAAGCGCCGCGACGTGTCCGGCTGGGTCATCCTCGACAAGGGCGTCGGCATGACCTCGACCCACGCGGTCGCGGTGGTGAAGCGCCTGTTCAACGCCAAGAAGGCGGGCCATGCCGGCACGCTCGACCCGCTGGCCTCGGGCATTCTGCCGATCGCGCTCGGCGAGGCGACCAAGACCGTCCCCTTCGTGATGGACGGCCGCAAGGCCTACCGCTTCACCGTCGCCTGGGGCGTGGAGACCGATACCGACGACGGCGAGGGCCGGCCAGTTGCGACCAGCGAGGCGCGCCCGAGCCGAGAGGCCGTCGAGGCCGCGCTTCCGACCTTCCTCGGCTCGATCGAGCAGGTGCCGCCACGTTTCTCCGCCATCAAGATCCAGGGCGAGCGCGCCTACGATCTCGCCCGCGAGGGCGAGGTGGTAGAACTGGCGCCCCGCCGCGTGCAGATCGACCACTTGGCGATCGTCGAGCATACCGGCGACCAGACGGTGATCGAGGCGGAGTGCGGTAAGGGTACCTACGTGCGCGCCATCGCCCGCGACCTCGGCCGCATGCTCGGCTGCTACGGCCACATCGCGGCGCTGCGGCGCACCCGCGTCGGCCCCTTCACGGAAGCGGTCGCCTGCACGGTGCAGGGGCTCGACAACGAGAATCCGGACGCGAACCTCGCCCATCTCCAGCCGGTCGAGACGGCGCTCGACGGTGTCCCCTCCACGGCGGTCTCGCGCGACATGGCTCTGCGCCTGATGCGCGGCCAGCCAGTGATTCTGCGCGGGCGCGACGCGCCGGCCTCCGGCAAGGCCTTCGCCACCTGCGGCGGCATCCTGGTCGCTGTCGGGGACGTGGAGCGCGGCGAGCTGGTGCCGCACCGGGTCTTCCATCTCGGCGGCACTGCGGCGAACCGCCCGGCCTGAGCCCGGAAGAAAACCGGAACGAAGGCCGTTTCGACCTGTTGGCCCGCGGGCGCGTCGCCGCCCGCGGGGAATACGGATGCCTGAGCACAGCTGCGACGTCGCGATTATCGGGGCCGGCACCGCCGGTATCGCGGCCTATCGGGCGGCGACGGAAGCCGGCGCACACGCGGTGCTGATCGAGCGCGGACCGGGCGGCACCACCTGTGCCCGCGTCGGCTGCATGCCTTCCAAATTGCTGATCGCCGCGGCGGACGCGGCGCACGCCGCCCGGCACGCCGATCTGTTCGGGGTTCGGGTCGATTCGGTGCGTGTCGATGGTGCGGCGGTGATGCGTCGCGTCCGCGAGGAGCGCGACCGTTTCGTCGGCGCGGTCTTCGAGTCCCTCGGCCACATCCCGGCAGCGCGCCGCATCGGCGGCGAGGCTCGCTTCCTCGATGCCCGTACCCTCGCGGTCGGCGAGCACAGGGTCGCGTTCCGCTCGGCCGTGATCGCCACAGGTTCGAGCCCGGCGGTGCCGAAGCCGCTCCGCGGGCTCGGCGACCGGTTGCTCACCACGGACACGATCTTCGAGATCGACGACCTGCCCGATACCCTGGCGGTTCTGGGCGGCGGCGCGGTCGGGATCGAGCTGGCCCAGGCCATGGGGCGCCTCGGCGTGGCCGTCACCCTGATTGATTCCGGCAAGGCGATCGCTGGCCTGACCCATCCGGATCTCGTCCACGCCGCCGCCGAGATCTTCGCCGAGGACATGACGCTCCTGCGCGAGACCGAGATCGAAGGGGCGGAATCCGTCGACGGCGGCGTGCGCCTCACCTGGCGGACGGCGGATGGGACGACCGGCGCCGGCCGCTTCGCCAAGGTTCTGGCCGCCGCCGGACGACCGCCGAACCTGTCGGGGCTCGACCTCGGCGCCGCCGGCCTCGACTTGGACGAGGACGGCCTGCCGCGGTTCGACCCGCGCAGCTTCGTCTGTGAGGGAGCACCGCTCGTCATCGCGGGGGACGCCAACGCCGCGCGTCCGATTCTGCACGAGGCGAGCCGCCAGGGCACGATCGCCGGCCGCAACGCGGCCGCCCTCGCGCGCGGCGGGAGCCTGACGGCGCCCGAACCATGGACGCCGCTCGCCATGGTCTTCACCCATCCCCAGACCGCGCGGGTCGGCGCCGCGTACGACCGCAAGGCCACGGACCGTCTGATCGGAGACAGCGACTTCTGCGATCAGGGCCGCGCTCGGATCGACGGGATGAACCAGGGCGGCGTCCGCCTGTGGGCCGACCACGCGGGCCGGCTGCTCGGTGGCGAGATGATCGGCCCGGCCGCGGAGCATCTCGCGCACATCCTCGCCGACGCGATCACGGTCGGAGCGCGCGTGCAGGATCTCCTCGACCGCCCGGTCTACCATCCCACGGTTGAGGAGGGCTTCCGGAGTGCCGTCTCGGCGCTCGGGGACGCGATGGCGGATCTCTGAGCGTTGCACAATCGGAAGTGGGTCCGCGCACGCGGGAGGCAACCGGAGCATTGCGCTCAATCTGTCCACCCGGCATACCGGGCATCCGATGAGTCAGTCCCGCTTCTGATGCCGCAGCTCGCAGCGCCCGGCAGTCACGTCGACCTCGACGCCCTCGCACCCGACGAACTCGACCGGCTCGACACGGGTATCGTCGGGCTCGATGAAGCGGGCAGGATTGTCGTGTTCAACGAGGGGGCCAGCGCGCTCTGGGGTCTGTCGCGGGAGGCCGTGCTCGGGCGCAACTACTTCCGCGAGGTGGTGCCGAGCACCAACGTGCCAAGCTTCCTCGGTCGCTTCCTGGCCGGACGGCGCCGCGGTGTCCTCGACGAGAGCTTCGAGTTTGTGTTCGGGCGCGTGCCGAGCCCCCTGCGCACGCGGGTGCACATGCGCGGCGGGCAGGCGCACGACTGGCTGACGATCGAGCCGCTGGAGAGCCTCGGCGCCGGCCCGTCGCGTGAGGCCGTGATGGCGGCGATCGGCAACCGGGTCCGGGCCGAGCCCGTCGATCCCTCGATCTGCGAGCGCGAGCCGATCCACATCCCGGGCTCGATCCAGCCGAACGCCGTGATGCTGGTGGCGGATGTCGAGACGCTGACGATCCTCGCCCACAGCACCAACGCCTTCGAGATCCTGCCTGATCCCGGTCACGGCCTCGACGGGCGCCCTCTGGCGGCGGTCCTGCCGCTGCCCTTCATCGATCTCGTGCGCGCCCGGCTTGCCGGCGGCACCCTGACTGACGGCCGCTCGGTGCGGCGGACGCTGCGCCTCGACGGGCTGGAGGCCGCCTATTATGCGGTGGCACACGCCCATGCGGGCCGCCTCATCGTCGAGCTGGAGCGCGCTCCGGACAGTCCGGACGATTTCGGCGATGCCCGCCAGACCGACACAGAGCTCGCTGTCGGGCGCTTGCGCGCCGCCGAGACCCTCGCGGGTGCCGCCGCCATCGCGGCCCTCGAGGTCCGGGCGCTTACCGGCTTCGAGTCCGTGCTCGTGTACCGCTTCGACCTGGACTGGAACGGCGAGGCGGTGGCGGAGGACAAGATCCCGGACTGGTCGCGCAGCCTGTTCGGCCTGCGCTTTCCCGCCTCGGACATCCCGGCCCAGGCTCGCGCGCTCTACACCAAGGCCAAGAGCCGCTTCGTGATCGACCGCGACTGCGTGCCGGTCCCGCTGCTCGCGGCGCCCGCCGCCGGCAACGCACCCGTGGACCTTACCTTCGCCCAGAACCGCACCCTCTCGCCGATCCACCTGGAATATCAGCGCAATCTCGGGGTGAACGGCTCGATGTCGATCTCGATCATGGTCGAGGACCGGCTCTGGGGCCTGATGATCGGCCACCACCGGCAGCCACACTACGTGCCGCCCGAGACCCGCGCCGCTGCGACCGTGCTGACCGACGCCTTTGCGATGCGGGTGCAGGAGATCGAGGCGCGCACGCTCTGGGCCGAGCGGCAGGCCCATCTGGCGACCGAGGCGCGGTTGGTGCGCGAGCTGACGCGCTCCGACGACTTCGTCGCTGCGCTGACCGGCGCCGAGACCACGATCCTCGATCTCTTCGGCGCGACTGGCGCCGGCATCGTCGCGGGCGAGCGGGTCACGCCGATCGGCAAGGCACCGCCGCCCGATGACCTGCTGCGCCTCGCGGCGTGGCTGAGGGAGCGGATTGGACCGGGAGGGACCAGCTTCTCCACCATGAGCCTCAGCGCGGATTTTCCGCCCTTCGCGCCCCACCGCGAGATTGCGAGCGGCCTGCTTGCCGCCTTCGTCGACGGGCAGCGCGAGAACCTGATCCTCTGGTTCCGGCCCGAGGTTCCCAGCACGGTGACCTGGGGCGGCGACCCGCGTAAGCCGGTGCTGGCCGGCGACGGACCGGTGGCGGTGCTGCCGCGCCGCTCCTTCGAGCGCTGGGTGGAGGAACGCACCGGCTTCGCGGCGCCCTTCGCCGAGTGGCAGGTCTCCCTGGCCGTCTCCCTCGCCCGAGCCGTCGAGGGCGTGGTGCTGCGCCAGCGCCGCAAGATCGACGAGCTGACCGGGCTGCTCGCCGAGAAGGAGCGCCTGCTCGCCCAGAAGGATCTGCTGACCCGCGAGATCGACCATCGTGTCAAGAACTCGCTGCAGATCGTCTCATCCTTCCTGCAGATGCAGCGCCGCCAGATCGCGGACGCGGACGCGCGGCAGGCTTTCGCCGACACCTCCGCCCGGGTGATGAGCGTCGCGCGGGTGCACGACAGCCTCTATCAGGCCGAGACTATCGAGGAGGTCGATCTCGGCCAGACCATCGAGAGCCTGTGCCGCGATCTCGCGGCGCTCGCCGGCGAGGGCCATGCGGTCGATCTCACTGCCGAAGCGGGGCTGATGGTGCCCTACCGCAAGGCGGTGGCGCTCTCGCTCATCGCGACCGAGCTCGTCACCAACGCTTTCAAGTACGGTATGCGCGAGGCCGGAGCCGGCCGCGTCGCGGTCCACGTCTCGGCCGCGGGCGCCGGGGTGCGGCTCCGGGTCTGCGACGACGGCGTCGGCCTGCCGGACGGCTGGGACGCGAATCCGCGCGGGACCGGGCTTGGCATGAAGCTGATCCGGGCCATGCTCGACCAGATCAACGCCCGGCTCGAAGTCGCCAACGCGCCCGGCGCCTGCTTCACCGTCACTGCATGATCGGGACGCAATGATCGGGGACCTGCACCGGCGCCTGCGCGCGGCGACCGCCACGGCCCACGAGGGCCTGGAGCGCGATCTCGGCTGGGAGCGGCGGGTTGCGACCCGGGCGGGCTATCGCGACCTCCTGGCCCGGTTCCGGGGCTTCCACGCGGCCTACGAGCCCGCGATCGGCGCAGGTCTCGCCGACGAGGCTTTCTTCGGGCCGCGGCGCCGTCTCGCCCGGCTCGATGCCGATCTCGCCCATCTGGGCCTCGACCCGGCCGGGATCGCAGCCTTGCCCGCACCCTCAGCGCCTCGGTTCGACGGGTCGGCGGCGCTCGGCGCGCTCTACGTCCTGGAGGGCTCGACGCTCGGCGGCCAAGTGATCGGCCGTCGCATCGCGGCTTTGCACGGGTTCGAGGCGCGCGGGCTGGCCTATTACCGCGCGCACGGGCCGGCGACCGGCGCGATGTGGTCCGCCTTCCGGGCCCGGCTGGAAACGGCGGCGGACGAGACCGCGCTGACGGAGGCGGCGGTCGCGACCTTCGAGGCGATGCGGGTGTGGCTGTGCGGGGACGGGTCGATCGCGTCCCGCGCGGCGTGAGCGGGCCTACACGGTTGGATGGTTCGATCGTGGCCGAGCACGGTCATTCCGGGGCGCCGGAGGCGAGCCGGGAATCCATGAACACCGCAGCGACGTGTTCCGATACTTCGGTGTGCATGGATCCCGGGCTCCGTGGACGCGGCCCCGGGATGACGGCAGACAGGGCTGCCGCTGAGCGAGCCCCGCTCAGCCCCCCTGCCCCTCCGCCAGAATCCCTTCGACGAAACCCTCCAGCCCCGTACGTCGGGTCCGGCGCAGGCGCTCCGCCGTGAGGATGCTCTGCAACGCCGTGAAGGCGTTCTGCAGATCGTCGTTGACGATAACGTAGTCGTACTCGCTCCAGCGCTGGATCTCGTGGCGGGCGTTCTGGAGCCGCTTCTCGATCGTGGCCTGCGAATCCTCCGCCCGCCGCTCCAGACGCTGGCGCAGCTCGGCCATGCTGGGCGGCAGGATGAACACCGTCACCACGTCGTCGGTGAGCTTCGAGCGGACCTGCCGGGTGCCCTGGTAGTCGATGTCGAAGATCATGTCCCGGCCCGCGGCCAGAACCCGCTCCACGGGGCGGCGCGGCGTGCCGTAGAAGTTGCCGTGCACCTCCGCCCATTCGAGCAGGTCGTCGCGGGCGCGGAGATCCTCGAAGGCCTCGCGCTCGATGAAGTGGTAGTGCTTGCCATCGATCTCGGAGGGGCGGCGCGCCCGCGTCGTCACCGAGATCGACAGATCGAGCCCCCAGCCGCCGTCCTGCGCGATCGCGCGCGTCAGCGTCGTCTTGCCCGCCCCCGAGGGCGAGGACAGGATCAGGATGAGGCCGCGCCGCGCGACCGCGTCGGGCCTGTGCCGCACCGGCTCCGTCATCCGCGCCCCCTGATCGTCCGTTCCGTCACGCGCCCACTCACTCGACGTTCTGAACCTGCTCGCGGAATTGCTCCACCACGGCCTTCAAGTCGAGTCCGATCCGCGAGAGCGACGCGTCGTTGGCCTTGGCGCAGAGCGTGTTGGCCTCGCGGCCGAGCTCCTGGGCCAGGAAGTCGAGCCGCCGCCCGATGGCCCCGCCCCTGGCGAGAAGCTCCTGCACCGCTCCGACATGGGTGCGCAGCCGATCGAGTTCCTCGCGCACGTCCGCCTTGGCGGCGAGCAGCACCGCCTCCTGGTGCAGGCGGTCCGGATCCAGGGTGCCGCCCTCCGTCAGGCTTGCGATTGCCGCCGCGAGACGCGCGCGCACCGCCTCGGGCCTACGGGCGGGGCACACCTCGGCGGCCTCCGTGAGTTCGGCGATGCGCGCGATCTGGGCGCCGACGATCTCGGCGAGTTGGCGCCCCTCCGCGCGGCGCGCCTCGACGAGGTCGGCCACCAGCCGCACCACGCCCTCGGCGAGGTCGCGGGCGAGCGAGTCCGTCTCGGGCGCGGCCTCCTCCTCGGTCTCGATCACGCCGCGGATGCCGAGCAGGCCGTCCATGGTCGCTGGCGCGACGCCCTCGGGCACGGGCACGCGGGCAACGGCCGCGGCGAGGCTCGCCAGCAGCGCCTCGTTGACCCGGACCCGCACGGCCGTCTCCGGCTTCGTCAGCGCCAGGCTGAGCTGGCACTGGCCGCGCGACAGGGTCTTCTGGAGGGCGGTGCGGGCGACCTCGCCGGCCGCCTCGTAGCCGTTCGGCACGCGCAGGCGGACGTCGAGCCCGCGGCCGTTGACGCTGCGGACCTCCCAGGCCCATTGCACCGGCCCGCTGGTGCCGGCGGCCCGGGCGAACCCGGTCATGCTCGCGATCATGGTGCGGTCGATTCCGGCGCTACGTTCCTCCGGCCCACAAAGGGGGCGGTGCGCGCCGGATTGCAAGCCTCAGGGCTGCTTCAGCACCGGCACGGTCTTGGGGGAGCCGAGATCGTAGGTCTTGTTCCGCAGCGGATCGAGGCGGGTGCCCTCGGAGGCGTCGAAGGCCTTCGGGCGCGTCCCGCCCTGGCCCTCGATGAAGGCCGCGTTGGTGCCGGGCGGCGCGTAGGCCGAGGCGCGGCCGGGCGTGTTGGGGTCGGCGGCGGGCTCGACCTTGTCGACGCCGCCGGCATCCGGCGTCGGGCTCTGGCGGGAGCGCTCGACCGCGCGCCAGCGGGCGACGTTGCGCTGGTGCCCTTCCAGGCTGTCGGCGAAGGCGTGGCCGCCGGTGCCGTCGGCCACGAAGTAGAGGTCCTTGGTGCGGGAGGGATTGGCCACCGCCTCGAGCGCGGCGCGGCCGGGATTCGCGATCGGCCCCGGCGGCAGACCCTCGATCACGTAGGTGTTGTAGGGGGTCGGACGATCGATCTCGGAGCGCAAGATGCCGCGGCCGAGCGTGCCGCGCCCGCCCACCAGCCCGTACACGATGGTCGGGTCCGATTGCAGCTTCATGCGCCGGTTGAGCCGGTTGACGAAGACGCCGGCGACCCGCGGGCGTTCGTCGGCCCGTCCGGTCTCCTTCTCGACGATGGAGGCGAGGGTCACCATCTCGGCCGGCGTCTTCACCGGCACCTCGGCGCTGCGGCGCAGCCAGATCTGGTTCAGCACCTCGCGCTGCTTCTGCTTCATCAGGTTGACGATCATCTGGCGCGTTGCGCCGCGCTCGAACTTGTAGGTGTCGGGCAGGAGCGAGCCCTCGGCCGGGATCTCTCCGACCTCCCCGGTCAGCACATCGTTCTCGTTGAGGCGGGTGACGATCTGCTCGCTCGTCAGGCCTTCCGGGAAGGTGATGGCGTGCTGGACCTGCCGGCCGGTCGTCACGGTGTCGATGGCATCGCTGATGCTGGCATGGGCCTTGAAGTTATACTCGCCCGCCTTCAGCGGCGGCTTGCCGCCGAAGCGGGCGGCGAACTCGAACAGGCCCGTATGGCCGATTACGCCCTCGCGGCGCAGGATCTCGGCGATCTCGCCCGTGCCGCTGCGGGTCGGGATCACCACCACCTTGTCGGCTGCGAGCGGGCCGGGCTCGTGAATCTGGCGCTGGAACAGGGTCAGGCCGATCATTGCCCCGATGGCGACGACGACCGCAAAGGTCAGCAGCCCGCTGATCGTGGCGATGAGGCCGCCGCGCTCGCGCACCGGCCGCTCGGGCGGCGGCGGCGCGGCGGTCGGCTTGATGGCCTCGTGCGGCGAGCGCGGAGAGAGCCGGTTGGGCAGCGCGGCCTCGTCGCGGGTGATCGGCGTCGACTCGAATGTCTTGCGTCTGCGGAAGAACATGAGGATCCTGCTCGGGCTCGCCCGTCGCGCAGATGCGCGCACAGAGCGTCGTCCCGCGTCGGGTGAAGACCGCGGCGAGACGAGCCTAGCGGGTTTTGTGGCGAAATTGCCATTCGGCGCGGCAGAATGCCCGTGCGTACCGCGCCGTGACCTCGTCTGCGATCCGTCAGCGCGAGGAGCGCAGCACCTGCAGGTCGAGGTCGCGCACCTTCTTGCGCAGGGTGTTGCGGTTGACGCCGAGCAACTCGGCCGCGCGGATCTGGTTGCCCCGGGTGGCCGCGAGCGCTGCGCCGATCAGCGGCCCCTCGATCTCCCGCAGGATGCGGTGATAGAGGCCGGGCGGCGGCAGCGTATCCCGGTAGCCCGAGAAGTAGTCGGTGAGGTGCCGCTCGACGGCGCTCGACAGGCTCTCCGACTCGTTGCCCTTGCGGGCGCCGTTCTGCCCTTGCGCGGAGACCGGCGGGGAGAGCGGCAGCGTGTCGAGCTCCGCCTCGATCACCGGACCCGTGATGGTCTCCTGCGGGTAGAGGGCCGCGAGGCGCCGGACGAGGTTCTCCAGCTCGCGCACGTTGCCGGGCCAGCGGTAGCGCTTCAGCCGCTCCATCGCGTCGCCGTCGAGCGTCTTGCGGGTCAGGCCCTCGCGCTCGACCAGCACGAAGAAGTGGCGCACGAGATCCGGCACGTCCTCCGAGCGCTCGCGGAGCGCGGGCAGGCGCAGGGGAACCACGTTCAGGCGGAAGAACAGGTCCTCGCGGAAGATGCCCTGCTGGATCGATATCCGCAGGTCCTTGTTGGTGGCCGCGATAATCCGGACGTTCGTCTTGATCGGCACGCGACCGCCGACAGTGGTGTACTCGCCCTGCTGAAGCACGCGCAGCAGGCGGGTCTGGGCCTCCATCGGCATGTCGCCGATCTCGTCGAGGAAGAGCGTGCCGCCCTCCGCCTGCTCGAAACGGCCGGCAGAGCGCTGGAGCGCGCCCGTGAAGGCGCCCTTCTCGTGGCCGAACAGCTCCGATTCGATCAGGTCGCGCGGGATCGCCGCCATGTTGACGGGGACAAAGGGCCCGGTGCGGCGGCGGCCGTAATCGTGGAGGGCCCGCGCCACCAGCTCCTTGCCGGTGCCCGACTCGCCGGTGATCATCACGGTGAGGTCGGTCGGCATCAGGCGGGCGAGCGCCCGGTAGATCTCCTGCATGGCGGGCGAGCGGCCGACCAGCGGGATGTCCTCGTTCTCCGGGCCCTGACCCGGCGCGGGCGCGCCGCGGGGGCGCGAGAGAGCGCGCCCGACGATGGCGATCAGCTCCTTCAGGTCGAAGGGCTTGGGCAGGTACTCGTAGGCGCCCCGCTCCGAAGCGCGGATCGCCGTCATGAAGGTGTTCTGCGCGCTCATCACGATGATCGGCAGTTCCGGCCGCACGCGCTTGATGCGGGGCAGGAGGTCGAACACGTTCTCGTCCGGCATCATCACATCGGTGATGACGAGGTCGCCCTCCCCTTGCGCGACCCAGCGCCAGAGCGTGGCGCAGTTGCCCGTGGAGCGGACCTCGTAGCCCGCCCGCGAGAGCGCTTGATTGAGGACCGTGCGGATCGCGGCGTCGTCGTCCGCGACGATGATGTGGCCGTTGGGCATGACTCTACTCGGCCTCCACGACCGATTCGCGCCCGTCCCGGGCACTCGACATAGGGAGGAGAAGGCGGAAGGTGGTGCGGCGGGGAGCGGGATCGCACTCGACGATCCCCCCGTGGTCGCCGACGATCTTGGCCACCAATGCAAGACCGAGGCCGGAGCCCGACACTTTCGTGGTGACGAAGGGGTCGAACAGGTCGGGCAAAAGCTCGGCGGTGATGCCGGGGCCGTTGTCGCGCACCGCCACCTCGATCGGCAGGCTGACGCGCTCGCGCGAGCCCGGAACCTGAAGGCGGAGACCTGTGCGGAAGGCGGTCGAGAGCGTGATCTCGCCGTCGACCGTGTCGGCGCCGATCGCTTCCGCCGCGTTCTTCACGAGGTTCAGGATCACCTGGATCAGCTGGTCGCGGTTGCCGAGCACCGGCGGCAGCGAAGGATCGTAGGTCTCCACGAAGCGGATGTGACGGGCAAAGCCCGACTGGGCCGAGCGCTTCACTTGGTCGAGCACGCCGTGGACGTTGACGGGGACGCGCTCGACGGGCCGCTCGTCCCCGAACAGCTCCATCCGCTCGACGATGCGCACGATGCGGTCGGACTCGTCGCAGATCAGCCGGGTCAGCACCCGGTCCTCCTCGGCGCCGGACTGTTCCAAGAGCTGGGCGGCGCCCCGGATGCCGGCGAGCGGGTTCTTGATCTCGTGGGCCAGCATGGCACCCAGCGCAACCATGGAGCGCGCCGCGCCCCGGTGCGTGAGCTGGCGGTTCATCTTGTCGGCGATGGTGCGCTCCTGGAGCATCAGCACCACGGTGTCGCCGTTGTCGCCCAGCGCGGTGGCGAAGACATCGACGCTGCGCTCCTGGCCCGTTCGCGGCGAGACCAGCTCGACCCGGTACTCGCTGACGCTGGAGCGGCGGCGGCGCACCTCCGCCACCAGCGCGATGATCGGCGAGGCGAAGGGGATGATGTCGCGCAGCTGCCGCCGCTGCATCAGCCGGGCTGAGGCGTCGAAGAAGCTCTCCGCCGCGTGGTTGCAATGGATGATGTGGTCGTCCGGCCCGATGGTCAGCACCGGCAGCGGCAGCGCGTTCAGCACCGCCGCGCCGCTGGGACCCGTCCCGCCGGCCTCGGCATCCGGCAGGTCGCCCGCATCGCGTTCCGTCACGCCCGTGCCCCCCTCGATCATGCGGCTTCCGCGACCGCCGGGGCGGGCGCACCGAACGCGGCGCGCAGCAGGGCGCGGGCCGTGGCCGGATCCGTGGTCGTGAGCAGCCGGGTGCGGGCCTCGGGGGGCAACGCGCCCCCGGTCTCCGCATAGGCCGCGAGATGCTTTCGGGCGTGGCGCACGCCCATGTGCTCACCGTAGAGGGCGATCAGCCCGTCATAGTGCGCGACCGCGATCGCGGCCTGCTCGGCGCGCGTCGGTGCCGGTGCAGGCTCACCGGCGAGCGCGCGCGCGATCTGCCCGACCAGCCAGGGCCGGCCGACCGCCGCGCGCCCGACCATCACCCCGGCGGCCCCCGAGGCCGCGAGGCAGTCGCGCGCGTCCTCGGCATCCGCGATGTCGCCGTTGGCGATGACCGGGATCGCGACCGCTTCCACCACGGCGCGGATCGCCGCCCAGTCCGCCCGGCCCTTGTAGAATTGCTGCCGCGTCCGGCCGTGCACCGTCACCGCGTCGAGCCCGATCGCTTCCGCGCGCCGCGCCAGCTCGGCGGCGTTGAGGCTCTGGTGGTCCCAGCCGAGGCGCATCTTCACGGTGACCGGCACGGTCACCGCGCCGCGCACGGCCGCCAGCAGGCGGCAGGCATGGTCGAGGTCGCGCATCAGGGCCGAGCCCGAGGCGCCGCCCGTCACCACCTTGGCGGGGCAGCCCATGTTGATGTCCACGACGTCGGCGCCGCAGCCGACCGCGAGCCGCGCCGCCTCGGCCATCGGTTCCGGCTGGCAGCCGGCGAGCTGCACCACGTGCAGGTCCACGCCGCTGCCATCGGCCCGCAGCCGCGCTTCGCTCGCGCCGCGGGCAAACTCGGCGGCCGCCACCATCTCGGACACGACCGCGCTGGCGCCGAGGCGCCGAGCCGCCCGCCGCATGTGCAGGTCGGTCACGCCCGAGAGCGGCGCCAGGAGCGCCAGCGGCCCTGGAGCCGCACCGCGCAGAGCGCTCAAATAATGATCATCAGTCATTCTGCACAACGATTAGACAAAAGCTGCGCCGACGCAAGCGGCAACCGCGTTGATTTCGGAGGTTGCCCCGCTTAAAGCCGGTGCACCCTGCCCGGTAGCCTCCCCGGTGCGGGGGGTATGCGCGCACCTCGCGTACCGGATCGTGTGAAGCTTGCGAGGGGGGAACGCCCGTCATGTCCACCACCGGTTCGAGCGTCGCCGCGGTGGTCGTGGCGGCGGGGCGCGGCATCCGCATTGGCGGCGGCACGCCGAAGCAGTACCGGCAGGTCGGTGGGCAGGCCGTGCTCACCCGAACGCTCGCTGCGCTCGGGACCCTTCCGGTCGTCGGCCGCGTGCAGGTGGTGATCGCGCCCGACGCCGCCGCCTTCTACGAGACCTGCCTCTCCGAACTCGATCCGGCCGTTCGGGCCAAGCTCCTCGCGCCTGTCGAGGGCGGCGCGACGCGCCAGCGATCGGTGCGGGCGGGCCTGGAAGCGCTGGCGCGCGCGGGCGCGCCCGAGATCGTGCTGGTCCACGACGCCGCCCGTCCCTACGTCGACGCAGCGCTGATCGACCGCGCGGTGGCAGCCGGCCGCGACCACCGCGCGGCGGTGCCGGGCGTGGCGGTCAGCGACACGATCAAGCTGGTGGAGGAGGCGGGCGACGGCATCGGCCGGGTGCGCGAGACCCCCGCCCGCGAGAACCTGCGCGCCGTGCAGACCCCGCAGAGCTTTCACTTCGCCGCGCTCCTCGACGCCCACCGCTCGGCGGCGGCGGCCGAGCTGCACAGCTTCACCGATGACGGCGCTCTCGCCGAGTGGGCGGGATTGCCGGTCGTTGTCTTCGCGGGAGACCTGCGCAACCGCAAGATCACCCAACCGGCCGACCTGATCGAGGCGGACCGCGCCTTCGGGGCGCCGGACAGCGCCCTCGTGGCGCCGGACAGGAGTTCAGAGATGACCCAGTACGTGACCCGCCTCGGCACCGGCTTCGACGTCCACGCCTTCACGGAGGGCGACCATGTCTGGCTCGGCGGCGTGAAGATCCCGGCCGACCGCGGCGTGCTCGCCCATTCGGACGGCGACGTGGCCCTGCACGCGCTCACCGACGCGCTTCTCGGCGCGATCGCGGACGGGGACATCGGCACGCACTTTCCGCCCTCCGACGAGCGCTGGCGCGGGGCCGCCTCCGACCAGTTCCTCGCGCACGCAGTCTCGCTGGTGCGGGCGCGCGGCGGGCGCATCGACCATCTCGACATCACCGTGCTGGCCGAGGCCCCGCGGATCGGCCAGCACCGCGAGGCGATCCGGGCGCGCATCGCCGAGATCGCGGGCGTGCCGCTGACCAGCGTCTCGATCAAGGCGACCACGACGGAGAAGCTCGGCTTCGTCGGACGCGCCGAGGGCCTCGCCGCCCAGGCGGCCGCGACCGTGCGCCTGCCGGACGCGGAGACCGTTCCGGTCGATGCCCAGGCCGAGACCGCGATGCGGCAGGGCTGAGGTGATCGGCGACGCTGCCCTCCTCGCCCGGGCCGAGGTCCTGATCGCCGCCTACGCGAGCGCCGGCCTGCGCGTCGCCACGGCCGAATCCTGCACGGGCGGTCTCGTGGCGGGTCTGCTGACCGCGGTGCCCGGCTCGTCCGCGGTGCTGGAGCGCGGCTTCGTCACCTACTCGAACGCGGCGAAGAGCGAGGCGATCGGCGTGCCCGCCGATCTCGTCGCGCGGCACGGTGCCGTGAGCGAGCCGGTCGCGCGCGCCATGGCGGAGGGGGCGCTCGCCGCCTCGCGGGCCGATGTGGCGGTGGCGATCACCGGTGTCGCGGGCCCGGGCGGCGGCAGCGCCGAGAAGCCGGTCGGCCTCGTGCATTTCGGGCTTGCCGCGAAGGGGCGCCCGGTCGTTCACCGCGAGCACCGCTTCGGCGATCCGGGCCGGGCCGAGATCCGCCGGCTGGCGGTGGCCGAGGCGCTCGACCTGCTGGATGAGGCGCTGCGCGGCGGCTGACCCTCGGAAGCGGCCCGTGTGCGCGAGCGATCCGAGGCGGCGGTTGAAGGTCTGACCCTCTGACGACCGCTCAGCCGCATTCGCCGTTGCGGTCCGGCCCGGGCGACGTAGGATCGCCGGGCGAGAGGAGCGCCCGATGGAGCCAGCCCCTGCGGTCTGCATCGTCGGCGGCGGCCCGGCCGGGATGATGGCGGGGCTGCTCCTCGCACGCGCCGGCCTCACCGTCACTGTGCTGGAGAAGCACGCCGACTTCCTGCGCGACTTCCGCGGGGACACGATCCACCCCTCCACCCTCGACCTGATGGATGAACTCGGCCTCGGCGAGGCTTTCCGGGCGCTGCCGCACCGGCGGGTGGAGACGCTGGCGGGCGTCATCGGCGGGCGGGCCTTCCGCATCGCCGATTTCCGGCACCTGCCCGCGCGCAACCGCTTCATCGCGCTGATGCCGCAATGGGACTTTCTCGACTTCCTGGCGCGGGCGGGTGCCCGCTATCCGGGCTTCCGCCTGCTCATGCGGACGGAGGCGACGGCGCTCGTCGGGGACGGTTCGCGCGTCACCGGCGTGCGTGCCCGCGGGCCGGAGGGCGAGCGCGCGATCATGGCCGACCTCGTTCTCTGCGCCGATGGCCGCCACTCGGCCATGCGCGCGGAGGCCGGGCTCCGACCGGTCGTGTTCGGGGCGCCGATGGATGTACTCTGGTTCAGCCTCTCGCGCCGGCCCGACGAGGACGCGGTGACGGCAGGTCATTTCGGGCGCGGGCGCATTCTGGTCACCCTCGACCGGGGCACGCACTGGCAATGCGCCTACGTGGTGCCGAAGGGCGGCGATGCCGCGATCCGGTCCGGAGGCCTGCCGGCCTTCCGTGCGGCGTTCGGCGAACTCGTGCCCTTCCTGGCCGACCGGACCGGCGAGATCGTGTCCTGGGACGCGGTGAAGGTCCTCACCGTCGCGGTCGACCGGCTCGAGCGCTGGTACCGGCCGGGCCTGCTCTGCATCGGGGACGCGGCTCACGCCATGTCGCCGCTCGGCGGCGTAGGCATCAATCTCGCGATCCAGGACGCCGTCGCGGCCGCCAACCTCCTGGCCGGGCCGCTGAGGACAGGCACGCTCACCACGTTCGATCTCGCCCGCGTGCAGGCGCGCCGGATGCGGCCCGTGCGGCTGACGCAGGGCCTGCAAAGGCTCATCCAGAACCGCGTGATCGCCCGCGTGCTCGACGCGTCAGGGGCGCTGACGCCGCCGCTCGCCCTGCGGCTCCTCGATGCGGTGCCCGCGCTCCAGCGCCTTCCCGCCCGGATCGTCGGCCTCGGCTTCCGGCCGGAGCACGTTGCCGGCTCGGTCCAGGCTCAGGCGGCCGCGCCGTAGATCCGGTCGGCCCGGCCCTCGAAGGCGTCGGTAAACTTGCGGAAGGCTCGGTCGAACATCGTGCCCATGAGCAGCCCGAGCGTCCGGCTCTTGAACTCGTAGGTGATGAAGAAGTCGACGTCGCAGCCGCCCGCCGCGTTCTCGCGGAAGGTCCAGCGGTTCTCCAGATGCCGGAACGGACCGTCGATGTACTCGGCCACGATCTTGAGCGCCGGCCGGTCGAGGCTGACCCGCGTGGTGAAGCGCTCGCGGATCGCCTTGTAGCCGACGCCCATCTCGGCGACGAGCACCTCCTGGCCCTCGCTGCCGCCCGGCATGCGGCGCAGCACCCGCAGCGACTCGCAGAGCGGCAGGAAGTCCGGATAGGTCTCCACGTCGGCCACGAGATCATACATCTGCTGCGGCGTGTGGCGTACCGCGCGGGTAACCCGGAAAGAGGGCATGGTAAACCGACGGGATCAGGCGGACTTGGCGGGGGCGAGACGGGCGTTGCGCGCCGCCTGGAGCCGGGCGAAATCCTCGCCCGCATGGTGCGACGAGCGCGTCAGCGGCGTCGCCGAGACCAAGAGGAATCCCTTCGCATACGCCATGGTCTCGTAGGTCTTGAACTCGTCCGGCGGCACGAAGCGCACGACCTCGTGGTGCTTCTTGGTCGGCTGCAGGTATTGGCCGATCGTCAGGAAGTCGACATCGGCCGAGCGCAGGTCGTCCATCAACTGCACAACCTCGTTCCGGTCTTCGCCGAGGCCGACCATGATGCCGGACTTCGTGAAGATTGTCGGATCGAGCTCCTTCACCCGCTGCAGCAGCCGCACCGAGTGGAAGTAGCGCGCCCCGGGACGCACGGTCAGGTACTTGCCCGGTACCGTCTCGAGATTGTGGTTGAACACGTCGGGCTTGGCCGCCACGACGACTTCCAGAGCGCCGTCCTTGCGCAGGAAGTCCGGCGTCAGGATTTCGACTGTTGTACCGGGGCTGGCCTTGCGGATCTCCGCGATCGTACGGGCGAAGTGCTCCGCGCCGCCATCCTTCAGGTCGTCGCGATCGACCGAGGTGATCACCACGTGGTGCAGGCCGAGCTTGGCCACCGAGTCGGCGATCTTCAGGGGCTCGTCGGCGTCCAGCGCTTCCGGAAGGCCGGTGCGCACGTTGCAGAAGGCGCAGGCCCGCGTGCAGGTGTCGCCCATGATCATGAAGGTGGCGTGCCGCTTCTCCCAGCACTCGCCGATATTCGGGCAGCCCGCCTCCTCGCAGACCGTGACGAGGCCGTGCTCGCGCACGATGGCGCGGGTCTCCGACCAAGCCTTCGAGCCGGGCGCCTTCACGCGGATCCAGTCGGGCTTCTTCGCCTGAACGGGCTGGTCCGGCCGGTGCGCCTTCTCGGGATGGCGCGGGCGCGCGACCGCGGGGCGGGGATCGTTCCTGAGCAGATCGAGGACGACGGCCATAGAACGATCTTCGCCTCTCCGCGCGGGCGCACCCGCGCTGGCGGGGCTCAATCAGGGATGCCCCTGACTTAAGGCCTTCCCGTCATCACCGCAAACCCGCGCGACCGGCCGCCGCAACTCCGGCGGGACAGCCCTGCCGCTCCGTCACCCGGCATCGGTCCGCCTCACGCATGGTCCCGTCCTGACCAGCGTCGCGCGCACGTCGCACCGTCGAGGACAGACCTCTCGGCGGCAAGGCGTGCGTGCGTACAGATCCGCAATGCCTCGCTGGCTTGTCAGGACTGGTTGAGACGGCTTAGTCAGTCCCCCTCCTTCCGGCGGGATTGTCCCGAGCGCTCCGCCGACGTTGATCAGCCTGAGTTCCGGATGCGTTTCGAGATCGAGCGGAAGTTTCTGGTCGCGCATGACGGGTGGCGCGCGTCCGCGACCGGCCGGCGCAGCCTGCGCGACGGTCTGGTCGGTCAGTTCGGGCGCGGCAAGGTTCGGGTAAGGCTCGACGAGGACCGGGCTTGGCTCACGGTGAAGGGCGCACGGCTCGGCATCAGCCGTCCGGAATTCGAGTACGCCATCCCCTGCGCCGACGCGGAGGCGATGCTGCGGAACGTCTGCGTCGGCGGCGTGATCGACAAGACGCGTCACTGCGTGCCCCACGACGGCCTGACCTGGGTGGTGGACGAGTTCGGCGGATGCCTCGCTGGCATCGTGCTGGCCGAGGTCGAGCTCGATTCCGAGGATCAGGCCTTCGCCGAGCCGGACTGGATCGGCGAGGAGGTGACCGGGGATCCGCGTTTCCGGCAGACGACGCTGCTGCACCTCTGTGGGCGCCTGGGCCGTCCGGTTACCATGGGGGATATCTTGGCCCTGCCGCGCACGCTCTGAAACCGACGCGCCGACGGCAGCGCGAAAAAATACGGCCACGCTAGCTCGGGTAGGGCGTGGCGCAGGGCCTTCAAGAATGTTCGGGCCGCGTCGACTTCGTTAACCAAGCCCGCGTGATCCGGGCGGGAGCGAAGATGGTTGCGGCGTTGAAACGGGCGGTGCGGTTGCGGCGGACGATGCGCGAGCGCGACACGCGGATCGAGGCGAGCGGCTGCGCCATGGCGCGGCCCCTACCCGTCGGAGAGGCCACGAGCCTGTCCGAGCGCGGCCTCACCGCCCGCGAGCTGATCCGCATGGCGCAGGCGGCGCGTCGCGCCCTGCAGGATTAGCGGATTCCGCACCGACCGGTCCGGGATGCCGGCAGAACGACGAAGGGGTTCGGGCAAGTGCGCCCGAACCCCTTTTCTTTTCTCTCAAGTGCGGGTTGCGAGCTGCCTCAGCCGGCGCGCCCGAGCTGCGGAAGGCCGGCGATCGTGCAGATGTCGCGCGCCGGTCCCTGCGGCAGGGTCTCGGCCTGCTGCGCCGGGGCGGGAGCCGCTACCGGGACTTGCGCGGCGGAGGCCGGCGAGGCGGCGTAGGCGAGCGGGGCCGTCGCCGTCGAGCCGGGCTTGCGCTTCTCGTAGAAGGCGTTCCCGCCCGCGACCGCCACGTAGTGCATGTTGTTGTACGGGAAGCGGTGCCCGGCGGTGTGGAAGTACATCGCTTGGCCCACCTTCGGATGGCGCTCACCCGCGAGCACCGCGTCGGCGACGTCGGCCACCTTCTCCAGGCTCTTCGACTCGTTCATCGGCTTGGTGAGGACGCCCGCGGCGAACTGACGGGGCTGCCCCACCACCTCGCAGATGCCGCCCGGGAATGCCGCCGATTCCAGCCTGTTCATCACCACCGTGCCGACGGCGAGGAGGCCCTCGGCGTCGCTGCGCTGGGATTCGAAGTACATGGCCCGCCCGAGGCAGTCGCGCTCCGTGTCGTTGACGGCCATGGCGGGTTTGCGGCCGGGAATCGATCCGGTGACAGATGGCGTCGTGGTGTTGCAGCCTCCGAGGCCGCCGCACGCCAGGATGAATGCCAATCCGGATACAGTCTTCGCCGTCCTCACACCCTGCATGCGCTCGCGCTCCCTGCCCGATAATCCTCGCACCGGCGAGGCCGCATTCTCCATGCGGCCCAAGAACCGGCCTGCCTCAGCCACGCTCAAGCTTGAGTGCAGATTCGGGGCAGAGATGTGGCGGGGTGCTTACCGTTTCGTTAACGGACCGGGGACAGCTCCGCGCGCATGCGGTCCGCTTCCTCCCGGAAGCTGCGGACCGGGACCGCGAGCGAGCGGCCGCCCGTCCCTTCCGGACGGCGCGCGACCAGCACGCCGATCACCGTCGGACCGCCCTCCCCCATCTGCAGAAGAGCCGAGCCGGACTCGCCCGGAATGGCGCGACAATCGTGCAGCAGCAACGGCGGTTCGGGTTGGTTCTCGACCGCGCAATGGCCCTGAGCGCTCATGCGCTCGGCTCGGGCATGGCTGTATCCAGCTCGGCGGACCTCTTGGCGGCCGTTCCCCGGCGCGTCGTCGGTGTTCGCAGGAGCCAGCGAAACCGGCCGGATATCCATCGGCTCGGACAGCACGATCAGGGCCCAGTCCTTCGCGAGATCCGCCTGCGTCGTACCGAAGGCGTAACCGGGGCCGGTGCGGTAGGTCAGCGCCGCCGCGTGACCGTTGTAGGTGCCCTGCCGCCAGCCGGCCACGAAATGCACGCTCTGCGGGCCGACCCAGCGCGCGCGGGGCGCGTCCCAGAGGCAGTGGGCGGCGCTCAGGACCAGACGCGGGGCGATGAGCGTGGCGCTACAGAAGGCGCGGCGATTGGCTCCGAGCACGACGTTGAGCTTGCCCACCGCCGTGTAGGGCCAGACGCCCGCATCCACCGCAACCTCCTCCGCCGCGACCGGCAGCGACGCGAGCAGCGTGCCGAAGACGAGGCCCGGCGCAAGTCTCATCCGCCGACGAACCGCGCGAAGCTCGCGAGGTCGACGTTGCCGCCGCTGATCACGACGCCGACCCGCTTATCGCGCACGTCCACCAGACCGCTGAGGACGGCTGCCGCGGCGAGGCAGCCCGTCGGCTCGACCACGAGCTTCATACGCTCGGCGAAGAAGCGCATCGTCTCGACGAGTTGGGTGTCCGAGACGGTGAGAACGTCCGTGACGTGGCGCGCGATGATCGGGAAGGTGTGCGCGCCCAGATGTGTGGTCTGCGCGCCGTCCGCGATCGTCTGCGGTACCGGGATCCGCACGATCCGGCCCTCCCGGAACGAGCGCTGGCCATCGTTGCCGGCCTCAGGCTCGACACCGTAGACGCGCGCCTCCGGCATCAACTCGGCGGCGGCGAGCGCGCAGCCCGCGAGCTGGCCGCCGCCGCCGAGGCACGCGACCAGGATATCGAGCGGCCCGGTCTCCTCGATCAGTTCCAGCGCCAGGGTGCCCTGGCCGGCGATGACCTCCGGGTGGTCATAGGGAGGGATCAGGCTGAGGGAGCGTTCCGCCGCGATGGACCGGCCCAGCGCCTCGCGGTCCTGCGTGTAGCGGTCGTAGGTGACGACCTCCGCGCCGTAATCGCGGGTCGCCGCGACCTTCATGGCGGGCGCGTCGAGGGGCATCACGATGGTGGCCGGAACGTCGAGCAAACGGGCCGCCAGGGCGATCGCCTGGGCGTGGTTGCCGGAGGAGTAGGCGATCACGCCGCGTCGGCGCGCATCCTCCGGCAGCGCCGCTATGGCGTTGTAGGCGCCGCGGAACTTGAACGCGCCGGCCCGCTGCAGGTTCTCGGCCTTGAAGAACAGCTGCCCCCCGGTTCGGGCATCGGCCGTGCGAGACGTGAGCACCGGCGTCCGATGCGCCGCGCCCCGGATCCGCTCCGCCGCCCGCGCAACGTCGCCGTAGCTCGGCAGGCTCACGCTGGCCGCGTCTTCGCTCATCATCATCCCTCGCAGGTCCGTACGGTTCGGGATCTTAGACGTCCCCCCTGGTCAACGCCACGGCGATGGCCGGCGTGGTGCTGGCACAACCTGTGCTGAGTAGGCCGGGAACGTCCCGGTTCTCTCGAGGGAGCGATCCCCTGGATAAGGTCTCCTGCGAGCGAGGCTCCCTTGTCGGCAGGAACCTCCTGAGCCGCCGGCTCGTGAGCCGCGAGGAACTGCTCGGCCCCGCAACGCTGACCGTCTGGCCGCACAGCATCGAAGCCAAGGCGGTCGAGCCTCGCGAGATGGAGAGCCTCGTCGTCGCCTTGGAGGAGGCCGCGACGGCCCTGCGCAGCGGTGAGGGCACCCCGTGGGTCATCACGAGTGCCGGAACGATGCTGCCTCCCGATCTCCTGCGAACTCTGCTGGCGTCACCGTGACTCCGGCGCATCGGATGGCCGCCCCTGGGTGGGCTTGGGCTGGTCGGACGTCGAGGGTGCGGGCCGAAGGATGTTTGCCGCGAGGCCTCTTGCAATCGCGGGTGAAACGGATCTAGCCTCCTCGTCTCGGCGCCAGATAGGGCGTCGGTCTTGAGAGAGGAGGCCTGCGATGAGCCGACACGGTTCCTGCGTCCCGACATCTCGTACCGCCGATCCGGATCAGGACACGCCGCCGAACAGGAACCTGCAGGGATAGTGGCGCCTCGGGCGACGGGCGGTCGAGTTCCCCGTCTGGCATGGCCGAACGGGCCGGATGCTCCCGCATCGTCTTGAGAACGCGTGGCCCCTGCAAGGCCCGTCAGCCCGCCGGCTGACGGGCCTTTTTCTTGGGAGAGGGCCCTCGGACCGACCGAGCTGATTATCGCTGACCGCATTCCGGCCGATGCGGCCGCGAACTTCGGCGGAGCGTCGCCCCGTCCGACGCTTCACCGATCTCACCTGACCGCCGATCGGTGCACCAAGCCTGGAAGCCGCGGCGCCTCCGGCGTCGCGCGCGCCGTCGTCATTGCTTTCGGATGCGGGTCGATGCAGATGCTCGCTCGCACGGCACCGTCGATCCGCCACCGCCACAGGTCTCTCCGATCCTCATGGCTCGTTCTCCGTTCAGAATATCCTCACTTCTCAGGCATGCGCGGGCTTTTATAAACAGACTCGAGAAGGAATACAGATCTTGGCGGCTCCGAGGTGTAAGGACTGAAAATATCGGCGCGGTTGCTGGAGCATGGAGCGGCGATGATCTGACGGGTTGGGTCCGAGCCGATGTATGGACCGATCACAGGGTACCGGTCATCGGTGTCTACAGAGGCGAGCAACGGGTCGGTCTCACGATCGCCAATCAGCCGGTCAGAGACAGCGCAAGTCGTTTAAGCTTTGCCGTGCATGTCGACGGTGGCCTTGCGATACAGGATCTGGTCGCCGGGCACGTCGCCGTCTTCCTCCTGAGACACGGCTTCCCAATCGTCAAAATTCCGATCTCGCCGGCCCTGCGGGTGGCCGCGGCGCATGAATTCATCAAAGATCTGATGTGTTCCCCGATCGCGCCGTATGAAGAAGCGATCGAGCAACTCGAACATCTGTTCGGGAATGAATGGGCGGGAAATCCGGGTGTCGCAGCGGTCGGGACGCTTCATGCCAATCGCGGCCTGTTCCACCACGCCGCGACGGAGCCGTTGTCGGATCCGGATCGAGAGCTGACGTCACTCCTCGTCCCCGTCGGTATCCGCTCCGCCGACAAGGCGGCGCTGTTGGGGCGTGGCGGCCACATCTTCCTGGTCGGGGGCACCAACAGATTGCTGGCGGAGTATGTGCGATCTGACGAAGATCCGGTGCCCAGAGGGATCGCGCAGGATTGGCTCGCTCTGATCGAGCGGCGCAAGACAGCCTGCGAAAGCCTGGGCGTCCGGTATGTCCAGGCGATCTTCCCGGAGAAGCTAACGATTCTGCCGCACTTCTTTCCAGAGCCGGTCCGCACGCCTGGCGTGATCCTCCGCGGTATCGAAGCAGGACTTGCTTGTCGGCCGGATCTGGCGGCGCGTTATGTATCCGCTCGACATGCCTTGAAGACCCAGCCCGACCCTGCGGCAACAGTGCTGAAGACCGATTCGCATTTCTCGCCTCTTGGATGCTGGGTGGTCTTCCGCGCCATCCTGGAGCATCTCGGCTTCGACCCGGGGCGGAGTCCGACCTTCGACACGACCCGAGCGGGTACGGGCGATCTCGCGACGCGCTTCTTCGGTATTCCGATCTTGGATACGCGAACGGAGGCTGACCTGCACGCCTTGGACGCGAACTTCCGGGCGCGGGCCGTACGCACCTTTCAACACACGCCGACGGGCCGTGTCGTGGGATCGGCGCAATCGTGGCAGAACCCCGATGCACCGATCGATGCCAGCATCCTCGTGTTCGGCAATTCGTATTGCGGAGCCGCGGAAGGGCACCAGGGACAGATGTCTTGGTGGTTTGCGCGCTGGTTTCGCACCTACCACTTCGTTTGGCGCGCGCACGTGCCGCCCGGCTTGGTGGAGAAGCTGAAGCCGGACATCGTCCTGTGTCACACCGTCGAGCGTTTCCTGATCGAGGTGCCCGAGACTTGACGATACGGCGTTTCGAATGACGACGATGATCCGACGACCGGAACACAGCCGTCTTGCGGATCGCGCTCGGGTCGGAGTGCCGCCATGGAAAAGGGCCCCGCACCTTCGCACGGAGCCCCTCGACACTCTGCCGATCGTGACCCGGTCACCCTGAGCCGAGGGCTGGAGTGAGTTCGCGGATCAGGTGTGGATGACCTTGCCGTAGGCGTCGAGCACGCTCTCGTGCATCATCTCGGAGAGCGTCGGATGCGGGAAGACCGTGTGCATCAGCTCTTCCTCGGTGCTCTCGAGCGTCATCGCCACGACGTAACCCTGGATCAGCTCGGTGACCTCGGCGCCGATCATGTGGGCGCCAAGAAGCTGGCCGGTCTTGGCGTCGAAGATCGTCTTGATCAGGCCGTCCGGCTCGCCGAGCGCGATCGCCTTGCCGTTGCCCGCGAAGGGAAAGCGGCCGACCTTGACCTGGAAGCCCTGTTCCTTGGCCTTCGCCTCGGTGAGGCCGACGCTGGCGATCTGCGGGTGGCAGTAGGTGCAGCCCGGGATCTTGCCCTTGTCCATCGGGTGCGTGTGCAGTCCCTTGATGGTCTCGACGCAGATGACGCCCTCGTGCTCGGCCTTGTGGGCGAGCATCGGAGGCCCGGCGACATCGCCGATGGCGTAGAGGCCGGGCACGTTGGTGCGGCCGAGCCCGTCCGTGACGATGGTGCCGCGGTCGGTCTTCACCCCGAGCTTCTCCAGCCCGAGATTCTCGATGTTGCCGACGACGCCGACCGCAGAGATCAGCTTCTCGGCAGAGATCTGCTGGCTCTTGCCGTCCGAACCCTCGATCGTTGCCGTGACGGCGTTGGCGCTCTTCTCGACCTTCGTCACCTTGGCGCCGGTCAGGATCTTGATCCCTTGCTTCTCGAAGCGCTTGCGGGCCATCCCGGCGATCTCGGCATCCTCGACCGGCAGGATCTGCGGCAGCAGCTCCACCACGGTCACCTCGGTGCCCATGGTGCGGTAGAACGAGGCGAACTCGATGCCGATCGCCCCGGAGCCCATCACGAGCAGGGACTTCGGCATCGCCTCGGGGACCATCGCCTCGTAGTAGGTCCAGATCTGCTTCTTGTCGGGCTCGATGCCGGGGATCGCGCGGGGCCGCGCGCCGGTCGCTAGGATGATGTGCTTGGCGCTATAGCTGCCGGCGCCCTTGGCACCCTTCGGGGCTTCCGCGCGCTTGGTCTCCTTCACGGTGACCTTGCCGGGCTCGTTGCCCTTGGCGACCGACTCGACCGTGGCCTCGCCCCAGATCACGTCGACTTTGTTCTTCTTGAGCAGCATGCCGACGCCGCCGTTGAGCCGGCCCGAGACGCCGCGCGAGCGCTTCACGATGGCCGAGGCGTCGAACGAGACCTCCTTGGCCGAGAGCCCGTAATCGGAGGCGTGCTGCATGTAGTGGTAGATCTCGGCTGAGCGCAGCAGCGCCTTGGTCGGGATGCAGCCCCAGTTCAGGCAGATGCCGCCGAGATGCTCGCGGTCGACGACCGCCGTCTTGAAGCCGAGCTGCGCCGCGCGGATCGCCGTGACGTAGCCGCCGGGTCCCGCGCCGATGACGAGGATGTCGTAGGTGTCGGACATGTCTCTCTTCCCCAGCGCGCTTTAGACCAGCATGCCCATCGGGTTCTCGATCAGGCCCTTGAAGGCCGCGACCAGCTCCGCACCGAGCGCCCCGTCGAGCACGCGGTGATCGCAGGAGAGCGTCGCGGTCATCACCTGGGCGACGGTCGGCTGGCCGTCCTTCACGACGACGCGCTTCTCGCCCGCGCCCACCGCCAGGATGCTGGATTGCGGCGGGTTGATCACCGCGGTGAACTGCTTGATCCCGAACATGCCGAGGTTCGACACCGAGGTGACGCCGCCCTGGTACTCCTCGGGCTTCAGCTTCTTGGCCCGGGCGCGGGCCGCGAAGTCCTTCATCTCGTTGGAGATGGTCGACAGCGTCTTCTCGTCCGCCCGGCGGATGACGGGCGTGAACAGGCCGCCATCGATGGCCACCGCCACGCCGACCTCGGCGTGCTTGAAGCGCAGAATCCGGTCCTCAGCCCAGACCGCGTTTGCGGCCGGCACGCGGGTGAGCGCGAGGCCCATCGCCTTGATGACGAAATCGTTCACCGAGAGCCTGAACAGCGGCTTGCCGTCCTTGTCCTTGCCTGAGGAGGCATTCAGCGTCTCGCGTAGCTTCATCAGCGCGTCGAGCTCGCAATCGACCGTGAGATAGAAGTGCGGGGCTACCTGCATCGCCTCGGTGAGGCGCTTGGCGATAGTCTTGCGCATGCCGTCGAGGGGCACTTCCTCGTAGGCGTCCTTCTGGAAGAAGCCCTTGACCTGCTCGAGGCTGAGCCCGGCCGGTGCGCCGCCGGCGGGGGCGGCCTTCGGAGCGGGCGCCGCGGCCTTCGGGGCTTCGGCGGCGGCCTGTGGGGCCGGAGCCGCCTTCGTCGCACCCGAGGCCTTCGCGTCCTGCACGTCGCGGGCGATGATGCGGCCGTGCGGGCCGGAGCCCTGCACGGCGGCGAGGTCGACGCCCTCCTGCTTGGCGATGCGGCGCGCCAGCGGCGAGGCGAAGACGCGGCCGCCCGAGGAGGCCGGAGCCGGGGCCCCACCCGCGGAGGGCTTGGCGGCGTCCGGCGCCTCGTTCACGCGGGCGTAGGACATGTGGCCGTCGCCCGCGGTGGTGTTCTGCCCGGCATCGGATTTCGGTGCCTCCGGGGCCGGCTTGGCCTCGGCCTTCGGCGCGGAGCCGCCGCCGGCCGCCGCCGCCGAGACGTCCTCGCCCTCGCCCGCGATGATGGCGATCAGGTCATTGACCGGCACGTCCGCCGTGCCCTCCGGCACCACGATCTTGGCGAGCACGCCCTCGTCGATGGCCTCGACCTCCATCGTGGCCTTGTCGGTCTCGATCTCGGCCAGCACGTCGCCGGACTTGACCGCGTCGCCCTCCTTCTTGAGCCACTTGGCGAGGTTGCCCTTCTCCATCGTAGGGGACAGGGCTGGCATCAGCACGTTGATGGGCATGGTCTCAGGTCTCGGTCGGTGACGGGGCGGCCGGGTCGTCGAAGGCGAACAGGTCGTCGAGCGGGAACGGGACGGCGTCGAAGGGCGGCAGGGCCACGGTCTCACCGCGCTGGACGGTGCCGTCGAGCCGCCACGCGCCCTCGGTCAGGGTGAAGGATTCGAGCAGACCTGCCGTCGGATCGAGCAGCCAGAGATGGCCGACGCTGGATTCCGCGTAGATGCGGCGCTTCGGCCCCCGGTCGATCCGGGTGGTCGACGGCGACAGGATCTCGCAGACCCAGTCCGGCGGGGTCTCGACGAAGGCCGTTTCGGGCTCGGTGGGCAGGCGGGACCGGCGCCAGCCGGCGATGTCCGGCACCACGACCTGTGTTCGAAGGTGGATCTCTGGCTCGACCATGAAGATCCAGCCTCCCGGGCCACCCCGTCCCCGCGAGAACGGGCGATCGAGTTCACCGGACAGCCGCACCGCGGCGGCCGCATGCCGCGGACGCGGGCGCGGATGCGTCTCCAGGACGCCGTCGATGATCTCGGCGACCAGATGCTCCGGCACCGCTTCGAGGTCGGCGTAGGTCGCGGGGCGGTGGGCGGGCGCTCCCATCGGGCGGCCGCCGCTAATTGAAGGCGCCGGGATCGAGGCTGTCCGCCTCGATCCCCGCGCGAATGCGCTCGAACGCCTCGTCTTCCGACATCTCGGTCTCCAGCGCGTAGGCGCGGGCGGCCTGCCGGGCGAGGTCGATGAGGAGGCGGCCCCAGGTCGCCGGATCGTCGAAGGAGCGCCGCAGGGCGACGCTCACCGCGCCGTCCACCACGATGGCGCGCAGGACCTCGACGCCGCCGTTCTCGGCGACGTCGGGGGGTACGGAGAGTTCCTCGAACGCTTGGCTCATGGCTGGCAGCCCTCTCGGTGTCGCCCCGCGCGGACTCGCGCGGGGGAGGAGCGGCGCGCGGGCCTACTTGTAGCAGACGCTCTTTGCGGCCTCGACGACTTCGGCCACGGAGGGGAGCGCAAGCTTCTCAAGGTTGGCCGCGTAGGGCATCGGCACGTCCTTGCCGGTGATGCGGATCACGGGCGCGTCGAGATAGTCGAAGGCGTCGACCATCAGGCGGGCCACGATCTCGGCGCCGACGCCGGATTGCGGGAAGCCCTCCTCGACCGTGATGCAGCGCCCGGTCTTCTTCACCGACTCGACCACCGTATCGGTGTCCATCGGCCGGATCGTGCGCAGGTCGATCACCTCGGCCTCGATGCCCTGCTCGGCCAGCGCCTGCGCGGCCTTCAGCGCGTAGGTCATGCCGATGGCGAAGGACACGATGGTGACGTCCGAGCCCTGGCGATGGATGCGCGCCTTGCCGATCGGCAGCACGAAGTCGTCGAGCTTCGGCACCGGGAAGGACTGGCCGTACAGGATCTCGTTCTCGAGGAAGATCACAGGGTTCGGGTCGCGGATCGCGGCCTTCAGGAGGCCCTTGGCGTCGGAGGCCGTGTAGGGCGCGATCACCTTGAGACCGGGCACGTTCGAGTACCAGGCGGAGTAATCGTGGCTGTGCTGGGCGGCCACGCGGGCGGCGGCGCCGTTGGGGCCGCGGAACACGATCGGACAGCCGAGCTGACCGCCCGACATGTAGAGGGTCTTGGCCGCCGAGTTGATGATCTGGTCGATCGCCTGCATGGCGAAGTTGAAGGTCATGAACTCGACGATCGGCTTCAGGCCAGCGAGCGCCGCGCCGACGCCGATGCCGGCGAAGCCGTGCTCGGTGATCGGCGTGTCGACCACGCGCCGCGCGCCAAACTCCTGCAGCAGGTTCTGCGTGACCTTGTAGGCGCCCTGGTACTCCGCGACCTCCTCGCCCATGATGAAGACGTCGCCGTCGCGGCGCATCTCCTCGGCCATGGCGTCACGGAGCGCCTCGCGCACCGTCATCGTCACCATCTCGGTGCCGGCCGGGAACTCCTCCATCACCGGCTCCTTGGCCTTGTTGGTGATGGTGGCGGGCGCCGCCGGCGCCCGCTGCGCGTCGTCGCCCGTCTTGGCGGCGGGGGCCGGCTTGTCGGCCTGTCCCTCGGCCTGCATGTCGGGCGTCGGCGCCGGCTGGCCGCCCTGGGCGGCGCCGTTGGGCTTGCCCTTGCCGCCGGAGGCGGCGGCCGCCGCGACGTCCTCGCCCTCGCCCGCGATGATCGCGATCGGCGTGTTCACGGCGACGTTCTCGGTGCCTTCCGCGATCAGGATCTTGGCGAGCACGCCCTCGTCGATGGCCTCGACCTCCATCGTGGCCTTGTCGGTCTCGATCTCGGCGAGGACGTCGCCGGATTTGACCGTGTCGCCCTCCTTCTTCAGCCACTTCGACAGCTTGCCCTCCTCCATCGTCGGAGAGAGGGCGGGCATCAGGATGTCGGTCGCCATGTTCTGCTCTGTCGTGGGGCGGCGGGGCGGCCAGGAAGCGGGCGGGCTATGGGTGCTGTGCGGTGGGAGCGCCCGTCAGGCGCTCGCCTCCAGCAGGATGTCGGTCCACAGCTCGGACGGATCCGGCTCGGGATCGTTGGTCGCGAACTCGGCCGCGTCGTTGACGATCTCGCGCACCTTGGCGTCGGTCGCCTTCAGCTCGGACTCGTCGACGCCGTGCAGCTCGATCAGGCGCTTGCGCACCATCTCGATCGGGTCGTGCTCGTCGCGCATCTTCGAGACCTCGTCCTTCGACCGATACTTGGCCGGGTCGGACATCGAGTGGCCGCGGTAGCGGTAGGTCTGCATCTCGAGGATGTACGGGCCCTGGCCCGAGCGGGCGTGCTCGATGGCGCGGGTCGCGGCCTCGCGCACGGTGCGCACGTCCATGCCGTCCACCTGCTCGCCCGGGATGCCGAAGGAGAGGCCGCGCTTCGAGAAGTCCGTCTGGGCCGAGGCGCGGGCGACCGAGGTGCCCATCGCGTAGCGGTTGTTCTCGATCACGTAGACGACCGGCAGCTTCCAGAGCGCCGCCATGTTGAAGCTCTCGTAGACCTGGCCCTGGTTGGCCGCGCCGTCGCCCATGTAGGTGAGGCTGACCTTGCCGTTCTCCCGGTAGGCATCCGCGAAGGCGAGGCCGGTGCCGAGAGAGACCTGGGCGCCTACGATGCCGTGGCCGCCGAAGAACTGCTTCTCGCGGCTGAACATGTGCATCGAGCCGCCCTTGCCGCGGCTATAGCCGCCGCGGCGGCCGGTGAGCTCGGCCATCACGCCGCGGCTCTCCATGCCGGTGGCCAGCATGTGGCCGTGGTCGCGGTAGCCGGTGATGACCTGATCGCCCTCGATCGAGGCCATCTGCATCCCGATGACGACGGCCTCCTGACCAATGTACAAGTGACAGAAGCCGCCGATCAGGCCCATACCGTAGAGCTGGCCGGCCTTCTCCTCGAAGCGACGGATCAGCAACATCTCGCGGTAGGCGTGGAGATCCTCGTCGCGGGTGAACTGCGGAGCATTGGGGGCGGGCCGATGCGCCGCTTCCGCGCCACCCTTGGCCGCCTCAGGCTTCGACTGCGCCGCATCCTTGGCGGCGTCCTTGCCGGCGTCCATGTTTCGCTCCCCGGAATATGACCGTTTCGGGGCTCGGTTTAGGCTAGGACGGCAGCGATTGCGAGTGGCGCTCCTCTGACAGCCATGCATGGATGTCAGGACGATACAACCTATGATTATTTACTGCGGCGTGATTACAACCACGTCGTTTGCGTGGACTCGCCCGAGTACGACGCGGGCGCGTTCCTCCAGCAGATCGCGGTCGATCTGCTCGCTGCGCAGCAGGGCGACCCGGTGCTCCCAGGTCGCGCGCTCGCTCTTAGCGGCGGCGAGGTCCTGAGCAAGCCCGTAGGCCTGGATCTTCAGGGCGCGCTTGGCTTCGAGGCCTCGGTTGCCGTTCTCCGCCTGCGTGACGAAGTAGCCCACCACGAGTGCCGACACGCTCCAGAGAGCGAGCGGGAGCACGACCATTCTGACGCGGCGACGGACGACCATGCGCCGACCATCCGCGCTCAAGGTTACGAATGCCCTAACGCCGGTCCCTTCGAACGAAGAAGCCCCCGGCGTCTGGCGACGCCGGGGGCCGGAAGCGGGGTGCGCGAACGCGCGGGACCGCGGAGCTTCAGCGGCCGAGCTGCTTGATCGCCTGGCGGCCGGCGTAGCGGCCCTGCGGACCGAGGCCTTCCTCGATGCGGATGAGCTGGTTGTACTTGGCCAGTCTGTCCGAGCGGGCCAGCGAGCCGGTCTTGATCTGCCCGCAATTCGTGGCGACCGCGAGGTCCGCGATGGTCGAATCCTCGGTCTCGCCCGAGCGGTGCGACATCACCGCGGTGTAGCCGGCGCGCTGGGCCATATCGACGGCGGCCAGCGTCTCGGTCAGCGAGCCGATCTGGTTGACCTTGATCAGGATCGAGTTGCCGGTGCCGCTCTCGATGCCCTGGGACAGGCGCTCGACGTTGGTGACGAACAGGTCGTCGCCAACGAGCTGACAACGGCCGCCGATCTTGTCGGTCAGCAGCTTCCAACCCTGCCAGTCGTCCTCGGACATGCCGTCCTCGATCGACAGGATCGGGTACTTGGCGACGAGCTCGGCAAGGTAATCCACCTGCTCCTCGATGGCGCGGGTGCGGCCCTCGCCCTCGTAATGATAGGCGCCGTCCTTGAAGAACTCGGTGGCGGCGCAGTCGAGCGCCAGCACCATGTCCTGACCGGGCTTCAGGCCGGCGGCCTGGATCGACTCCATCACGAAATCGAGGGCGGCTTCCGCCGAGGGTAGGTTCGGGGCGAAGCCGCCCTCATCGCCCACGTTGGTGTTGTGACCGGCCTTCTTCAGGGCGCTCTTGAGGGTGTGGAACACCTCGGCGCCCATGCGCACCGCCTCGGCGAGCGAGTCGGCGCCGACCGGCATGATCATGAATTCCTGGAAATCGATCGGGTTGTCGGCGTGCGCGCCGCCGTTGATGATGTTCATCATCGGCACCGGGAGCACCCGACCCTGCACGCCGCCGACATAGCGGTAGAGCGGCAGGCCGGAGGTTTCCGCCGCGGCCTTGGCCACCGCGAGCGAGACGCCTAGAATCGCGTTCGCGCCGAGCCGCGCCTTGTTCGGCGTGCCGTCGAGATGGATCATCGCCTCGTCGACGGCGACCTGATCCTCCGCGTCCATGCCGCCGATGGCGTCGAGGATCTCTGTCTGCACGGCCTGGACGGCGTTGAGCACGCCCTTGCCGCCGTAGCGGCTCTTGTCGCCGTCGCGCAGCTCCACCGCTTCGTGGGCGCCGGTCGAGGCGCCCGAAGGGACCGCGGCGCGGCCGAACGAGCCGTCCTCCAGCAGGACGTCGACCTCGACGGTCGGATTGCCCCGGCTGTCCAGGATCTCGCGGGCGGCGATATTGGTGATCGCGGTCATGGAAATCCCCTCACCTGTCTGCGCCGGCGCGTGACGGCGCCACGAATCGGCGACGGGCCCGCGGCGCGTGGTCGCCGGGCTTATTGTCCAACCTAAGCAGCCCGGCAAGCCGGACGGCGGATAACAGGTGGAGGCGCGTGCGGCGATCCGCGCGAAGCTGCCCTGACCTGGTGGCGGATGCAACCGCGCGGCCGTCGGTCTATAGCGCACTCATGACCGAAGACACGCTCCAGCTCGGGCAGGCCACGCCCCTGCCCGCCTCGCCCGAAGCGGCGCGCCTCGACCGCGTGCCGAACCCCCATCCCGACACCGACTACTGCGCGCGCTTCACGGCGCCGGAATTCACCTCGCTCTGCCCGGTGACCGGACAGCCCGACTTCGCGATCCTGGTGATCGACTACGTGCCAGACCGCTGGCTGGTCGAGTCCAAAGCGCTGAAGCTCTATCTCGGCTCGTTCCGCAATCACGGTGCCTTCCACGAGGATTGCACCGTGGCGATCGGCAAACGGCTCGCCGAGCTGCTGGAGCCCCGCTATCTGCGGATCGGTGGATTCTGGTACCCGCGCGGGGGCATCCCGATCGACGTGTTCTGGCAGACGGGCGAGCCGCCCAAGACCGTGTGGCTGCCCGATCCCGGCGTTCCGCCCTATCGCGGGCGCTGAGCGCATGAGAAAGGGCGCCCGGCTCTGCCGGGCGCCCTTCTCAATTCCGCTCGGCTGCGGATCAGTAGCCGTAACCGTAGCCGTAGCTCGGGCCGCCGTAACCGTAGGCCGGACGGCCGTAGTAACCATCCCGCGCGTAGGCATCGCGTGCAGCTCCCGCGGCGATAGCGCCGGCCGCCAGACCCGCGATCCCGAGACCCACGGCTGCGCCTGTGCCGATGCCGCGGCGGCGATGGCCGTAACCGTAGCCGGCGTGGGGGGCATAGCCGTGGCCGTAATAGCCGCGCGGGCGCGCATCGGCGGCGGTGGTCGCGAGGGTGCCGAGCGTCAGGGCGGCGGCGGAGACGATGGCGAACTTGCGCATGATATCCTTTCTCGATCAGCGATCGAATTCGGGGACTCAACGTCCGCCCGGCGCACGGGTTCCATCGGTTTCCGGGGTGGGAATACTGGCGCGTTGCTGCGATCCGACGCTGTACCGCAGCACGCAATGAAGATGAACGATTCCTGAACCGCGCAACCATCTTCTTCTGCCGCGATCGCAGGCTCTGAACGGCCGGCGCGGAATCGCTCGGTGTGCCGAATTCCGCGCGTGAACTCCGGGGATGGGCCGTCTAGGCTTCCGCCGCATTTCGGAGCCGGACGCATGGATAGCCTGTCCCTTATCCTCGAAACCTTCGCGCCGATCGACGGGCGCCGGATCCTCGACATCGGTTGCGGGTCCGGCGTCCTGGCCAAGGCGCTGTCGGCCCAGGGTGCCCGCGTGACCGGGATCGACCCGGGCGAGGCTGCGATCCGCGATGCCGGGCGATGCGCACCGACGGCCCGCTTCGAGCGGGCCTCCGCCGAGGCCCTGCCCTTCTCCGACGGCAGCTTCGACGGCGCGGTCATGCTCAACGCCCTCCACCATGTGCCCGAGCCCGGCGCGGCGCTCGCCGAGGCCGCGCGGGTCGTCGGCCCGAACCATTTGGTCGTGGTGGTGGAACCGCTGGCCGAGGGCAGCTTCTTCGCCGCGCTCCGGCCCATCGAGGACGAGACCGCGATCCGTGCGGCGGCGCAGGCGGCGATCGCGGCCGCCGTCGCGTCCGGCGCTCTCGCCTGCCTCCGCGATGTCACCTTCGAGCGCCACGAGACGTTCGCCGATCTCGGCGCCTTCCTGGGGCGCGTCACGGCCGTGGACCCGGCCCGCGAGGACGCGATCGCCGCCGACCCGGAGGGCATCCGCGCCGCCTTCGAGGCCGCCGCGGCGCGGGTCGAGGGCGGCTACAGCCTCACGCAGCCCCTGCGCGCCCACGTGCTTGTGGCGGCGCGCTGATCCGGACGTTCGTCAGGCGACTGGCCGTGCCTTCGCCAGACGGTCGAAGGCGACGAGTTCGTCGAGGAGCGCGGGCATATCCGTCAGCGCCACCATGTTGGGACCGTCCGAGGGGGCCCGGTCGGGATCGGGATGCGTCTCGATGAAGACCCCGGCGACGCCGACCGCGACCGCGGCGCGGGCCAGCACCGCGACGAACTCGCGCTGGCCGCCCGAGCTCGCCCCCTGCCCGCCCGGCTGCTGCACCGAGTGGGTGGCGTCGAACACCACGGGTGCACCGCCGGTGACGCGCGCCATGATCGGCAGGCTGCGCATGTCCGAGACGAGCGTGTTGTAGCCGAAGGAGGCTCCCCGCTCGGTGACGATGACGTTCGAATTGCCGGCCTCGGTCACCTTCGCGGCGACGTGGCGCATGTCCCAGGGGGCGAGGAACTGGCCCTTCTTGATGTTGACCGCGCGCCCCGTGCGCGCGGCCGCCAGCAGCAGGTCGGTCTGGCGGCAGAGGAAGGCCGGGATCTGCAGCACGTCCACCACCTCGGCCACCGGCGCGCATTGCTCGGCAGCGTGCACGTCGGTCAGCACCGGCAGCCCCAGCGTCTCGCGGATCTCGGCGAAGATCGGCAACGCGCCTTCGAGCCCCAGGCCCCGGGCTGCGGAGCCGGAGGTCCGGTTGGCCTTGTCGAAGGAGGCCTTGAAGACGAGGCCGAGGCCGCGCGCCTCCGCCATCGCCTTCAGCGCCGCGGCGATCTCCAGGGCGTGGTCCCGGCTCTCGAGCTGGCACGGGCCGGCGATGAGAGCGAGCGGCAGGTGGTTGCCGAAGGCGGCGCTGCCGACCTTCACGACGGCGGGAGTGTTCGTGGCTGAATCCGACATGGCGCCGGTCTAGCCGGGTGCGGGCGTCCACGGAAGGGCGGCCTTGCGCACCACTCCGCCCTTCCGCCGATGCGCATCGCGCCGCTCGACCACGCAGAGGCTGACAAAGCCGGCGAGACCGACGGCCCGCTCTCCGGTCTCGCAGCGGAGCGCCACGTTGCCGACGCGCGCCTGCATCGGCGCCTCGGCGAGCAGCGAGTCCTGGTGCAGGTTGAGCGCCGCCACCTGCGCGTCCCGGAGGCGGGCACGGCCCAGCGCCTCGGCCGCGAGGCCGACCAGCGTGAACCATCCGACCGGCGGCCGGCGCTCGACCGACCCGATCACGATGCGGGCGGGCGCCCGGCAGTCCAGGCTCATCCGGTCGGCATCGGCCGCCCGGAAGACCGCGCCGGGTTCCGCCCGGCCCGCGAGCGAGGCCCCGGTGACCCGGATCACCCGCGCCGTGAGCGCGTCGCACGAATCGGCCCGCGCCGGAACGGCGGCGAGGCAGGCGAGGGCGAAGAGGAGCGGGGCGGCGCGCATGGACGCGATCTAGCCCGCGCCCGACGTCGGTGAACAGGGGGCACGGACATGCGGAAGGCGCCGCCCGCTGCCGGACGGCGCCTTCCCACGATGACGAGGCGAGAGGAGCCTCAGCCCGCCTTGTTGAGCTGCACCGCGACGAAGCGGGTGACGCCCTTGCCGTTCTTGACCCGCATCAGCACCGCCTTGCGGCCGGAGCTCTCGGCAGAGCGGATCTGCGCGGCGACCTCGGAGGGCTTGCTGACGCTCTGGCCCCCGACATCGAGGATCAGGTCGCCCTGCTCGATGCCCTTGGCAGCAGCCGGCCCATCCGGATCGACCTCGACCACGGCGACGCCCTGGTCGGCGAGGCCGACCTCGGAGGCCGGGGCAAGGCTCAGGCCGAGCCGCGGCTGCCCGTTCGTCTCCGTATCGCCGCGGCTCGCCACCTTGCCGTCGGTCGGCAGAGAACCGAGGGTCACTGTCGCGGTGTCGGCCTTGCCGCCGCGCAGATAGGCGAGGTCGACCTTCGAGCCGGGCTTGAGGCCGGCGATCTTGCGCGAGAGCTCCTTCGCGTCGTTGATCGGATCGCCGTTGACCTTCTCGATCACGTCGCCGGACTTCAGGCCCGCCTTCGCGGCAGGAGTGCCGTCCTCGGCGTGGTCGACCAGGGCGCCCTTTGGCTTGGCGAGGCCCAACCCCTCGGCGATGTCCTGCGTCACCGGCTGGACCTGCACGCCGAGATAGCCGCGGGCGACCTTGCCGTCCGTGCGCAGCTGCTCCACCACGGCCTGCACGGTCTCGGACGGGATCGCGAAGGCGAGGCCGACGCTGCCGCCCGACGGCGAGGCGATCGCGGTGTTCACGCCCACCACCTCACCGTTGACGTTGAAGGTCGGACCGCCCGAGTTGCCCTTATTGATCGGCGCGTCGATCTGCAGGAAGTCGTCGTAGGGACCGGCGCCGATATCGCGGCCGCGGGCCGAGACGATGCCGGCCGTCACCGTGCCGCCGAGACCGAACGGATTGCCGATCGCCACCACCCAGTCGCCGACGCGGGGCGCGCCCTTGCCGAACTGGACGTAGGGGTAGCTGCCCGCTTCCTTGATCTTCAAGAGGGCGATGTCGGTCTTGGAATCCTTGCCGATGACCTTGGCGTCGAGCGTGCGACCGTCGTCGAGCGTGACCTGCACGGTCTTGCTATGGTCCACGACGTGGTTGTTGGTCACCACGTAGCCGTCGGCCGAGATGATGAAGCCCGAGCCTACGGCGCCGCGGCTGCCGCCGCGCTGCTGCTGGCCGCCCGGGGCTCCGTTCTGACCGAAGCGGCGGAAGAACTCGCGCAGCTGCGGCGGCACGTTTTGCATGTTGCGGCCGTTCTGGCCGGGGCCGTCGTCGTCGTCCGCGCTCGCCGTGTCGTCCAGCTTCACTTTCACCGAGACGACGCCGGGCTTCACCTTGTCGACGATGTTGGCGAACGAGCCGGGCGGGTGCTCGGGCGCCTCGATCGGGGTCTTGGGCAGGGCCTGTGCGTAGGCGGGCGTCGCCGCCGGCAGGTAGGCGCCGCCGATCGCGCCGCCCGTCACAAGTGCGGCTGCAGCCACCGAGGCGAGGGCGCGGCGGTGGGTACGGGTCTCGGTCATCGGGGTCTCCGGCAGGAAAGCTTTTCACCGCGCGGGCGGCGATGACGCCTTTCTAGCTCCCGGCCCCTGACCCGCCCGTGGCGGGCGCATTACGGTTTGGTCAGGTTCGGCACGGCCCGGTCGGCCCCGGGGCTTGGTTCCTGTGCCTCCGTCGCGCACACAGCGCGCGCACCATCGGGAGATGCGGAACCGTGGCCTGGATCATCCTCTTCGTCGCCGGCCTGCTGGAGACCGGCTGGGCGATCGGACTCAAGTACACGGAAGGCTTCACCAAGCTCGTGCCCTCGGTGCTGACGCTCGCCGCGATGGCGGCGAGCGTGGTCCTGCTCTCGATCGCGCTACGCACCCTGCCGGTCGGCACCGGCTACGCGGTCTGGACCGGCATCGGGGCGGTCGGCACCGCGATCCTCGGCATGGTGCTGTTCGGCGAGCCCGCGACCGCCGCCCGGATCGCCTGCATCGGGCTGATCGTGGCGGGGATCGCGGGGCTGAAGTTCGTGAGCTGACGTCTCACGCCTCCAGCCGACTCAGCGCCTCGCGGATCTTGGCCAGCCGCTCGCTCTCCGCGTCGCGGCGCTCGCGGTTCTCCTCGACGATCTCCTCCGGCGCGCGGGCGACGAAGTCGGCGTTGCCGAGCTTGGCGTCGATCTTGCGGATCTCGCCCTCGGCCTTGGCGGCCTCCTTGTGCAGGCGCGCGACCTCGGCGGCGAGGTCCACGATGCCCTCAAGCGGCAGGGCCGCGACGCTGCCGCGGACGAGGAGCTGCACGGCGTTCTTCGGGGCCCCCTCCGCGAAGCTGATCTCGGAAAGGCGGGCGAGCCGCACCAGCGTGTCGCGCCACGCCTCGATTCGGGCGCGCACCTCCGGGCTCGCACCGATGAGCACGAGCGGCACCTGGGCGGCGGCGGGCACGTTGGTCTCGGAACGGGCCGAGCGCACCTCCGTGACGAGATCGACCACGAAGCCGACCTCCGCCTCGGCCCCCGCGTCGGCGAGACCTTCGAGCGCCGGCCAGGGGGCCAGAGCGAGCAGGCCGCGCTCGGGGAGATCCGCGCCCTTGATCGCCCAGAGCTCCTCCGTGAGGAACGGCATGAACGGGTGCAGAAGCTTGGCGATCTGGTCGATCAGGAAGGCGATGCTCGCCTGCGTCTCGGCCTTCAGCGCCGGATCCACGCCCTCGCCCTGCAGCACCGGCTTGGCGAGTTCGAGATACCAGTCGCAGAAGATGTTCCAGACGAAGCGGTAGGCGGCAGTGGCCGCGTCGTTGAAGCGGTAGGCGTCGAGCGCGCCCGCCACCTCGGCGACCGCGCGGGCGGCCTCGCCGAGCGCCCAGCGGTTGACCGGCTGGCGCGCGTCCTCCGGCCGGAAGGCGGGGTCGAGCCGGCAGCCGTTGAGCTCGGCGAAGCGCGCGGCGTTCCAGAGCTTCGTCGCGAAGTTGCGGTAGCCCTCGACGCGGTTGACCGCGAGCTTGATGTCCCGGCCCTGCGCGGCCATCGCGGCGAGCGTGAAGCGCAGCGCGTCGGCCCCGTACTGGTCGATCAGCCCGAGCGGGTCGACCACGTTGCCCTTCGACTTCGACATCTTGGCGCCGGACGCGTCGCGCACCAGCGTGTGCAGGTAGACGGTCGCGAAGGGCACCCGGTCGGTGACGTGGAGCCCCAGCATCATCATGCGGGCGACCCAGAAGAACAGGATGTCCTTGCCGGTGACCAGCGTGCTGGTCGGGTAGAAGCGGGCGAGTTCGGGCGTGTTCTCCGGCCAGCCCAGCGTCGAGAACGGCCAGAGGCCGGAGGAGAACCACGTGTCGAGCACGTCCGGGTCGCGGGTGAGCGCGACCGGGCGGCCGCGCGCGGCCTCGGCCTTGGCCAGCGCCCCGGCCTCGTCCATCGCCACGTAGACGCCGCCTTCGTCGTCGTACCAGACCGGAATCTGGTGGCCCCACCAGAGCTGGCGCGAGATGCACCAGGGCTCGATGTTCTCGAGCCACTGGAAGAAGATCTTCTCGTAATTGTCAGGGACGAACTTCGTCTGCCCGTCGCGCACCGCCTGGAGCGCGCGCTCGGCCAGCGGCTTGACGTTCACGTACCACTGGTCGGTGAGATAGGGCTCGATGACGACGCCCGAGCGGTCGCCGTGCGGCACCGCGTGGGTGTTCGGCTCGATCTGCCGGAGCCGGCCGCGCTCCTCCATCAGCGCGACGACGCGCTTGCGCGCCTCGGCCCGGTCGAGGCCGTGGAGCGCCAGCGTCTCGGCCTCGGGCGCGGTGTCCGCCAGGAAGGCGGCGTTGCCGTCGATGAGGATGCGGGCCTCGGGGTCGAGCACGTTGATCAGCGCGCAGCCGTGGCGCTTGCCGACCTCGAAATCGTTGAAATCGTGCGCGGGCGTGATCTTCACCGCACCGGTGCCCTTCTCGGGATCCGAGTACTCATCGGCGACGATCGGGATCAGGCGTCCGACGAGCGGCAGGCGCACTTTCTTCCCGACGAGCGCGGTGTAGCGCGCGTCCTCCGGATGGACCGCGACCGCGGTGTCGCCGAGCATCGTCTCGGGACGGGTCGTGGCGACCGTGATGACCGCGCCGGTCTCGGCGCCGGTCTCGTCCACCACCGGGTAATCGAAATGCCAGAGGTTGCCCTTGGTCTCGACCTGCTGGACCTCGAGGTCCGAGATCGCGGTCTGGAACTTCGGGTCCCAGTTCACGAGGCGCTTGTCGCGGTAGATCAGGCCCTGCGCGTGCAGGTCGACGAAAACCTTGAGGACGGCGGCCGAGAGGCCCTCGTCCATGGTGAAGCGCTCGCGCGACCAGTCGCAGGAGGCGCCCAGCCGCTTCAACTGGTTGACGATGGCGCCGCCCGATTCCGCCTTCCAGGCCCAGACCCGCTCCAGGAAGGCCTCGCGGCCGAGGCTGCGGCGGTCCGGCTCGCCGTCGGCCGCGAGCTTGCGCTCGACGACCATCTGGGTGGCGATGCCGGCGTGATCGGTGCCCGGCTGCCAGAGCACGTCCTTGCCCCGCATCCGCTCGAAGCGGCAGAGCACGTCCTGCAGCGTGTTGTTGAGGGCATGCCCCATATGGAGCGTGCCCGTCACGTTCGGCGGCGGGATGACGATGCAGTAGGGCTCGGCCCCGGCGCGTTCGGGCCGGCCGGCGCGGAAGGCGCCCTCCGCCTCCCAGGCGCCGGAGACGCGCGCCTCGACGGCGGCGGGGTCGAAGGTCTTGTCCATCATGGGTGTACGGGCCGATCGCGGGCGTGTCTGGAAGCTGCCCGCTTTCAACCCGTCGCGAGCGTTCCGTCAACACGGCACGCCCATCCGAGGCGGGATCAGCGCCCGCGAGAGACCCGCTCGATCTCGGCGCGGACCAGCCGCTCGACCATCACCGGCAGATTGTCGTCGAGCCACGCCTTCAGCATCGGCCGGAGCATCTCGGCAACGAGGTCGTCGAGGGTCCGGGCGTTGCGCGACAGGACCGTGTGGGCGAGCGCGTTGAAGGCGCTGTTCACGCTGGCATCGGTCGCGGCCGAGATCAGCGACTCGGCGGGTGCCGGTTCGGGCGCGCGCGCCTGAGGCGGTGGGGGAAGCGGCGCGGGGGGAGGCTCGGGCTCGGGATCCGGCTCGACGCTGATCGCGTCGAAATCGAGCTCCTCGACGCCGAAATCGAGCGGGTCGGGATCGAGCGGCGCGGGCTTCGGTGCTGGGGCGGGCTCAGCGAACTCGGCGAGGTCGAGCACGTCGTCCGGCTCGGGCAACGGCACGGGCTTCGAGGCGGTCTCGGCGGGCTTGGCCGCCTGATCATCGGCGATGATCCGGCGGATCGAGGCGAGGATCTCCTCCATCGAAGGCTCGTGCGCCTTCTCCGCCGTCTTGTCCTGAATCTTGGGGCTCGCTGCACTCATCCGGACGGCGCTCGGGAGGGTGTTCTGACGCCGATCCATATCGGCCGGCGCCAGTATTTCACGCTTCGCTAACCGAACAAGCGCGTCCGGAGCACAGTCCAATGGGAAATGCGACCGTTTCCCGCGCTCAGCGCCCGTCCGGCGTGCCGACGCCGTACCAGAGATCCTTGACCTGATCGAAATGCGTCTTCGGGCTGTACAGCGCCACCGGCACCGCGGTGTAGCGCGCGGTCAGGCGGCCGATCGACTGCACGACGCCGTAGGAGAAGATCACGCGGTCGCGCTGGGCCACGATCAGGTTCACGCGGGCGTTGAGCAGTTCCTGCTGCGCGTTCAGCACGTCGAGGGTGGTGCGCTGGCCGACCCGGGCCTCCTCGCGCACGCCGTTCAGCGCCACCTCGTTGGCCTGGACCTGGGCCTGCGAGGCGATCACGCGGGCCTTGGCCGCCTCCAGGTTGCCCCAGAAGCTCACGATCTGCGCCCGGATCTGGTCCCGCACGAACTCGGCCTGAATACGCGTCTGGCCGACCGTCTCCTTGGCCTGCCGAATCTGGGCGTATTCCTGGCCGCCCTGGTAGATCGGGATGGTCAGGCGCCCGAGGATCGATGCGGCCACGCCCTGTGTGTTGGGCAACTGCTGGTCGTAGAACTGATTCACCGTCCCCTGGACGCTGAGCTGCGGGGCGAGAGCGCCCTCCAGCACCTTCACCTGCGCTTCTGAGGCGTCGACCGCGTGGAGCGCGGAGAGGATCTGCGGGTGCTCCTTCAGGCCGACCGCGATGGCCGCGTCGAGGCTCGCCGGCACGTAGCGGTCGAGCGGGCGGCCGGGCGCGAGCTGGCGCGGCTCGACGCCGATTACCTGCCGGTAGACGCCGATGCTGGTGCGCAGCTGCGACTCCGCGGCGCTCACCTCGGCGCGCGCGCCGGCGAGGCGCGCCTCGGCCTGGGCGACGTCGGTGCGGGTCACTTCGCCGACATTGAAGCGGTCGCGGGTCTGGCGGAGCTGCTCCTCCAGCACCTCGACGTTGTTGCGGCGCAGCTCCAGCGTGGCGGTGTCCGAGAGCACGTTCATGTAGGCCTGTACGGCGCTGTACAGGGTGCTGAGCTCGGTGAAGCGCAGGGTCTCGCGCTGGCTGTAGACGCCGGACTCGGCGCGCCGGGTGTTGTTGTCGGTCTGGAACCCGTTGAACAGGTTCTGGTTGATGGTGATGCCGGCCGTGGCGGGTTTGGTCAGGATGCCGATGCTCTGTCCGCCGCCGCCGGTGAGGGACTGAGCGCTGAGGTTGTTACCCTCCGTCTGCGTCACGCCGGCCTGGACGTTGATATTGACGCTCGGCCGATAGCCGGATTGGGCGATGGCGACGTCCTCGTCGCGCACCCGAGTGAGGGCACGGCTGGCATTGAGCTGCGGGTTGCCCGCATAGGCCCTGGCGAGCGCGCTCTCCAGCGACTCCGCCGAGGCCGATCCGATGCCAACCGCTCCCACCGACAAGCCGGCGGTGACGGCGAGGCCGGCCAGCCGGAACGCGGCACGCGTCTCAGGTGTACGTCTTCTCACGTCGAACAGCCCTTGCGGTTTCTCGATTGTCTCGGATGTCCGCCAACACGCGACGGCTGCGCGGTACACTGCGCACACCCGATCAAGCCCGCCCTGGCTTGACCTTAATCGATGCTTGGCCACGAGGCCCAGACTGTCGGAGGTCGCACACCTGAATCTTGTCCGGGTGGCGTATAAAGGCGACAGTCCTTCGACCTAGTCAGAAGGCGAAGCCCGCCTCTTCGGCGAAGGCGGCGAGCGCCGGCAGGGCCGCGTCGAAGATCGGACGCGAACCGAAAGCGTCACCGGCGCGGACGAACAGCGTCGCCTTCGCGGCCCGCTCGGGCCCGAAGACGCAGACGAGGCGACCTCCGTCGGCGAGCTGGTCGAGTAGGGTCTGCGGCCGGACCTCGATCCGCCCGTTGATCAGTACGGCATCGTACGGGGCACCCGCGGGGTGGCCCGCCTCGAGGGGACCCTCCACCACTTGGGCCTCACCGGCGAGGCGCTCGCGCGCGCCGGCCGCGAGCCCGGCCACCGGCTCCAGAACGGTCGCGGCGGCGCCGAGGCGGGCCATGATCGCGGCGGCATAGCCGTAGCCGCCCGCCACATCGAGCGCCCGGGCTCCGGGCTTGAGGGCGAGCGCCTGGATCATCCGGGCGAGCACCATCGGGGCCGGCAGGCAGCGGGCGTCGGCGGCCGAACCGCCGAAGCGCAGCGTCTGATCGATATAGGCGAAGCCCTCGCGTCCCTGCGGCACGAAACGCTCGCGCGGGACCAAATCGAAGGCGTCCAGCACCGCGTTGTCGTTCACGTCGAACGTCCGCAGCTGGCAGTCGACCATCAGGCGTCGCGCCTGCGCGTAATCGAGCATGGGATCGTCTTTCCTCGACCCGGGGCGATGGCGTCGCGCCGGAGCTGCACGGCGCAGCTTCCAGAGCACCGGGCTTTTCATGGATCGGAGTACGAAACGCAAGATTAACCGCCGTGGTTAAGCGGAGCCTCCACCCGATTGGCGGCGCCGTCCCGAAAAACGTGCGCGCCCTTCAACCAGGTGTTGTTGTCGCTGTGCCGGCTGGCGTTCCGACCAGGCGACGGCCTACGCTTGCCGCGACGGTCCGATTCGCGACGTGAGGCCGTCCCAGAGAAGACGACCCATCGGGAGGAACGCATGACACATACACGGCCGGGTTTCGGCCGGGCGCTGGCCGCCGCCCTCGTCGCCGCCCCGCTCGCCGCGGGCCCGGCAGCCGCGCAGGCCATCTCGGACGGGGCCGTGCGCATCGGCATCCTCAACGACCAGTCCGGTGTCTACGCCGAGTTCGGCGGCCGCTCGTCGATCGAGGCGGCCCGCATGGCGGTCGAGGATTTCGGCGGCTCCGTGAACGGCGCTCCGATCGAGCTCGTCTCGGCGGATCACCAGAACAAGGCCGACATCGCCTCCGGCATCGCCCGGCAATGGTACGACCGCGACAAGGTCGACGCCATCATGGAACTGACCACCTCGTCGGTGGCGCTCGCCGTGCAGGGCCTCTCGAAGGAGAAGAAGAAGATCACCATCACGACGGGGGCGGCCAGCAGCGACCTCACCGGCAAGCAGTGCTCTCCCTACGGCTATCACTGGGCCTACGACACGCGGGCGCTCGCGGTCGGCACCGGCGGCGCGCTGGTGCAACAGGGCGGCAATACCTGGTTCATGCTCACCGCCGACTACGCCTTCGGCCATTCGCTGGAGGCCGAGGTCACCCGCTACGTGACCTCTAAGGGCGGCAAGATCGTGGGCGGCGTGCGCCATCCGTTGGCCGCGCAGGACTACTCCTCGTTCCTGCTCCAGGCGCAGGGCTCGGGCGCGAAGGTGATCGGGCTGGCCAATGCCGGCCTCGACACTTCGAACGCCATCAAGCAGGCGGCCGAGTACGGTATCACGCAGGGCGGCCAGCGCCTCGCCGCTCTGCTGTTCACGCTCGCCGAGGTGCACGGCCTCGGACTGCAGGTCGCTCAGGGGCTGACCCTCACCGAGGGCTGGTACTGGGACCTGAACGACGAGACCCGCGCCTTCGGGAGCCGCTTCATGAAGCGCACCGGCAAGATGCCCAACATGGTCCATACCGGGACCTACTCGGCGGTGCTGCAATACCTCAAGGCCGTGAAGGCCGCGGGCACCGACGAGACCGAGGCGGTCAACGCGAAGCTGCACGCGATGCCGGTGGAGGACGTGTTCGCGAAGGGCGGCACGGTGCTGCCGAACGGCCGCATGGTGCACGACATGTACCTGTTCGAGGTGAAGAAGCCCGCTGACTCGAAGGGGCCGTGGGACCTCTACCGGCTGCTCGCCACGATCCCGGGTGCCGATGCCTACGCCAAACTGGAGGAGAGCGGCTGCCAGCTGACCGCCGCGCGCACCCCCTGATCGCCACCTGGGAGTTGTGCAAGGCTCGGTTTTTTCAACCGAGCCTTGCCGTATGTGAATGCGGCCGGGTGCGGCGCACCTAGACTTGCGGCCAGTCGGGCGAGTTATCCCCCCTCTCGTCCGGCCGGCGCCGCCGACCGAATCTTTCCTCCCGATCGCTTTCGTGTCGGCGGCGCCCCCCTTTGCCAGGCCCTGCATGGGGCGCCGCTTCGGCCGCGTCACGCCTCGGCGGTATCGCCGTCGATCCCCTCCCGCTCCGGATTGATCTGCGCCAGCGCACGCTTGGCCGCCTCCAGGGGGTGCTCCGATTCGATCCGCACCGACTTCAGGTCCGGGCTCTTGTAGACGGTCACGATCGTGTCCATCACCTCGGTGAGCGTCGTGCGCTTGTCCTCCGGAGCGGCGATCAGGAGTTGCAAGCCCCAGGCGCCGTAGAGATCGACCAGCGCCTGGCTGTTGCGCACGTCGAGCTTGGAGAAGGCCTCGTCGAGCAGGCAGAGGCCGAGGCCCGGATTCTCGTCGCCCGGCCGGTCGCCCGGGTAGTAGGCGCTGGCCAGCGAGGCGGCGATCGCCACGTAGAACGGCGCCTGCGCCTCGCCGCCGGAGCCGCGCAGAGCCCGGCTCGACATGGTGGTGCGCGAGCCGTCACGGCCCTTCATGCCGATCTCGTAGACGAAGTAGTTGCGGTAATCAGCGAGCCGGGCCGCGTCCTCGGCGCCGCCGATCAGCGCCTGGATCTCCTCGAGCGCCGCCGCCATCGCGCCGCCCTCCTCCGAGACGAGGAGCGCCTGGGCGGCGTCGGCCGAGCGCGCGACCTCGGTGGCGAGCGCGTGCACCGCGGCGTAGCGCCGGTCGACCGCCGCCTCGAAGGCGTAGGTCTGGCCGGTGAAGCTGCGCGACGACAGGCGCTCGTTCAGCGCGTCGAGCCGGGCCTGGACGCGCTCGAACTTGTCGGCAAGCCGCGTCAGCAGATCCTCGGTCATCAGGCGGCGCATCTCGCCCTCGGCCCGCTCGGCCTGGGCGCGGTAGCGGCGCAGCTCGTGGCCGGCGACCGCGTCGTGCTCGCGCTTGGCGAAGTCGTAGCCGAGGCTCGCCGGGGCCTCGCCCTGGCCGAGCGGGTTCGCGATGCGCCACTGGGCGCAGTACTCGGTGAGGTCGCGCTCGGCGGCCCGCCCCTGGGCGCGCGCGGTCTCGGCGGCCTCGCGGGCGAGGGTGCGCTCGGTCGCGGCCCGCGCGCTCATCGCCTTGCCGTCGAGCCCGGCGAGTTCCCGGCGCACCGCCGCGACCGCGGAGAAGTCCGGTGCGGTCTCGCGCAGCAGGCGCACCCGCATGGCGTCGCCCGTTCCCAGGCGGCCGATCGCGCCGCGGCGCGCGGCGAGCGCGGCGCGCGCCGCCTCGCGGGCCGAACCTTGACGCGCCTTCAGCGCCGCTTCGTCGGCGAGCAGGCGGTCGAGCTTCGGCTCCAGCTCCTCCGAGAGTTCGCGCAGATAGGCGACGCGCTCGCCGTTGAGCGCCTTGATCTCGGCCTCGATCCCGCCCGCATCCTGCTTGGAGAGGTTCTCGCGCTCGGTCGCGAGCGTCTTGCGGCGCCCCTCCAGCCCGTCGACCTCGGCACGGAGCGCGTCGACATCCTCGAGCCCGCGCTCGATCCGGGCGCGGATGGCGGCCGCCGTGCGGGCTGCCTCGCGCAGGACCACGGCCTCGTTGCGCAGGCGCCGGGCCTCGGCCACCGCGGCCTCGTGCTGGCGCCGGCTGTCGGCGGTGGGCCCGCGCTGGCCGCGGGTCATCAGGAGATCGACCGAGCGCGTCACCGTGTAGGCCATGCCGGCCGTGGTGCGGCCGGAGGGCGCCACCGCGCGGCTGAGATGCTTCAGCTCGGCGTCGTTCTTGGCGAGATCGTAGCCGCCGAGGCGCACGCCGAGGAACGCTTCCGCGTGCGGATCCTGCGTCTCGATCACCGCCATCGGCCCGTCATCGTAGCGGCGGGGGCGCTGGCGGGCGGTGTCGGTGGTCTTGACCAGGATGCAGCGGCTGAAGCGGTCGCGATTCTGCTGAAGCACGCCGAAGGCGTCGTCGAGAAGGTGCGGCTCCACCACCAGCGCCTCGCGGGCGCGGCCGAGCAGGCCTTCGAGCGCCTGTCCCCAGACCGGATCCACGATCTCGGCGAGCTCGCAGATCGGGGTCGCATCGATGCCGCGGCGGGCAAGCTCGTTGCGGAACGCCACCGTATCGGAGGACAGGCGCGCGGCGGAGCCCGAGACCGGCGTCGGGGCTGTGCGCTCGGCCTCGGCTTCCTTGGCGCGGGCGCGCAGGCCCGTATCCTCGGCGGCGCGCTCCAGCACCTCCTCGAAGGGACCGAGGCGGCCGAGGCGCTCGACCAGCGTCGCGAGTGGGCCGTCGCCGCGCAGGAGATCGGGCAGCGGCGCTTCCTTGCGCAGGCCCGAGCGGGCGCAGGCCTCGGCCAGGGAGGCGGCGTCGGGCGCCCCCGGCCGGAGAAGCGCCGCGACCGGCTGGAGCTTGCCCATCTGCAGGACGAGCCCGACGAGGTCGGTGACCCGGAGCGTGAGATCGCGCCGGTCGCGGTCCAGCATGGAGAGGCCGAGATTCGAGGCGGCCAGCCGGCCTTCTGCCGCTTGAGCGGCGACCATGGCCTTCTTCTCCGCGATCTCGGCATCGATGTCGCGCACGTAGCCGCGGCTCGACGCGACGCTCTCGCGGGCGATGCGGAGCGCGTCCGCGCCCTCCGAGAGGCGGGTGCGGATGGCCAGCAGGTCGACGCAGCGGCGGCGCAGCTCGACGCTGGCCGCGCGCGCTTCGTGGATCACCGCGGCCAGGACCGCGTCGCCCCAAGCCTCGTAGCGCCCGAGCAGGCGGCGCAGGCGGCCGAGTTTCAGCTCGAGCTCGGCGATCGTGTCGAGGAGTGCCCGCCAGTTCTCGACGGACTGGCGCACGCGGGCGACGTCGAGAGGCTCGGCGTCGAGCACGAAGGCGCGCACGAAGGCGCTGGTGTCGAAGATCGGCTTGAAGGCGACCGCGTTGGCGAAGCTGCGCAGGAAGTGGCGCGGGTCCGGCACCGGCGCGCCCTCGCGCAGTGTCGCCAGCAGCTCGGCGGTGAAGCGCTCGCCGGATGAGCGGAACTCCTCGAAGCTCTCGGAGCGGCGGCGCAGGTCCGCGGCGATCTCGCTCCACGGGGCGGTGTAGCTGCCCTCCCCGTTCTGGCGGGCGTAGTCGCCGATCTCGAAGCGGTGGCCGGTCGCGATGAAGCGCGACAGCACGCTCTCGCGGCTCTCCGAGGCGCGCGCGGCGAGCGCCAGCCCGACCGAGACGACCCGGCCCGTCTGCTCATTCTCGAAGACGAGGACCAGAACCGTCTCGCAGGCCTCGCGGGTCGGGCGACCGCCCTCGGCCGGGTCGCTGATCCAGCCGAGGCAATAGTCGCGCACAGTGCGCGCGCTGCGGCCCGAGGCCGAGGCGTTGAGCGCGAGCCGGCTCGCGTTGTTGCCGGCCAGCACCGTGCCGACCGCGTCGAAGATCGTGGATTTGCCGGCCCCCGTCGGACCGACGAGCGCGGTCGCGCCCCGCACGCGGATCTGCTCGCGGCGGATGAGGTACCAGTTCGAGATCGCGATATCGGTGAGGCGGTACACCCGGTCGTGCCATAGCGGGGGTTGCGGAAGCGTGGCGCCCTGTGCGGGCAGATCGCGGCGGATGCAAGCCGCGGGGGCGTTACTCTCCACCGTCGCCCGCGCCGTCCGCCGCGTTGGCCCAGGCCTCGATCCGCTCCAGCCAGCCGTCCGAGGCCAGCACCAAGATGCCCGGCAGCACCATGACGGGCGTCACCCGCTCGGCGCGGTCGCGCTCGCCGAGCCGCACGCCGCCGCGGCGGGCGAACAGGCGGAGGGTCTCGATCAGACGGGCCTCGTCCGGAGGATCGGAGCGGGCGGCCGTGCGGATCGACTCGACGAGGTCGTCGGTGGTGATCTCGACGATGCCGTCCGTCGAGATGCGGTGGTCGCGTACGCCCTCCTCGTAGGCGAGTCGCAGGGCCAGCAGCACCAGCGTCTCGTCCTTGCGCAGTCGCTCGGAGACGATGTCGTGGCGCGCCGCATCGATCGGCAGGGTCAGCGAGACCATCTGGTCCCGGTGCGAGACCGCCATCTGGTAGCCGAGGCAGGCGAAGTAGTCGGTGAAGAAGGGCTGGTAATGCCGCGCCAGCTCGAAGGAGCGGCCGATGCCGGGCGTGCTCGAGTAGATCACCTGAGCCTTCAGGAGTACCTGGAGCGCGCGCGACAGCTCCTCGGCATCCGGCGCGCGGCTGCCGGGCGGGGGCGGCTCGTCGCCGTCGATGATGGCGCGGAAGGGTTCGAGCATGGTCGGATCGGCCGGGGTCCTGCGGTGTCTCGGTCGGCGCGCTCCCTCTCCCACAGGCCGGGCCTCGGGGACACCCCTGCCATCGCGGGGGCGGCGCTCGTCCCCCGAACCTGCTACGCCCACGCCCATGACCGACCCGGCCGACACCCTCCAGGCGCTCCGCCGCGGCGATCTCGCGGGCGCGCGCGCCCTGCGTCTGCCACCGGGTTTGACCGGTTTTCCGCCGGAGATCTTCGGCCTCGCCGACACGCTGGAACTGCTCGACATCGGCGGCAGCGCGCTCACGGACCTGCCGCACGATCTCCCGCGCCTCAGGCACCTGCGGGTGCTGTTCTGCTCCGGCGGCCGGTTCGCGCGCCTGCCGCCGGTGCTGGGCGCCTGCCCGGCGCTCGAACAGATCGGATGCCGTGGTTCGGGCGTGCGCGAGGTGCCGGCCGAGGCGCTGCCGTCGCGCCTGCGCTGGCTCACGCTGACAGACAACGCCATCGCGACCCTGCCCGACGCGCTCGGCGAGCGGCCGATGCTCCAGAAGCTGATGCTCTCCGGGAACCGCCTCGGCGCCCTGCCCGCCAGCCTCGCGGGCGCGCCGAACCTCGAACTGCTCCGCATTGCGGCGAACCACTTCGCGGAGATCCCGGATTGGCTCCCCGCGCTGCCCCGGCTCGCCTGGCTCGCCGGCGCCGGCAACCCGTTCGAGCCGCCGCTGCCGTCTGCACCGATCCCCGACGTTCCATGGGGAGACCTCGAACCCGGCGCGCTCCTCGGCGAGGGCGCTTCAGGCCGGATCCATGCCGCACGCTGGCGCCGCGCTGACGGCCCGTGTGAGGTCGCCCTGAAGCTGTTCAAGGGCGCGATGACGAGCGATGGGCTGCCCGAGCGCGAGATGGCCGCCTGCCTCGCGGCCGGCGGCCATCCGAATCTCACCGGCGGCCTGGGCCGGCTCGTCGGCCACCCGGACGGCGCGGACGGGCTGCTGATGCCGCTCCTGCCCGCGGGATGGCGGGCGCTCGCCGGCCCGCCGAGCCTCGCGAGCTGCAGCCGGGACGTCTACGATCCGGATCTCCGCCTCGCGCCCGCGGCGGGCCTTCGCCTCGCGCGCGCCGCCGCCGCGGGGGCGGCGCACCTCCACGCGCGGGGGCTGATGCACGGCGACCTCTACGCCCACAACCTGCTCTGGGACGGGACCTCGGGCGCGGCCGTTCTCAGCGATTTCGGCGCGGCCTGCGCGCTACCGGAAGGAAAGGTCGGCGACGCCTTCCGGCGCATCGAGGTGCGGGCCTGGGGCCTGCTGCTCGGCGAGATCCTGGATCGGTGCGATCCGGTGCCGGCGGAGATGGCGACGTTGCGCGCGCTGGAACGGACCTGCGTTCAGCCGGACGTGGGCGCGAGGCCACTGATGGTGGAGGTGGTCGCTGTCCTTGACCGGATCGGGCCGCCGGATCTCGGCTGACCGACTCCCCTCAGCGCCGCGCGCAGAGGGCGAGCGCCGGGCCGTTGACGTGGTCCGACTCGTCGAAATCGATCGTCACGGTGAAGCCGCGGTCGCGGAAATAGGCGAGCAGGCTGTCGCGCTCCAGCCAGACCGCGTGGCTCTCCCCGCCCCCACTGAAGCCCTGCCAGGACTTGGCGATGTCCGGGTAGAGGCGCCGCGCCCCGCGATAGGGCGTGCCGTCGATAGGCAGGGGCGGCCAGAACAGCGCGCGGTCGCCGCGGGTCCCCACGATGTCGGCCTGATGGACATGCGTCCAGAGGAAGACCCGGTCGGTGCGGGCCGTGATCAGGTCGAGCAAGCGCAGCGGCTCGGCCATGTGGTAGAGCACGCCGCAGGCGATCACTGCGTCGTAACGCCCGCAGCTCTCCAGATAGGGCAGGAAGCTGCCGAGCTTGAACCGGGTCCGGGTGAGGCCGAACAGCTCCTTCACGCAGAGACATTTCAGGAAGGCCCGGGGGTTTGCCTCGACGGACGTGACCGAGCGCGCGCCGAGACCTTCCAACAGCGTCGCGTGCGCGCCCTCCAGGGGGCCGAGCTCCAATACGTCGAGATCCGCGAACGGGCCGATCAGCGTGTTCGCCCAGTGCAGCCGGTGGTCGGCGAAGAGCTCGGCATGGCCGGGCTCGGCCACGAGATCGCCCGGCATCCGCGAGGACCACTCGCCCTGGAACAGATCAACGATGTTCTGGTCGGACGGGCCGACATCCAGAAGCTTGGATTCGATAGCCATCATGGTTCCCGCGGACCGCCGGCACGCCGGCTGCCCGTCGTCTAGAGACGAACGCGACGGAGGGCCAGCGGGCGGCGCGGTCCGGCGGCTCAGGAGGCCGCGGGGTGCCGGCTGCCGAGATCGCAGCGCTGCGGGCCGCTGCCGTCGAGATAGGTCGGCCGCACCAGCCCGCCCCTTGCCTCGCAGTGGCGACGGAACTCGCCTTCCGGCCGGTGGAAGGTCCAGATCATCACCATCGGCAGCACCATCACGAGGCAGATGCTGCCGATCACCAGGGCCGCCGCCAGCGCGCTGCCGCGCATCGGCTCCGGCGGCACGGGCCGCTCGGGCGGCAGCGGCGCCAGGAAGGCCAGCGTCAGCCCGAACCAGTCGAGGGCGCTCATCCGCCGCTCCGCTCAGCTAGGAGGCGCCCGCGGATCGGCCCGGGCGTCTCCGCACTCTACGCCCGGTCGGGCCGCCTTGCGAGGCGCGTTCGGCGCGCGGGATGGTCGCGCCTCAGGCGCGGCCGCCGGCCTCCGCCCGGCCCTCGCCGGCCCCGTGCTCCGGGGCGCCGCCCCGGGTGCGCCAGAGGCTGTAGGCGATGCCGCCCACCAGCAGGACCAGCGTGACGACGAGCGAGACCCAGGCCGGGACGTGGACCAGCTCGAAGGTGTCGGCCACCACGATCTTAGCGCCGATGAAGATCAGGATCAGGGCGAGCGCCGCCTTGAGATAGGCGAAGCGGTCCACCATCGCGGCGAGCGCGAAGTAGAGCGCGCGGAGCCCCAGGATGGCGAAGATGTTCGAGGTGTAGACGATGTAGGTGTCGGTGGTGATGGCGAAGATCGCCGGCACGCTGTCCACGGCGAAGAGCACGTCGGCGGCGTTCACCAGAACCAGCGCGAAGGCCATCGGCGTCAGGAAGGTCGCGAGCTTGCCCGTCTTCGGATCGGTCTTGCGCACCAAGAAGCGCTGGCCGTGCAGCTCCGGCGTCACCCGCAGCCAGCGCTGGAGGAAGCGCACCATGGCGCTGTCGCGGATGTCGCCCTCCTCCTGCTCGCGGGAGAACAGCATCTTGGCGCCGGCATAGATCAGGAAGGCGGCGAAGATCGACAGAACCCAGTGGGCCTCGTTCACCAGGGCGGCGCCGAGCCCGATCATCAGGCCGCGCAGCAGGACCGCGGCGAGGATGCCCCAGACCAGCACCCGGTGCTGGGCCGCCCGGGGAATGCCGAGTGCGGTGAGGATCACCGCGATCACGAAGACGTTGTCCATCGACAGCGACTTCTCGATCACGAGACCGGTGACGTATTCCTGGGCCGCCTGGGGGCCGATGTACCACCAGATCCAGCCGCCGAAGGCGAGGCCGAGGCCGAAATAGAAAGCGGTGAGGAGAAGGCTCTCCTTCACGCCGATCTCGTGGTTCTTGTCCCGGTGCAGCAGGCCGAGGTCGAAGGCGAGGAGGCCGGCGACGAGGGCGTGGAAGCCGATCCACATCCAGATCGGCTTGCCGAGCCACGCGTAGGTGAGAACGTCCATCATGGGGGGCGCGATGCTCCTGGCGAGAGGGCATCGGCTCCGACATCACGGGAGCATGAGGACGCATCCCGCCAGAGGGGCCCGCAGCCGATCGCCGCGAGGTGGGGCGCCCAGCCGGGTGATTCAAGACACACCCGCGCTTGACAGGCGGGCGCTCGGGCGCCTCTTCCCGGGCGCATGTCCAGGCAGACGAACAGACACGATCTGGCCGTTGTCGGCGGCGGCCCGGCGGGGCTCGCCGCGGCCGAGCGGCTGGCCGAGGCCGGTCACGCGGTCACCGTCTACGAGCGCATGCCGTCGGTGGCGCGCCGCCTGCTGATCGCGGGCCGGGGCGGGCTCAACCTGACCCACAGCGAGGCGCTGCCCGATTTCCTGGCCCGCTACCACCCGGCCGGCAGCCTCGCGCCCGCCATCCGGGCCTTCCCGCCCGAGGCGCTGCGCGCGTGGTGCGAGGGGCTGGGGCAGCCGACCTTCGTGGGGTCGAGCGGGCGCGTCTTTCCGCGGGCCTTCAAGGCCTCGCCGCTGCTGAGGGCCTGGCTCGGTCGGCTCGACACGCTCGGCGTCCGCATCCGCACCCGGCACCGGCTGACCGCCATCGAGGGCCGGACGCTCATCCTCGACACGCCCGAGGGCACGCTGCGGCACACACCCGCCGCGGCGCTCGTGGCGCTCGGCGGCGCGAGTTGGCCGCGGCTTGGCTCGGACGGGTCCTGGGTCGCGGTGATGGAAGGGCTCGGTGCCGCGGTCGCACCGTTGCGCCCGGCCAATGTCGGATTCCGGGTGGGGTGGTCCGAGGTGTTCCGGACCCGCTTCGCGGGCGAGCCGGTCAAGCGCGTGGGCCTGTCCGCGGGTGGGCAGCGGGTGCTCGGCGAGATGGTTGTGACCCAGACCGGCCTGGAGGGCGGCGCGGTCTACGCGCTCGGGCGCGTCCTGCGGGAGGCGGCGGAGGCGGAAGGGGCGGCGATCCTCACCCTCGACCTGCGGCCGGACCTCGCGGAGGCGGCGCTGGCGGCGCGGCTCGGTCGCTCGCGGCCCGGCGAATCGGCGGCGAGCCGCCTGCGCAAGGCGGCCGGTCTCGCGCCCGTCTCGGCGGGGCTCCTGCGCGAATCCCTCGGCGGACCGCTGCCCACCGAGCCGGGTGCGCTGGCCGCCCGGATCAAGGCCGCGCGCCTCGCCCTCGACGGGCCGGAGGCGATCGAGCGGGCGATCTCGACGGCGGGCGGGCTGCGGGGCGTCGACGCGCGCTTCATGCTACCGGGGCGGCCCGGCCTGTTCGCGGCGGGCGAGATGCTCGACTGGGAGGCGCCGACCGGCGGCTACCTGCTGCAGGGTGCCTTCGCCACCGGCCGGGCGGCGGCGGAGGGGATGCTCGACTGGCTCGGGAATGCTCCGGAGGATAGAGACGCGGCATGATCCCCTGGGTGCACATCGACACGGGCACGATCCCGAACGGCGGCGGCACCCTGCGGCTGATGCGGCGGGGACAGGAATTCTCGATCCAGCTCGGCCAGAACGAGCTGATGAACAGCCGCCTCAGCGGCTCCGAGGAGGCGCTGGCCGAACTGGCCTGCGGGCGGATCGCGGCGCGCCCCGCGCCCCGCATCCTCATCGGCGGCCTCGGCATGGGCTTCACCCTGCGGGCCGCGCTCGGCCACCTGCCGGAGCGGGCGCTCGTGGAGGTGGCCGAGCTGGTGCCCGCCGTCGCCGCCTGGGCGCGGGGGCCGCTCGCCGAGGTGTTCGGCGGCATCCTCGACGATCCGCGGGTGCGGCTCCTCCAGGCGGACGTCGCCGCCCCGATCGCCGCCGCACGGGCGGCCTACGACGCGATCCTGCTCGACGTCGACAACGGGCCGGACGGCCTGACCCATCCGGGCAACGACCGCCTCTACGACCATGCCGGCCTGGGCCGCGCCCGCGCCGCCCTGCGGCCGGGAGGCGTTCTCGCCGTCTGGTCGGCGCATCCGGACGCGGCCTTCACCCGGCGGCTGCGGGATGCGGGCTTCGGCGTCGAGGAGGTGCCGGTGCGGGCCAACGGCCGGCGCGGCGGGGCGCGGCACCGGATCTGGCTGGCGGCGCGGCCGGGCGGGCCGCGCTGACGGACGTGCCGCCCCGGCATCGGGGTCACGGGCCTGAGGTGAAACCCGGCCGACCGGAGGGGCCGTCCGCCCCGGAAGGTGGGATTCAGAGCCGCCCGCAGATCCCCACCATGCCGGCGGCCTCGCTTGGGCAGGTCGCGCCGGGGGCGCCCTCCCCGCCCGTGAAGGCCGGAGTGCCGGTCTTCAGGCAGTAGGCGGAGACGAAGACCTCCCCGCGCTCGCACGAGACGGTGCAGCCGCCCGCGCCGCATGCATCGGCCCGCACCGCGCGTAGCGGCGCGCTCGCGGCCTGCCCCGCCGGCCCGGGTGCGCCGGCCGTGCCCGTGAGGCCCCGTGGCCCGGGCTCGCCCTTAGGACCCGGTTCACCTCTGGGACCTGCATCACCCTTCGGGCCGGGCTCTCCCTTCGGCCCTGTAAGGCCCGCCTGACCCTGAGGACCGGGCGGCCCCACGGGGCCGGCCGGGCCGGTATCGCCCTTGTCGCCCTTTGGCCCCTGTTCGCCCGGCTGCCCCTGCGATCCGGCCTGCCCGGCCGGCCCCGGATCGCCCTTCGGGCCGGCCTGGCCCTCCGGCGCGCAGTTGGCGATCACCGCCTCGCGCTCGTCCTCGTCGCTCTTCAGGCTGACCACGCAGGTACCGGGCCGGTAGGGAAGCTTGAAGACGAAGCGGCCGCGCCGATCGGCCTGGAGTGATATGTCCTCGTCCATCACCACGATCGCGTTCGGCTTGCGCACCGAGCCGGAGATGCGCAGGTCCCCGGCCTCGATGCGGGCGTCGTAGACCATGATCGGCTGGCTCGGCGGGCGCGGCGCCGGGCGGGCCGGACGTGCGGATGGTCCGGGTTGCCGGGCCGCCTCCTGCGCCTGGACCGCGCCGGTCGCGAGGAACAGCCCCGCCAGCAGGACGAGCGCGCGCGTCGGACCCAGGCCAGAACCCATCTGTCGTTTCCCCCGGCCGGTCGATCCGGCGGCGGGACATTGGCGGAGCGGTCGCGCTCCGGTCAACCCGGAATGGCGAGGCTCGCCATCCCCGCAATCCACAGCTGTCCACAGCAACCCACAGGCTAAGTCCCTGATGCCGGGAGCACGTTCCCGCGGATGCGAACGTGGTGCCGTTATGTTCTTGATTTGTTCTGAGCTCGCGGGATTCCTGAGGGTCGGTCGGAGCCGACAGGATGGAGCCCCAGTGTGACGCATCGGACGATGACCCGGACGCCTCGGCAGACCCGGTCGCGGTCCTCGAACGGATCGCCGGCCTGCGCGCCCGGATCGCCTCGCCGGACACAACGCCCGGCCCCGTCCTGCCGCTCGGCGTGCCGGGGATCGACGGGCGCCTCCCGGGCGGTCTCGGGCTGGGCCTGCCGCACGAGGTCGCCCCTGAGGCTGCCGGCGACGAGGCCGCGGCCCTCGGCTTCGTCCTGGCCCTGGTGGCCCGGCGGCTGGCAGGGGGGCCGGGCGAGGCGCTCCTCGTCCTCGCGCCGGGATATCCCCTCCCCTACGGCCACGGACTCGCCGGGCTCGGGCTCGATCCCGGGCGCCTGCTCATCCTGGAGGCCGGGAGCGAGGCGGATGTTTTCCGCGCCCTCGAGGCGGCGCTGCAATCCCGCGCCCTGCGGGCCGTCGCCGGACTGGTGAGCGAGGGCCTGCCCCTCATCGCGGGGCGGCGCCTCCAGCGCGTCGGCGGCGATGCCCTGCTGCTGGTCCTGCGGCCGCCCGGCGCCGACCGGCCGAACGGGGCCGCGACGCGCTGGCGGATCGCCGCGGCGCCCGCTCTCCGCGACCGGTTCGGGCGCGCGTTCGGGGCCTGCTGGGAGGCCCGTCTCGACCGCTGCCGCAACGGCCGCACCGGCACCTGGATCGTGGAGTGGGACCCTGCCGCGCATCGTTTCGGTCTGGCTGAGGGACTGGCCCGTCACGCGCCTGCGGCGGGCGGGCTGCATTCCTGACGACGGTCTGCCGCTCGTCCTGGCCGCCGCCGGGTCCGGAGGTCTGCGCCTTACCGCCCTCGACGGGGCCGCGCGGGCGCTGGGCCTGAGCCCGGGCGAGGCCCTCGGTCGTGTGCGGGCGCGGGTCGGCGTCCCCCTGCGGGTGATGCCCGACGATCCGGCGGCGGACGCGGCCGCCCTCGCGCGCCTCTGCGTCTGGGCGCAGCGCTACACCCCGCGGCTGGCCCCTTTCGGCCCGGCCGAGGCCTGCCACGGCCTGCATCTCGACGTGACCGGCGCCTGCCATCTGCACGGCGGCGAGGGGGGCCTCCTCGCCGACCTCGCCCGGCGCCTGGCCGAGGCCGGGATCCCGGCGCGCCTGGTCCTCGCCGACAGTCCGGGCGCGGGGTTCGCGCTCGCCCGCTACGGAGCCGAGGACATGGCCCTCGTGCCGGCGGGCGGGGCTGCGGCGGCGCTGGCGCCCCTGCCGGTCGAGGCCCTGCGCTGCGCGCCCGCCACCGCGGTCGCCCTGAAGCGGCTCGGTCTGAAGCGGGTCGGCGCGCTGATCGGGGCACCGCGGGCGCCGCTCGCCCGCCGGTTCGGCCTGGACCTGGTCCAGCGGCTCGATCAGGCGCTCGGCGACCGGCCCGAGCCGCTGGCGGCCCTCGCCGAGCCCGCCCGTTACGGCGCGGGCCGCGGCTTTCTCGATCCGATCCTGCACCAGGAAGCGGTTGTCGCGGCCGCCCGTGCCCTGATGGCGCGGATCGCCCCGGCGCTGGAGGCCGACGGCCTCGGCGCCCGCCTCCTTCGCCTGACACTGCACCGGGTCGACGGCGTGATGCGGGCGCTCGATCTCGCCCTGTCGCGCCCGAGCCGCTGCCCGGACGCCTTCGCGGCGCTGCTGCGCCTGCGGCTCGACCGGCTGGGATCCGGCCTCGATGCCGGTTTCGGCTTCGAGAGCCTGAGCCTCGACGTGGTCGCGGCCGAGCGGATGCCGGACCGGCAGGCGGATCTCGGCGCCGCCTCCCCTGTGCAGGACATCGCCGATCTCGCCGACCGCCTGCGCCAGCGCCTCGGCCGGCCTCTGATCCGCCTGACGCCTCGGGCGAGCCACCTGCCCGAGCGGGCCGACCGGATCGCGCCCTGGTCGCCCCACGCGCCGGAGATGGCCGACTGGACACCGCCCGCGCTGCCCGCGCTGCCCGCGCGCCCGCTCGTGCTGCTCACCCGCAGCGAGCCGGCCGAGGACGTGCTGGCTCTCGTGCCCGAAGGGCCGCCCCGCCGCTTCCGCTGGCGCGCCCGCCGCTACCTGGTCGCCCACGCGGAGGGACCGGAGCGGATCGGCCCGGAATGGTGGCGCACCGATCCAGCGGACATGCCGGAGCGCGACTACTACGTGGTCGAGTGCGAGACCGGGCACCGGCTCTGGCTCTACCGCAGCGGCCCGCACGCGCCCGGCCAACCGGCGGCGTGGTTCGTGCACGGGCTGTTCGCCTGAGGAGAGCCGCCGGATCGCACCTGCGAAAAGACACTTGCGCCGGGCCGAAAGCGAACATAAAGATATCTTTATGTCTCTCGAACGCGTCCCGGCGCCCGCAGCAGTCTCGTTCCCCCACGCGCTCGGCGTGCTCCGCGCCGCGGCCGAGGAGACGCGCCTGCGCATCCTGGCGCTGCTGGCGGAGGGCGAGCTCTCGGTCTCCGACCTCACCGACATCCTGGGCCAGTCGCAGCCGCGCATCTCGCGCCACCTCAAGCTGCTGGTCGAGGCGGGTCTGGTCGAGCGCCACCGCGAGGGCGCCTGGGCTTTCTTCCGGCTCTGCGAGACCCGCGCCGGCCTCGTCGATCCGCTGATCGCCGGGCTCGAGCGCGCCGGCCCGCCCCTCTCCGAGGACCGTGCCCGGCTCGACGCCGTCCGGGCGCAGCGCGCCGAGGCGGCCCAGAGCTTCTTCGCCCGGCTCGCGCCGAAGTGGGACGAGCTGCGCTCGCTCCACGTGCCCGAGGCGACCGTCGAGGCGGCGGTGCTCGACACGCTGGGCCCGCGCCCGATCCGCAACCTGATCGATCTCGGCACCGGCACCGGCCGGATGCTCGGCCTGCTCGCGCCCCGGGCCGAGCGCGCCACGGGGCTCGATTCGAGCCACGCCATGCTGTCGGTGGCCCGCGCCAACCTGGAGCGCTCGGGGCTCGCCCGGGTCGATCTGCGCCAGGGCGACATCCACGCGCCGCCCTTCGCCCGGGCCAGCTTCGACCTCGTGGTGGTGCATCAGGTGCTGCACTACCTCGACGACCCGGCGCGGGCGCTGCGCGAGGCCGCCCGCCTCGTGGCGCCGGGCGGCCGCCTTCTCGTCGTCGATTTCGCGCCGCACGATCTCGAATTCCTGCGCGAGTCGCAGGCCCACCGGCGCCTCGGCTTCGCGGCCGATCAGGTCGCCGGCTGGCTCGCAGAGGTGGGCTTGAGCGGGATCGCGACCCGCGATCTCGCCCCGGCCGAGCAGGGCCAACTCACCGTCACGCTGTGGCTCGCGCAATCCGTCCGCGAGGACGATGCGCGCGAGCCGGCCGGGACGGCGCCCGCCCTCGCCCGCGCCGTCGCCTGAACCCCTTTTCGACACACGTCCGAACCGACGACATAGAGGACGCCCTTGATGCCCACCGCCTCCCACCATCGCGCCAGCCGCGACGGCTACCGCCCGATCCGCGTCTCCATCGAATTCTTCCCGCCGAAGACCGAGGAGATGGAGAAGATCCTCTGGTCCTCGATCGAGCGGCTCGCCCCGCTCCAGCCGAAATTCGTCTCGGTGACCTACGGGGCCGGCGGCTCGACCCGAGAGCGCACCCACAACACGGTCGCCCGCATGGTGCGCGAGACCGACCTGAAGCCCGCCGCCCATCTCACCTGCGTCGATGCGACGAAAGAGGAGGTCGACGCCGTGGTGCAGTCCTACTGGGATGCGGGCGTGCGCCACATCGTGGCGCTCCGCGGCGACCCGGCCGAGGGCGTCGGCCACGCCTACCGGCCCCATCCCGGCGGCTACGCCACGACGGCCGAGCTCGTCGCCGGCATCAAGCGCATCGGCGACTTCCAGGTCTCGGTCTCGGCCTATCCGGAGAAGCACCCGGAGGCCGCGAGCCTCGACGCCGACATCGACGCCCTGAAGGCCAAGGTCGATGCCGGGGCCGACCAAGCGATCACTCAGTTCTTCTTCGAGAACGAGATCTACCTGCGCTACCGCGACAAGGTGCGGGCGGCCGGGATCGAGATCCCGCTCCTGCCGGGCATCCTGCCGGTGCAGAACTTCAAGGCGGCAGCGAACTTCGCCCGCCGCGCCGGCGCCTCGGTGCCCTACTGGCTCGCCGCCCGCTTCGAGGGGCTGGAGACCGACGTCGAGACCCGGCGCCTCGTCGCGGCGGCGGTTGCGGCCGAGCAAGTCATCGACCTCGTGGACGAGGGCGTGCAGGACTTCCACTTCTACTCGATGAACCGCTCCGACCTCGTCTACGCGATCTGCCACCTGCTGGGCCTGCGGGCGCAGGCGCCGAAGGTGGCGGCCGCGAAGGCAGCCTGACCGCGCCCGATCCCCGCTCCTGACTTCATCCTCGGTTCGGTGCATATCCGCGCCGGACGATCGAGAAAGCTGACATGACCGACTTCGCTCCCGTCGACGGCACCGAGATCGAGCGCGCGCTGCGCCAGCGTGCGTCCGAAAAAATCCTCGTCCTCGACGGGGCGATGGGGACGGTGATCCAGCGGCTCGGCCTGACCGAGGCGGATTTCCGGGCCGAGCGCTTCAAGGACCACGCGCACGACCAGAAGGGCAACAACGACCTCCTGATCCTGACGCAGCCCGACGCGATCCGGCAGATCCATCTCGATTACTTCCTCGCGGGTGCCGACGTCTGCGAGACCAACACCTTCTCGGGCACCACGATCGCCCAGGCCGATTACGGCATGGAATCGATCATCCACGAGCTGAACGCGCAGGGTGCGCGCCTCGCCCGCGAGGCCGCCAAGCTCGCGGAGGAACAGGACGGCCGCCGCCGGTTCGTGGCCGGCGCCATCGGCCCGACGAACCGCACGCTCTCGATCTCGCCGGACGTCAACAATCCCGGCTACCGGGCCGTGACCTTCGATCAGGTCAAGCAGGCCTATGTCGAGCAGGTGCGCGGCCTGATCGACGGCGGCGCCGAGCTGATCCTGATCGAGACAATCTTCGACACGCTGAACGCCAAGGCGGCGGTCGCCGCCGCGTGGCAGGTCTTCGACGAGACCGGTATCCGGCTGCCGATCCAGATCTCCGGCACCATCACGGACCTGTCCGGCCGCACCCTGTCGGGCCAGACGCCCGCCGCCTTCTGGAACTCGCTCCGCCACGCCGATCCGCTGACCTTCGGCCTGAACTGCGCGCTCGGCGCGAAGGAGATGCGCGGCCACATCGCCGAACTCAGCCGAGTCTGCGACACGCTGGTCTGCGCCTACCCGAATGCCGGCCTGCCGAACGAGTTCGGCCTCTACGACGAGAGCCCGGAGGCGATGGGTAAGCTGGTCGGCGAGTTCGCCGAGAGCGGCCTCGTCAACATGGTGGGCGGCTGCTGCGGCACGACGCCGGACCATATCCGCGCCATCGCGGAAGCCGTCGCCGGCAAGACCCCGCGAAAGATCCCCGAGATCCCGCGCCTGATGCGCCTGTCGGGCCTGGAGCCCTTCGTGCTCACGAAGGAGATTCCCTTCGTGAACGTCGGCGAGCGCACGAACGTCACGGGCTCGGCCAAGTTCCGCAAGCTCATCACCAACGGCGACTACGCGGCGGCCCTCGACGTCGCCCGCGATCAGGTCGCCGCCGGCGCCCAGGTCATCGACGTCAACATGGACGAGGGTCTGCTCGACAGCCAGAAGGCGATGGTCGAGTTCCTCAACCTCGTCGCCGCCGAGCCCGACATCGCCCGGGTGCCGGTGATGGTCGATTCCTCGAAATTCGAGGTGATCGAGGCCGGCCTGAAATGCATCCAGGGCAAGCCGATCGTGAACTCGATCTCCATGAAGGAGGGCGAGGAAAAGTTCATCGAGACCGCCAAGGTCTGCCGCTCCTACGGCGCGGCGGTGGTGGTGATGGCCTTCGACGAGCAGGGGCAGGCCGATTCCTACGAGCGCAAGGTCGAGATCTGCACCAAGGCCTACAAGATCCTGACCGAGCAGGTCGGCTTCCCGCCGGAAGACATCATCTTCGACCCGAACATCTTCGCGGTCGCCACCGGCATCGAGGAGCACAACCCCTACGGCGTCGCCTTCATCGAGGCGACCCGCACCATCCGCGAGACGCTGCCCCACGCCCACATCTCGGGCGGCGTCTCGAACCTCTCCTTCGCCTTCCGCGGCAACGAGCCGGTGCGCGAGGCGATGCACGCGGTCTTCCTCTACCACTGCATTGCCGCCGGCATGGACATGGGCATCGTCAATGCCGGCCAGCTCGCGGTCTACGACGAGATCCCGGCGGAGCTGCGCGAGCTCTGCGAGGACGTCGTGCTCAACCGGCGCGAGGATTCGACCGAGCGCTTGCTGGAGGCGGCCGAGCGGTTCAAGACCGGCGCCTCGGCCCAGGCCAAGACCGCCGACCTCTCCTGGCGCGAGGCGTCGGTCGAGAAGCGCATCGAGCACGCGCTGGTCAACGGCATCACCGAGTACATCGTCGCGGACACGGAGGAGGCGCGCAAACAGGCCGAGCGCCCGCTCCACGTCATCGAGGGCCCGCTGATGGCCGGCATGAACGTGGTCGGCGACCTGTTCGGCTCGGGCAAGATGTTCCTGCCGCAGGTGGTGAAGTCGGCCCGCGTGATGAAGCAGGCGGTGGCCTATCTCGAACCCTTCATGGAGGAGGAGAAGAAGGCCAACGGCGGCACCGGCCAGCGCCAGGCCGCCGGCAAGGTGCTGATGGCGACCGTGAAGGGCGACGTCCACGACATCGGCAAGAACATCGTCGGCGTCGTGCTGGCCTGCAACAACTACGAGATCATCGATCTCGGCGTGATGGTGCCGGCCGCCAAGATCCTGGAGACGGCCAAGCGCGAGAAGGTCGACATCGTCGGCCTCTCGGGGCTGATCACGCCGTCCCTCGACGAGATGGTCCACGTCGCTGCCGAGATGGAGCGCGAGGGGATGGAGGTGCCGCTGCTCATCGGCGGCGCCACGACGAGCCGCGTCCACACCGCCGTGAAGATCCACCCGGCCTATAACCAGGGCCAGGCGGTCTACGTCACCGATGCGAGCCGCGCGGTCGGCGTCGTCTCCAGCCTGATCTCGCGGGAGACGCGCGGCGCGACGATCGACAAGGTGCGGGCCGAGTACGCCAAGGTGGCCGACGCCCATCGCCGCTCGGAGGCCGACAAGCAGCGGCTGCCGCTGTCCAAGGCGCGGGCCAACGCCTTCAAGGTGGATTGGTCGGGCTACGCACCGAAGAAGCCGAGCTTCACCGGCACCCGCGTGTACGGCTCCTACGAGGTGGCGGATCTCGTCCCCTACATCGACTGGACGCCGTTCCTGCAGACCTACGAGTTCAAGGGCCGCTTCCCCGCGATCCTCGACGACCCCGAGCAGGGTCCGGCCGCCCGCGCCCTGTTCGAGGACGCGCAAGCGATGCTGAAGCAGATCGTCGAGGAGCGCTGGTTCAACCCGAAGGCGGTGATCGGCTTCTGGCCGGCCAACAGCGTCGGCGACGACATCGCGCTCTACACGGGCGAGAGCCGGCAGGAGAGGCTCGCCACCTTCCACGGCCTGCGCCAGCAGCTCTCCAAGCGCGACGGGCGGCCCAACACCTGCCTGTCGGACTTCGTTGCGCCGGAAGGGACCGGCATCGCCGACTATGTCGGCGGCTTCGTGGTCACGGCGGGCCTGGAAGAGGTGCGCATCGCCGAGCGTTTCGAGCGCGCGAACGACGATTACCGCTCGATCCTCGTGAAGGCGCTCGCGGACCGTATCGCGGAAGCCTTCGCCGAGCGCATGCACGAGCGGGTGCGCAAGGAGTTCTGGGGCTACGCGCCCGAGGAGAACTTCACCGCCGACGACCTCGTGCACGAGAAGTACGACGGCATCCGCCCCGCCCCGGGCTACCCGGCCCAGCCCGACCATACGGAAAAGGTCACGCTGTTCGACCTCCTCAAGGCCGAGAGCCGCATCGGCGTGAAGCTCACCGAGTCCTACGCGATGTGGCCGGGCTCGTCCGTGTCGGGCCTCTACATCGCCCATCCGGAGGCGCATTACTTCGGCGTCGCCAAGGTGGAGCGCGATCAGGTCGAGGACTACGCCGCCCGCAAGGGCATGGACGTGGCGCAAGTCGAGCGCTGGCTCGGCCCGATCCTGAACTACGACCCCACCCGCTACCTCGCGGCCGCGGAGTAGCCCTCCGTCTCGCAACCTCCGATATCTCAGCCCGCGGTATCGGAGGCTGTTCGACCTTGTGATCCACCCCCTGTGTCCTGCGGACGCTTGACCGGGCAAGCGGAGCCGTTTCAATGCGCCTATCCCTGGGCGCGTGAAGGAGTGGCGACGACGATGCGACGGTTCGCAGGCGTGCTCGCCCTGGCGCTCTCCCTCGGGGGCTGCACCGGCTTCGCCTACATCTCGAAGACCTATGTCAGCCTCACCCCGCAGGTGGTGACGATCGGCTGCAAGGATCCCTACGAGGTCTACGACCAGCGGCAGAGCCGCAGCATGCTGATCGTCTCGAACACCCTGCGCGAGGTCACCGGTTGCAGCGTCGGAGCGGCTTTCGCCGGACGCGACCCGGCCGAGACGCGGGTCGAGCGCTTCCGGCTCGCGGCCCGCACTTACCTCGACGAGACGGTGCGGGAGGATTGCAAGATCATCGGCGAGCGGGTGTTCAACGACCTACAGACCGAGTTCCGGTACAGTTGCGCCGCACCGATCGAGCCGCGCGGCACCGCCGTGCCGCGGCTGCCGGGCCGGATCAATCCGGGGCTCGGCCCGCGCTGAGGATTCACGCATCCGAGGGCGGCGAGGTGAAGGTCCGCTCGGCGGCGTCGCCCGCGGCGGCGAGCAGGGCCCGGGCGAAGGCGCGGGCCTCGGCCCGGTCGAGCGTGATGATCGCGGTGGCGGGCGCGCCCCCGAGATCGCTGAGCCCGAGTTCGAGCCGCACGCCCGCCTCGACCGGCGTGGCGGCGAGGCTCCAGCCGCCCGTCTCGCTGCCCTGACCCGGCTCGCGCATCCCGTCCGCACCTTCGTCTTTCAAATGAGGCCGCCCGCCTCAATGGCCGATCGAATCCGGCCTGACCAGGGGGCGGGCGATTGACCTGCGGCGGCGACGGTGCTTCTCCGGCGCAGGCGCGCGGCCCCGTGCGGCGCGCGCACAAGAACAACGACAGGGAAAAGAACATGTCCGAGATCTGGTTCCGCACCGGCGAGGCCACGGTGCTCGCCGCCGAGGGGCAGTACACCGACGCGATGCCCGAGGTGCTGATCGGCTCGGTCCGCGGCCCCGTCGGCCAGGCCTTCGCCTCGATGATGGGGCAGGTCCAGGGCCACACCCGCATGTTCGTGGTGCGCGACCTCAACCAGCTCGTGCGCCCGGCCACCATGATGACCACCAAGGTCACGATCCACACGGCCGAGTATGCCGAGTTGCTCGGCGGCGTCGTTCAGGCCGCCACCGGCGACGCGATCATCGACTGCGTGATCGAGGGCGTGCTGCCGAAGGACGGGCTCGACGAGCTCTGCATGATCATCATGATCTGGCTCGACGAGCGCTGCGCGGCCGATCCGAACGTCGACCGCAAGGATCTCTACCGCACCAACTACGAGGCGACGAAGCTCGCCATCGCCCGCGCGCTGAAGGGCGAGCCGACGATCGACGAGCTCATCGCCAACCGCAAGACGGTGAAGCACTACGCGCTCGAGGACGTGATCGAGTACTGATCGTGACGGCCGTGCGCGCCTTTGCGGTGCGCGCGGCTGCGGTTGCGGCCGTGTCGAGGCCGGATCACCCTGGCGGGATGCGCCCGACCGAGCAGAGGGTGCGGAAGCTGCTGCTCGCTGGGTCGGTGTAGCAGCTCGCCGACCAGCCGTTCTGCTGGATGAACGACTTGCGCCGCTCGGCCAGGGACGTCGCGTGCGCGCGGGCGATGATCGGGGCGACCGTCGCGGCCGGCTCGCCGACGAGGATCTGGGACGCGACCGCGAGGTCGTTGAAGAAGGCCGCCGAGGGCTGCGCCTCCGCGGAGCTCGCCTGCACGATCGGCTCGGCCCGGCAGGTCACGTCGACCTTGATCGCGCCCGGCACCCGGATGTCGATGCTGGGCCCCGAGCGCCGCCCCACCTTGCCGCCGATCGACTCGGCGATCTGGCGGGCGAGCCCGTCGCAGGTGTCGGCCTGCGCCGATCCGACGGAGAGGAGCAGACAGACGAGGGCGCGGCGCAGCATGCCGCAGGGATGCCGCAGGGTGGTTCCCGTGTCGAGCCCCGCAAAAGGCTTTCCGGTGCGCGCGCCGGTTCGATATGCCCAACGTCAACACTCGGTCGACCCGCGCATGCCCCCTGCCCCCGCCAACCTGCTCGCCGACCTGCCCGTCGCCTCGCCGGACGAGGACGTCTCGGAGATCCTGACCCGGCCGGACCTGCGGGTCGAGCGGATCGTCTCGACCGGACAGGCGAGTCCGCCGGGCTTCTGGTACGACCAACCCTGGGACGAGTGGGTGCTCGTGCTGGCCGGCGCCGCCCGCCTGCAAATCGCGGACGCGGCGGTCGAGCGGTCGCTCGGTCCGGGAGACCACCTGCTGCTGCCGGCCGGGACCCGTCACCGGGTCGCGTGGACGAGCCCCGACGCCCCGACCGTCTGGCTGGCGGTGCATTGCCCGCCGCGGGACGGATCCTCCTGACGCGCGCCTCAGCGCGCCTGCAGCGCGGCCTTCACCTTGGCGGGCTTGAATGGATCGGAGCGCAGGCGGGCGCCCGTCGCCTCGAAGATCGCGGTGTTCGGGAAGCCGCAGCCTCGTCGGATCAGTGGAAGTCGCGGCTGCGGAACGCGCGCCGGTCGACCGGCGCGCCGAAATCGTTCGTCTCCGGGCCGAGGCGCACGCCGCCCTCCCGCAGATGCCGGAGCTCGCCCGTGAGATCGCGGAAACGCTCGGCGATCAGGTGGACCACCGCGCCGGACCGCTGGACACGGCCCTGCACGGCCAGGAAGCGGGCCGTCATCGCGACGTGGCGGTTCGCCTCGAACACGCTCTTCCAGACGATGACGTTGGCGATGCCGGTCTCGTCCTCCAGCGTCAGGAACACCACGCCCTTGGCGGTGCCCGGCCGCTGCCGGGTCAGGACCAGACCCGCGACGCTGAGGCGGGCATCCCGGGCGAGGGTCGGGTCGAGATGGTCGCGGGTGGGCACGACGCCGATCCGGGCGAGCCGCGTCCGGAAGAAGGCGACCGGATGTCCGGTGAGCGAGAGGCCGGTCGCGGTGTAGTCCTCGGCGACGGCCTCGGATGGCGGCATCGTCGGCAGATCGACGCTCGGCTCGTGGCGGAACAGCCCGTCATCGGCATGGAGCGCGAAGAGGGGCAGCGGCGCCTCCAGGAGCTGCGCCCGCCGGCCCTCGGCCGTGGCCGCACCGCCGGCCCGTCCCCGGTCGAGCGTGCGCACGGCCCAGAGCGCGGCGCGCCGGTCGAGGCCGAGCGAGCGGAACGCGTTCGCTTCGGCGAGCCGTTCGAGCGCGGCGCGGGGCAAGCCGAGCGCCGCCTGAAGACCCTCGATACTGGCGTAGCCGTTGGCGCGCAGCGTCACGAGGCGGTGCATCGGGGCTTCCGGCAGGCCGCTGACGAGGCGCAGGCCGAGCCGGACGGCGAGGCGCCGCGGCGCTCCCGGCGGAGCCTCGCTGGCCGGTTCCAGCGTGCAGTCCCAGGCGCTGGCATTGACGTCCACGCCCCGGACCTCGACGCCGTGGGCGCGGGCGTCGCGCACGAGCTGCGCGGGCTGGTAGAAGCCCATCGGCTGTGCGTTGAGGATCGCGGCCAGGAAGACGTCGGGGTGGCGGCATTTCAGCCAGGCCGAGGCGTAGACGAGGAGGGCGAAGCTCGCCGCGTGGCTCTCCGGAAAGCCGTAGGTCGAAAAGCCCCGGATCTGCGCGAAACAGCGCTCGGCGAAGGCGCGGTCGTAGCCGCGGGCCGTCATGCCGCCGACGAACTTCGCCTCGTAGCTCCCGATCGTGCCGACATGCCGGAAGGTCGCCATGGCGCGGCGCAGGCCGTCGGCCTCGGCCGGCGAGAATCCCGCTGCCGTGATGGCGATCTGCATGGCGTGCTCCTGGAAGAGTGGGACACCGTAGGTTCGGTGCAGGAGCGCGAAGAGCTCGTCCTTCGGCCCGTGGTCGGGGTGCGGCTCCGGGTAGGTGACGGGCTCCTCGTTGTTGCGGCGGCGCAGATAGGGATGGACCATGTCGCCATCGTTCGGCCGGGGCCGAACGATGGCGACCTGCACCACGAGGTCGTAGAACTCCCGCGGCCGCAGGCGCGGCAGCATCGCCATCTGGGCCCGGCTCTCGACCTGGAACACGCCGACGGAATCGGCGCGCGCCAGCATCGCGTA